>JAIXTS010000123.1 GCA_027483805.1 Azospirillum sp. | reverse complement strand
CGCCTGCAGGTCGCGCAGGATGCGCCGATCAATTCGGTCGAGTTTGACCCGCCGCATGGTGATTTTTTAACTCCAGGAGTTCTTGATTTGAGCAAGGATATTACACGGCACGGCTCAAGTCGCAAGGGCGACCCGGATCGCGACACAAAATTTCCTGGGGACAAGTCTCCGCATACGTATGCAGACAACAAATCGCCCCGTTGCTGGGTTGTCTCCGACGGAAGGGCGGGAATCGAGAACCCCTGCCTGGGTCTGGCAGAGGCACTGGGTCTGAGCCCGAGCGTGAAGCGGGTGGCGCTGCGCAGCCCCTGGCGGCAGACAACACCCTATCTGCCGCTGCCCGGCATCGGCTGGGCGCTGACTGCGACGTCCGACCGCCTGGATCCGCCCTGGCCCGACCTGCTGATCAGTTCGGGGCGGCAGGCGGTGGCCCTGTCCATCGCCATCGGGCGGCGGTCACCGCGCACCGTGCGGGTGCATATTCAGAATCCGGGGGTGCCGTTCGACCGGTTCGATCTGATCTCCCTGCCCCGCCATGACGGCAAATCGGGGTCCAACCTTGTGGAAAGCATCGGCGCCATTCATCGGGTGACCCCGGAAAAGTTGGCTGACGCGGCCGTGGAATGGGCGCCGCTGGCGGCGGGCCTCGCCCGGCCGCTGGTTGCCGTCATGATTGGCGGCTCCAACCGTTTCTGCCGCCTCACCCCCGATCTGATGGCGGGGGTGGCGGCACAATTGGCTGCCCTGGTGCAGGATCAGGGGGTCGGCATGCTGATCACCACGTCGCGCCGCACCGGCGCGGAGAATGAGCGTATCTTGAGGCAGGCGCTGGCCGGTCTTCCCGTCTTCATCTGGAATGGGACCGGCCCCAACCCCTATTTCGGCATGCTGGCCCTGGCCGACACCCTGATCGTCACGTCCGACAGCGTTGCCATGGTGTCGGAGGCGGCCAGCACCGGCAAACCGGTCCACATTATCGACCTGCCCGGCAATGCCCCGAAATTCCAGCGTTTTCACGACCTTCTGCGTGACGCCGGCATCACTCGGCCCTTCCGCGGACAGTTGGAACAATGGGAATATCAGCCGCTGGACGATACGGGCCAACTGGCAGACAGGGTCCACGAACGGCTCCGGCAACGAATCATGTGAAACGCATCACATCGCCGGCGGGACGCCCGGATGTTCATCTGGCCCCGGCGGCGGGCCGTCGGGATCACCCAGCGGGCGGACCATCAGCACCCAATCCAGCCAGCGCCCATGCTTGACACCCAGCCCCGGCACGGTGCCTGCCAGTTCGAAACCCAGGGCGCGGTGCAATCCCACCGATCCCTCATTGCTGCCATCACCGATGACGGCAAGCATGCGGCGGAACCCGGCACGGGTGCATTGGTCGATCAGGGCCTTCAGCAACGCGCGGCCCACCCCGGCGCCTTGCGCCTGTGGCGCCACATAGATGGAATTCTCCACCGTGAAACGATAGCCGGGACGGGTACGAAAGGCGCTGCCATAGGCAAAGCCGAGAATCACGCCACCGCGTTCCGCCACCAGATAGGGAAAGCCCTGCGCCTGGATGGCCGCCATACGCAACGCCATCTCGCCACCATCGGGCGGCACGGTTTCATAGCTGGCCGTCCCCTCGCTGACATGCGGGGCATAGATGGTGGCGATGGCGGTAGCGTCACTGGCGCAGGCGGTCCTAATCAGCATCCACCCCTTCTCCCGGTCAACGGTTGCGTGGACCCAACGACTCCGCCGACAGGGCGGCCAGGCAGGAAACCAGCCGGCACATATGGCCGGCCAGCGTTTCAAGATAGGGGCGGCGCGCCAGGGCGATCTCGTCCATATAAAGCGATCGGTTCAACTCGATCTGCAAGGCATGCACCCCGTCGGCGGGCCGCCCGTAATGGCGCGTGGTGTAACCGCCGGCATAAGGCGCGTTACGGCCCACGACATAGCCCAGATCGGTCAGCGTGGCTTCCGCCGCCTGGGTCACCGGTGGTGCACAGGCACTGGCGAAACAATCGCCCAACACCATATCCAGGGCACCGCTGGCAGCCGCCTCCGGCGGCAGGTCAATCGATGGCATCGAATGACAATCGATCAGGATGCAGTAGCCGAAAATCGCTCTGGTATGGTCAATCAGGCTGCGCAGGGCGGCGTGATAGGGGTAATAGCAGCGATCCACCCGCTCCACCGCCTCGGCAAACCGCAGGCGCTGGCGGTAGATCTCCTCCCCATTGGCCACAACGCGGGGAATGGTACCCAGCCCCGCCGCCACCCGCGGGCTGCGGCTGTTCACATAAGAGGGCAGCGCCCCCTCGAACATGGCGGGATCGAATTCGAACGGCTCGCGGTTGGGGTCCAGATAGGCACGGGGAAACAGCGCCTCCAGCAGCGGCGCGCCCAGATCGACAGCGGGCCTGAAAATCTCGTCGACGAAACAATCCTCCGACCGGCGCAGGGCCTTGGCCTCCAGCCGCGAACGGGACACGAAGCTTTCCGGATAGTCGCGCCCGCTATGCGGCGAAGCCATGACCACGGGCAACAATTGCTGCGGCGGCCGCGATATGCGGAAGACACCACCACCCGTGCCGACGTCCAAGGGACGACCGGCCGCCTTGTCGCGGGAAAGGGCGGGGTCCAGGCTGCTCATGGCTGAAAGATGTATCGAATTGTGAGGGGCCCCGCCAGCCGAACGGAAGGCTTCCCGAAAAAAACGACAAATTTCTGAAAACAGGGTGTTGCAATGCCCGAATGAGGTCGCTATAAGCACGCCCACCCCGACGGCGCTGCCGACGGCGGCGACGGAAACGACGCCGCAGACGACAGGAAAGACGGGGCGATAGGACGGATGGGCGCGTAGCTCAGCGGGAGAGCACTACCTTGACATGGTAGGGGTCACAGGTTCAATCCCTGTCGCGCCCACCATCCGTTCCAAACCGAAAAGGGCCGGTACCCGTCAGGGACCGGCCCTTCGGCTTTTCTGGCCCTGCCCCACCTCATCAACCTGCCCCGCCTGACCAAAAGGATAGGTTTCGCCCTGCGGTCACCGGCTTGATGGCCTGTTAGGTTATGCACGCGTGATTAATGGCGCGATGGCGCCTGGAACGGGAATCTGGTGCGGGCATGATCGTCTGGCGTTCCTGGAAACTCTTGTTGGCGTCGCTACTGGTGGTAGGCTTGGCCGCCGGCGGGCTGGTCCTGTTGCGTGGCCAGGGCGTCACACACCATCTTGTGATTGCGGAAAGCCGGCAGATGATGTCGGCCCTGGTTTTTGTGGCGCAGGCGGAGGGGCATTTCGCCGACCAGGGGCTGAGCGTGGAGTTGCTGCGCGTCGCCGATGGCCGGGTGGCGATGGAGGCGCTGCTGGACAACCGGGTGGACCTGGCACTGTCTTCCGACGTTCCGGCATCCGGCGCCATGATGGCCGGCAAACCGATCCGGATCTTGTCCACGGTCCAGACCTCCGACCGCGACATCGTCATCGCCTCGCCCGGTGGCAGCGGCCTGACCACCCCGGCGGCGCTGGCCGGTAAACGCATTGGCTTCTCCCCCGACACCAATTCCCAGCACTTCCTGGATCTGCTGGTCATGCAGTCCGGGTTGACGGGGCAGGTCACGCTTGTCCCCGTCGAAAGCGCCCATATCATGCAGGCCATGGCCGACGGGAAAATTGATGCCGCCTCCGTCTGGACCACCGTCCGCGTCGGCGGGGCGGCCCTGTTTCCCCAGGGGCTGGACCTGCTGACCATGCCCGGCCTCTATACAGGCAGCTGGATATTGTCCACCCGCCGCGACGTGGTGGAAACCCGGCGCGACGCCCTGGTCCGCTTCGAACGCGCCTTGCTGGCGGCCGAATGGTCGATCCTGAAGGATCGCGAAAACGCCATCCCCATCGTGGCGGCGGGAACCGGACTCGACGAGGCACTGGTCCGCAGCCACTGGGAGAGTTATGGTTTCACCCTGCGTCTGGATCAGGCGCTGCTGCTGTCGCTGGAGGGACATCTCCGGCGGGCCGGCGGCAGCCCCGGCCCGGAGATGCTGGGCTACTTGCAGCGCGATGTTCTGCGGGAAGTCGATCCGACACGTGTCACGGTGCTGGACTGAGCTGATGAATATCCGCACGCGAATCACCACAGCCCTGGTCTTCGCGGCGGTCGCCTTCCTGATCTCCACGGCGTCCGCGCTCTGGTCCTGGGAATGGATGGGCCGGTCCACGGCGCGTGTGACGGAATCCCAGGCCCTGGTACGCGCCGTGTTCGAGTTGAGCCTGCTGGTCCATGAATACCGCGATACCGGCAGCGAGCGCGCCCTTTACCAGTGGCACCGCTCCCACGAGAAGCTGTCGGCCGAACTGGCGCGGATGGGCGACATGGGCAATGACCCGGTTGATCAGGCCCTGCTGCGGCGGCTGTCGGCCGATAATGCCCTGATGATGGATGGAATGGTGCGCCTGACCCAGTCGCGCACCGCGCCGGAAGCGGCCAGTGTGGCCCAGGACACCTTGCTGCTGCGCTATAATGTGATGGCATCCGATGCCGACCGGCTGGCAGCCCACGCCAATGAGCGGGTAAGTGCCTGGGGACGGCTGCTGATGGTGCTGCAGGTTTTGCCCCTGCTGCTGCTGGCCATCACGGTGGCGCTGGCGACGGCGGCCAGCCGGCGGGTGCTGCGCGGTCTGAACCGAATCGCGGCCGGCATGGCCGCCATCGGACAGGGTAAGCTGGACCACCGCCTGACCGTGTCGGGACGCGACGAATTCGCCGTGCTGGCGACGGGCGTCAACCGTATGGCCGAACAGTTGCAGACGCTGTACGCCGAATTGGCCGGCAAGGTGGAGGCCTTGTCCAACGCCAAGGGGCAGGCCGAAGCGGCCGAGCGCGCCAAGAGCGCCTTCCTGGCCAATATGAGCCATGAAATCCGCACGCCGCTGAATGCCATCATCGGCTTTGCCGACCTGCTGCGCGACGAAAGGGCCCCCGTAGCGGAGCGGGAGAAATGGCTGTCCTTGCAGATGGAGGCGTCGCGCACCCTGGTCTCCATCGTGGATGACGTGCTGGATCTGTCAAAGATCGAGGCCGGGCGCCTGGAACTGGACATGGGGCCGCTGAACCCGGCCCAACTGGCGGAAAGCTGCATGGCCCTGCTGGCCCCGCGCGCGGGCGACAAGGGGCTGGCATTGCGCACGGAGATATCGTCCGACCTGCCCGAATGGGTGCTGGGGGACGCGACGCGGCTGCGCCAGGTGCTGCTGAACCTGCTGTCCAATGCCGTAAAATTCACCAACAACGGCAGCGTTGTCCTGTCAGTGGTGCGCACGGGCGTGCAGCTGCGCCTGACCGTGATCGATACCGGCATGGGCATCCCCGCCGACCGGCAGAAACACCTGTTCATGCCGTTCAGCCAGCTGGACGCGTCCGTCACCCGCCGTTTCGGCGGCACCGGCCTGGGTCTGGCCATCACCAAACGTCTGGTGGAAGCCATGCAGGGCCAGATCGCGGTGATCAGCCAACCCGGGGCCGGCAGCCGGTTTGAGGTGACACTGCCCCTGGCCGTCACCAGCGCCCCGCCGCCCGACACCGACGGGGTGGCAGCAGCGACAGCCCTGCCCTCCTACCGGCCGCTGTCGATCCTGCTGGCAGAGGATGTGTTCGCCAATCAGATGCTGGTGCGCACCATCCTGGAAAAGGCGGGCCATCGCGTTACGGTGGTGGAAAACGGGGCCGACGCCGTCAGCACGATAGCGCGTGAGGAATCCAGCCTGGATCTGGTGCTGATGGATGTGCAGATGCCGGTCATGGATGGGATGGAGGCGACACGCCGCATCCGTCAGGCCGGCCAGACACTGCCCATCCTGGCCCTGACCGCCAACGTACTTCGGGAGGAGCGGGAGGCCTGTCTGGAGGCCGGCATGAATGGCCATGTGGCGAAACCAGTGACACCGCAGGCGCTCAATCAGGCCATCGCCGATATTGCCGGGTTCCGTCTGACCCGTAATGAAGCTCCGGCCGTTCCCCTTACGCCGTCGGCATCGGCCGACCCGGCACTGGAACAGGACGTGCTGGATAACCTGTTGATGGTGGTGGGCGACGATGTCGGCATACAATTATTGAACGACGCCCTGACTTCATTCCGTACCCGCGTGGATGCGATCCTGGCGGCCGGTGATGATCTGGCACAGGTGGAGCGTGAAGCCCATTCCCTGGTGTCGGCTTCCGGCAATCTGGGTTTCATGGCCCTGTCGCGTCAGTCGCGCGCCCTGATGAACGCCGCCAGCGACGGCGATGCCGGAGAGTGCGGCCGCCTGGCCGCCGATATGCCCGCCCTGTGCGAAGCAGCCCTGTTGATGGGCCGCCATGTCATCACGAAACTCTCGAACCGCGCGGCCGACTGATCAGTCGTGCCAGTGGTCAAGCTTTCCAGCCGCTTGTATCATACCGACGGTCAAAATTCTTGACCGTCTGTACGACGGCGACCGCCGCCGCGCGCCCCGTGGCGCGTAGCCAAGCCCATGGATAGGGGCGCCGGCGATTGAGGGCAGGAAAGAGTGAGCAACGGTCAAGATTTCATGCCGCCGGCATCAGTCCCCCGGCGGGGAGCGGAGATTGACGCTCTGACGCTGGAAATCGGTCCGGGACCGGCGGACAACATGTTCGGGCACATCCACCCATTCACCGATCAGGTCGCCGGAAAGGAAACGGACACCCGCCTCCTCGCACAGATCCTCCATCTCCAGACTGCCGACCCCCTCCAGGGCGGGCAGCAGGCGGTGACGGCCGGCATTGGTCACAAGCCGGGCGATTTCCGGGCGCCAGCGTTCCACCGACGCATCATAGGGCAGGGTCATGTTCACCACACGCACCCCGGCCGTTTCCGCCGCCGCCAGGCTCATGCCCAGGGTTGTCTGTTCCAGCATCACGGTGCGTCCGAACGGCTTCAGCGCAGAAACCAGTTCTGACAGGCGCCCGCTGGGCACACCGGCCGGCACACCATACAGGTGATAGGTCATGAAGGGCAGAAGATGGCGCGGGATGGACCGCACGGTTGCCATCACCTCCTGCCGGCGGGTCGTCGCCGCCAGGCTTTCAAAATGCAGCGGCAAGGACAGGAAGAAGCGGAACCGGTTGTCGTACAGCTCCAGCGCCGTCTCCAGCGCATCGCGGGCCACATGCAGGTCCAGTTCCAGAATGCTCGCCACATCCTCCGGGTCATCCAGGCAATCATAACCCCAGAGCGGGGTTCGACCTTCCCGTTCCCGGAAGCTGCGGGCCATATAAAGCGACAGGACCTGCTTCTGCACATCCCAGACAGGGCGGTAGCGCACCTGCGGGGGACCGGCGCGCACCATCAGCGGCGTCCGACCGCCCATGGGCCGCACCATAACAGGTCCCTGCCCCCCCCCTGCCGACCGCACATGCCCCTGGGCCGCGTCCAGCATCTGCGTCAGGCTGGCCGGCACCATCATCACATCCGACCCGATCTCATGCACCATGGTGCGCACGGTAATGCTGTCGGTATCGGCATGGCCCAGCAGCATCAGCTGCAATTCCTCCATCACCTTGGCACAGACCAGGCGGGCCTGTTCCGGCCCCATAGAGGCAAACACCACCACATAGGACTCATCGCCATGACGGAACCAGGCATCCTGCGCCGACAGATGCTGGTCCAGCAGCTTACCCGTCAGCGCATGGACGCGTGCCGCCACCTCCGGCCAGCGCGGGCCCAGCTTTTCATGGAGGCTGTCAAGGCCCAGAAGATGGATGCTGCCGGCCTGGGTCGGGTCGCGGCCATCGAAGATGCGGCGCAGGCGCACGGCCAGCCCATGGTCATGTCCCGCGGACATGTCGGGGGGCACCGGAGCGGCTGCCGGGGCCGGCTCGGGCCGGCGGAACTGCGGGCGTGGCAGGGGGGCGACCGGTTGATCGCCGTCGCCGAACAGCGATTTCAGGACGGATGCCATGAATCTGCGCATTGCCCTTGCCTCCCTTCGCAGCCGTTCATCGGTGCAGGCGCTGCCTCCATCCATGTTTGCCGCTTTTGACGGCAGGTCAAGCTAACCTTCCGGCAGTGACGGCCGGTGCAGGGTCTGATCTGGATCAATGCGGCCAAGGAACCATTCAGGCATGTAAATGGCAGACTGCCCACGGGCAGATGCAGAAGGATGGAAACGTCATGACTGTCACCGACGCGCCGCCGGGAAAGGCCCGGTCGTTCCTGACCGGGGCGGAACGCCCCTTCCATGATGACGAGATCATTGTGACCAAAACCGACAAGGGTGGCCGCATCACCTATGCCAACCGCACTTTCCTGCGCGTGGCGGCCCTGACGGAGGGACAGGCGCTGGGCCAGCCGCACAATCTGATCCGCCATCCCGATATGCCGCGTGTGGTGTTCAAGCTTCTGTGGGACACGCTGGGCACCGGTAACGAAATTTTTGCCTATGTGCTGAACCGGGCGGTGAATGGGGACCATTATTGGGTTTTCGCCCATGTCACCCCGTCGCGCGACACGGGCGGCAATATCATCGGTTATCATTCCAGCCGGCGGACGGCGGACAAGCGTATCGTCAACGACATCATCAGCCCCCTCTACAAACAATTGCTGGCCGAAGAGGCCAAACACAGCCGCATCCGTGAAGGCATGGCGGCCAGTGAAGCAATGTTGATGGGCCTGCTGCGCGACCGGGGTGTGAGCTATGAACAACTCATCTTCTCTCTCTAAGGCCCGGCTGACGGGTGTGGCCGTGCTGATCG
>JAIXTS010000144.1 GCA_027483805.1 Azospirillum sp. | reverse complement strand
CCTTTCGATGCGGCGCACCATGGGCCAGGAACGTGCAGACCGGAACCATCACATCCGCGTGGGAAGAAAACCAGTTTGTCCTGGCCGCGGCCGGTCGCTGGGATATCGCGTCCGCCGAACGGCTCGGGCCGCAGTTGCACAACCGCGGCCCCGACCGCCAGGGCGTGCCCGTCTGTCTTGATCTTTCGGGTCTGACCGCAATGGACACGGCGGGCGCCCTGCTGCTGGACCGGCTGATCCGCCGGTTGCGGGAGCAGGGGCATGTCGTGGCCGTGGTCGGCGCACGGGCCGATCTGTGCGCCCTGTTGAAGGACGTGCAGCGGGCGGCCGCGGGCGTGGCGTCATCCCAACGGACGCCCGTTGAAAAAGGGCCGGCTTTTCCCTTTGTCGATCGGATCGGTCGCGCAACGATCGGCATCTGGCATGAAGCCCTGTCCATGCTGAACTTTCTGGGGCTGGTGACGGTCACGGCGCTGCGCCTGCTGCGCGACCCCCGCCGCATCCGCCTGAAGCCCTTGTTTTTCCATCTGGAGCAGGTCGGACTGAACGCTCTGCCCATTGTCGGCCTGCTTTCTTTCCTGATCGGCATCGTTCTGGCATACCAGGGTGCGGATCAGCTGCGTCGTTTCGGAGCCGAAATTTACGTCGTCAACCTGTTGGGCATTGGTGTCCTGCGGGAGATCGGCATCCTGATGACCTCCATCATCGTCGCCGGCCGTTCCGGTTCCGCCTTTACCGCCCAGATCGGGACCATGAAGGTGAACCAGGAAGTGGATGCCATGCGCACGCTGGGCCTGGATCCGCTGGAAATGCTGGTCTTGCCGCGCATGCTGGCGCTGATCATCGCGCTGCCGCTGGTCGGGTTCTTCGCCAATATCGTGGCGCTGGCCGGCGGTGCGGTCATGGCCTATGTCTATCTCGACATCAATTTCGGCCAGTTTGCGCGGCAATTGCAGATCGCCGTCAGCACGACGACTCTGTTTGTCGGTCTGGTGAAGGCCCCGATCTTTGCCGCCGTCATCGCGCTGGTCGGCTGTTACGAAGGGTTGCGCGTCAGCGGCAGTGCCGAAAGTGTCGGCCTGCTGACCACCCGTTCCGTTGTTGTCTCCATCTTCCTGGTGATCGTTCTGGATGCCGCCTTTTCCATCCTCTTCTCCTATATCGGGATCTGACATGGCGGCGCCCGTCATCTCCGTCCGGGGTCTGAAGACACGCTTCGGTGCGCAGATCGTGCATGATGGCGTCGATCTGGATGTCCGGAAAGGGGAAGTCATCGGTCTGGTCGGCGGGTCCGGTACCGGCAAATCCGTGCTGCTGCGCGAGATCGTGGGCCTGATGGACCCGTCCGCCGGCACGATCCAGGTGCTGGGCAAGGACACGGCCAGCCTGTCGGAACAGGAAAGACTGGCCCTGCAGGCCCGCTGGGGCATGCTGTTCCAGGACGGGGCCTTGTTCAGTTCCCTGACGGTGCTGGAAAACATCAAGGTGCCGCTGAAGGAACATACCAACCTGCCGGCCGACCTGATCGATGAGATTGCGCGGGTCAAGGTGGCCATTGTCGGCCTGCCCCCCGATGCGGGCGCCAAATACCCGTCGCAGCTGTCGGGTGGCATGCGCAAGCGGGCCGGTCTGGCGCGCGCCCTGGCCATGGATCCGGAAATCCTGTTCCTGGATGAACCGACGGCGGGGCTGGACCCGATCGGGGCGGCGGCCTTCGATGACCTGATCGGGTCCTTGCAGAAAAGCCTGGGTCTGACGGTTTTCATGGTGACCCATGACCTGGACAGTCTATATGCCATCTGCGACCGCATCGCTGTCCTGGTGGACAAGAAGCTGGTGATCGGTACGATTGACGACCTGTTGCGCCAGGACCATCCCTGGATCCGCGACTATTTCCACGGGCCCCGCGGTCGGGCGGCCAGTGCGGCGAAAGGGAGTTAGGGCATGGAAACACGGGCCAACTACACGGCTGTCGGTGCCTTCGTCCTGGCACTGGCCGCGGCGGGATTCGTTTTTGTCATCTGGCTGGCCAAGGTGCAGTTCGACAAGGCCATCCAGCCCTATTACATCATGGTCACCGGGACCGTGACGGGGCTGGTGGAGGGCGGGCCCGTCCGCTATCGCGGCGTCAATGTCGGCACCGTCACCGATATCCGCATCAATCCGGAAAATGTCGAGGAAGTGCGGCTGACCATCGAGGTGCCGGAGGATACGCCCATCAAGACCGACGCCATCGCCTCGCTGGAGCCGGTGGGCGTGACGGGCGGCGTCTATGTGGAGATCGCAGGCGGCAGCAAGGAAGCACCACTGCTGCGCGAGAAGGTGAGCGGTATCCCCGTCATCCCGTCGCGCACCAGTTCCATCGCCGCCGTGCTGTCGAAGGCGCCGGAAGTGCTGGACAATCTGATGAAGATTTCCGAGCGCCTGACCCAACTGCTGAACGACGACAACCAGAAATCCATCGGCACCCTGCTGGCCAATCTGGCCCAGGCATCGGGCAATGCCAATGACACGATGCGCAACGCCAACCTGCTGATCGTCGATCTGCGCCAACACGCCGATACGCTGAGCCGGCAGGCGGAAGTGCTGATGACCACCGCCAATGACACGGTGGGCAAGGTGGGTCGCGACACGACCGTGATTACGGCCGAACTGGCTAAGACCAGCAAGGAAATCAACAAGCTGTCGGCGTCGCTGGCCGGGATGATCGAGGAGAACCGGGAGCCGATCCGGGATTTCACGGCCACCGGTCTTTACGATCTGTCGCAGCTGCTGATCCATCTGCAGGACCTGACCAACAATCTCAGCCGTGTATCGCGCCGGCTGGAACGCGATCCGACCGACCTTCTGTTCGGCGGCAACAGCGGAGTGAAAGCGGAATGACCGTTCCCAAGCCCCTGACCCGTCGCCAGTTGCTGGCGATCGGGTCCGCCCTGCCGCTTGCCGCCTGCTCGCCCGCGTCGCTGTTGACCGGCGGCAAGGCGCAGAAGATTTTTGTGCTGACGCCTGCGCGGGAATTCACCGCCGGTCTGGCGCGCGCGCCGTGGCAATTGCTGGTCGAAACGCCGCTGGCCAATGCCGCCATCGACACGCCGCGCATCATGCTGGGCGAGAATGCCAACCGCATGACCTATTATTCCGGCGCCACCTGGGCCGATACGGCACCGGACATGATGCAGAACCTGCTGGTCGAGAGTTTCGAGAACAGCCGGCGCATCGTGGCCGTTGGTGTCGAACGGTCGGGCCTGCGCGCTGATTTTATCCTGAAGGCCGACCTGCGCGACTTCCAGGCCAACTACAAGGGCCAGGATTCGGCGGATACCGCGCCGGAGGCGATGGTACGGATCAATGCCAAGCTGGTGCGCCTGCCCCGCCGCAACATTGTGGCCGGTGACACGTTCGAAGCGACCGTGCGCGCCGCCAGTCCGGCGCTGGAGGATATCATCCGGGCCTTCGATCAGGCGACAGGGGCCGTGCTGCGGCGCATCGTCGAATGGACGTTGCAGCAGGGCATGGGCAATGTCGATGCCTATCCGCTGGCCTGGGCCGCAGAGCCGGCCACTTTCCGTTGATCAGGGATTGAGCGCGTGACCCGTTTTTCGTTTTTATCGGCGCCGGCGGCGCTGGTCCTGTTGCTGTCGCTCTGCGCCCTTCCGGCGGCTGCCCAGCAACCGCAGGCCAAACAGGTCCTGGTTGCCAGCGGCACCGTCACGGGGCTTTATTACCCTGTTGCCGGCGCCATCTGCCGTCAGATGAACCAGGAACGGCCGCGCCATGGTCTGCGCTGCCTGGTGGAAGCGACCGAAGGACCGGTCCAGAACCTGAGCGCGCTGCGGGCGGGAGAGGTGGATCTGGCGCTGGTCCAGTCCGACTGGCAGGCGGCGGCCGTTCGTGGAGATGGGCGCTTTGGCGGGTCTGGCCCGTTCAAGGAACTGCGCGCGGTCGCCACCCTGCATGCCGAAACCATCACCCTTCTGGTCCGGCCCGAGGCGGACATCGACGACCTGTCCAAACTGAAGGGCAAGCGCGTCAATCTGGGACCGCGCGGGTCCGCCCTGCGTAACCTGTCCGATCTGGTCATCGACGCGGCGGGCGTGCGCCTGCCCGACGATGCCGACATGGCGCCCGATGCTGCGCTGGCGGCGCTTTGCGCGGGACAACTGGATGCAGCCTTTTTCGCCGTCGGTCATCCCAATGCCAGCATCATGCAGGCCACGGCCCAGTGCGGGGCGGCTCCGCTGGCCGTCACGGGGGCCGGCATCGACAAGCTTCTGTCGGGACGCAAAGACCTGACCCGTGCGGCCATACCGGCTAACCTTTATCCCGGTGTGCAGGAAGAGGTGGCGACCATCGGCGTGGCGGCCACCCTGGTCACCCGCGCCGACGTGCCCGATGCCACCATTGCGGAAGTGGTGCGTGTGCTGCTGGAAGAACGGTCGGAACTGTCGGGACAGCACCCGGTCTTCAGCGGTTTGGTGCCGGATGGCATGGCCGACCGGGCCCGCACCGCGCCGCTGCATCCCGCGGCGGCGGCGGCCTTTGCCGCCACGGGTCCGGCCAAACCGTGAAGCAACGATTCGTTACGCGTTCTTGTGCTTCCATGGTTCCAGTGCCGGTCCGGCACGGGTACACAGGGGGTAACACCTATCCTTCCGGATGATGGTGTTACAGCGCTCTGCGTGGCACGAGTGGATTGTTTCGGCTTGTTCTTGTTTTTGGCGTTCGCAATTGGCAGCGGCTTGCACTAAATGTTAAGCAAACAGGAGCGACGCTTGGCTGCCGGCCGTCAGGCCGCCATGTCATCGCCCGGTCGTCCCAGGGAGGGTTTGTCCACCCCATGTCCGACAAGTTGTCTCAGCAGGATGTTCAGCGGCTGCTGACCGATCCTTCGCCCAATACCCGCGCCGAGATGGCCGGGAAGGTTGCGCAGCATTTTTCCGCAACGGACCTGTCCGCGTCGGAAAGGGTGCTGGCGGAGGATATCGTGCGCATCATGGCGCGCGATGTTACGACCCGCGTGCGCGCCGCCCTGGCAGAGAGCCTGAAGACCAATTCCGGTATCCCCCGCGACATCGCCATGTCCATGGCACGCGATGTGGAGGAGGTATCGCTGCCCTTCATCGAGGTCTCAACCGTTCTGACGGATGAAGATCTGGTGGAGATCATCCGCTCCGGCTCGTCGGAAAAGCAGACGGCGGTCGCCAAGCGGGCCGACGTGGCCGAGTCTGTCGCCGACGCCCTGGTCGAGCGCGGCAGCGAAAAGGCTGTCGCCACCTTGATGTCGAATGAGACGGCGGTGGTGGGCGAAAAGGCCATGTCCAAGGCGCTGGACCGGTTTCCCGACAGCGAGGCCGTGGCGTCACAGATGGTCAACCGGGCCAAGCTGCCGGTGACCGTGGCCGAACGCCTGGTGGCGCTGGTGTCCGAACAGCTGCGGGAGCGGCTGGTCGCCAAGCATGAGCTGCCCAATGACATGGCGGCCGATATTGTCATCCAGACACGCGAGAAGGCGACCTATGGTCTGGTTGGTGGGGCCGGGGACGCGGACCTGGAAAAGCTGGTGGTGCAGCTGCGCCGCAGCCACCGCCTGACCCCGTCTTTGCTGTTGCGGGCCCTGTGCATGGGCGACGTGCCGTTCTTTGAAATGGCCATGGCGCATCTGGGGCAGGTGCCGGTGAACAATGCCCGGCTGCTGATCCATGATGCCGGCCGTCTGGGCCTGAAGTCCCTGTTCGACCGCGCCGGCCTGCCGCCGAAGCTGTACCCGCCGCTGCGCATCGCCCTGGATGTGGCGAATGAGACGGATTTCGACGGTCTGGACCATGATCTGGAACGTCACCGCCGCCGCATGCTGGAGCGCATCCTGACCCAGTTCGAGGAGCTGGCCAGCGATGATGTCGATTACCTGCTGACAAAGCTGAGCGACCTGACGGCGGCGGCTTAGTCTTCTGTAATGGATCACCCGTAGGTCAGGTCGAGCCGAAAGGCGAGCCCTGACGCTACAGGCATTTGATCCTTGGCGGTCAGGGTTTGGGGCATGCTGCCCCGCGACCTGACCTGCGGGTGATTACGGCTGGGCTTCCGTCCTCTTCACCCCCGCAGATACCATTCCCATTCCAGCGGCGTGACACGCTGGTTGAACTTGGCGCGCTCGGCCCGTTTGGTGATGGCATAGGTATCCACGAACGCCGCGCCCAGCCAGTGGCGCAGCACGGCCGATCCCTGGAACAGGTCCAGGGCCGCGCCCCATTCATCGGGCAGCTGGGGGGCGTCGGCCTCATACGCATTGCCTTCCAGCGCCGGACCGGGATCGATTTTGCCGTCCAGCCCGTGCAGAAGACCCGCCAGCATGCCGGCCAGTACCAAATACGGGTTCGCGTCGGCCCCGGCGATGCGGTACTCGACCCGCCGGCTTTCCGGACCGCCGGCGGGAATACGCAACGGGGCCGTGCGGTTATTCACGCCCCAGGCGATCACGGTCGGCGCATAGGAGCCCGTCTGGAACCGGCGCCAGCTGTTAGCACCGGGGGCGGCCAGGGCCATGCAGGCGGGCATGGTTTCCGCCATGCCGCCAATGGCGTGGCGCAGCAATTCCGACCCTTCCGGCGCCTCGGCCGCAAAAATGTTGCGGCCCTGCTTGTCCAGCACGCTCATATGGATATGCATGCCGCTGCTGGCCTGATCGGTATAGGGCTTGGCCATGAAACTGGCCTCGTACCCGTGGCGGTGCGCCACGCCGCGGACCGCGCGCTTGAACAGGACCGCATCATCGGCGGCGCGCAGGCCGTCCGCACGGTGGGACAGGGTGATCTCATATTGTCCCGGCCCATATTCGGCGATGGCGGTGCCGGCCGGGATGCCCTGAGCCTGGGCCGCGGCCGTGATCTCGTCCAGAACCTCTTCGAACTCCTCCAGTTCCGTCAGGCCATAGACCTGGGTCCGGTTCTGGGGCAGGCCGCTGCGCTTGGATACCGGCGGGCTGGGCGGCGCGTCAGCGGCGCGGTCCCGGTCAAACAGATAAAATTCCAGTTCGATGGCCACCATCGGCGTCAGGCCCCTGCGCGACAGTTCCGCCAGCAGGTTTTCCACCAATGCGCGCGGCGCATAGGGGAAGGCGGAGCCGTCGCCGTCGCGCATGGACAGCATGACCTGGCCCAGCGGCCTGGCAGCCCAAGGCACGGGCGTCAGCGTGCCGGTCACGGGGCGGCAGAGGCGGTCGGGCACCCCCTTTTCCACCGACATGCCCGTCTCCTCCACCGTGTCACCGGTGATGTCGACGGCGAAGGTGCAGCCGGGGAAGGCCACCCCGTCCTTCCAGACCTTTGACAATTCGTCGACCGGCACCCGTTTGCCCCGGAACACCCCGCACAGATCGGGCAGCAGCACATCGACGGCCGTGATGGAAGGATACTGCTGCCGGAATATCTCGATTTCGCGGAACAGATCGGGGCTGCTGGTCATTCCGGGGGCGTTCCCATCGGGGTGAAGGAGGAGGGGCATGGCAGCAGGGGGCGCCCGTGCTGTCAAGGCGGCTGGGCGCCGGGGTGGTTTGAAACAATTGTATCCATGCGGGCATCGTGCGGGTTCTTGCCCCGACCCAAGCCTTGCGCGCATAAAGGAGCAGCATTGTTGCGACGGGGCCGCAGGGCATGTTCAGGACCATCCGCTTCAAACTGGCGGCGGCGTTCGCGGTGGCCGTGCTGGCGGCCGTGACCATCGGCGTGGTGGCGGTGCTGGTCGTGCGCTCCACGGGCGACCTGGTGATCCGCATGTATGACCAGCCCCTGCAGGCCATCAACTATGCCCGGCTGGCCCAGACGAACTTTGTCATGCTGGACCTGATGGTAGATCGGGCGCTGAAATCCACCCATGGGCTGCCGGAAAATTTCCGCGAGGATGTGCAGATCAATGCCGAGGATTTCCTGGCCAGCCTGGCCGTAGCGGAGGAACGCGGCCTGAACCCGGAAATCCGCACCTATACCGCCCGTATCCGCGAACAGAACGCCGCCTGGCTGGCGGCGGTCCGGCAATTGATGGATATGCCGGGAAGCTCTCCCGACCATGCACTCGCCATGGTGGGCATGGAGAAGCTGGGGGCCGGCATCATCACCAATCTGGAAATCGTCACCCAGATGGCGGCGGAGGACGGGTACCGTTTCCGGCTGTCGGCGGAGGAGACGATCCGGAAGGCTGCCGACCAAACCACCCTGCTGATCGCCGCCCTGTTCACGCTGGTGGTCGGCATCACCATCGCGCTGATCCGCAATATCGTGACGCCGTTGAACCGGCTGACCCGCACGACCATCCAACTGGCGGGCGGAAATATGGATGTGGCGGTGCCGCACACATCCCGCCGGGACGAGATCGGCAGTGTCGCTGGCGCGCTGGGCGTGTTTAAGGGCGCCATGGAGGTGGTGCGTGAGGCCCAGGAAAAGGCCGAGGCCGCCACCCGCGCCAAATCCGAATTCCTGGCCATGATGAGCCATGAAATCCGCACGCCCATGAACGGGGTGCTGGGGCTGACACGCCTGCTGTTGCGGTCCGGCCTGAATGACGAACAGGCAAGGCTGGCGACCACGGTGCTGCAATCGGGTCAGTCGCTGCTGCGAATCCTGAACGATATCCTGGATTTCTCCAAGCTGGAGGCGGGGAAGGCCGATATCGAGATATTGGATTTCGAGCTGGTATCGCTGATGGCGGGCACCACGATGCTGATGCGCAACCGGGCGGAGGAAAAGGACCTTTGGCTGCGTGAAGAGGTGGACGCGGCCCTGCCCGCCTATCTGAAGGGCGACCCCAACCGGTTGCGCCAGATCATGCTGAACCTGGTGGGCAATGCCATCAAGTTCACGGAAAGCGGCGGCGTCACCTTGCGTGCGGCCCCCTGTGCCGACGGCGCCCGGCTGCGGGTAGAGGTGGCCGACACCGGCATCGGCATATCGGAGGCAGCCCGCGCCAAGCTGTTCGGCAGCTTTGTCCAGGCCGACAGTTCCATCACACGGCGTTTCGGGGGCACCGGTCTGGGGCTGGCCATCTGCAAGAAGCTGGTGGAGGCCATGGGCGGCACCATCGGCGTGGACAGTGCCCAGGGTGCGGGCAGCACCTTCTGGTTTGAAATCCCGCTGGTCGAGGGCAGCGCGGTCACGGCCGATGCCACCGGCGATTATGCGGAGCATGCGGTACGACCGCTGCGCATCCTGGTGGCCGATGATAATGCCATTAACCGCAAGGTCCTGGCCGGCGCCCTGGCCGAACATGGCCATAGGGTGCTGTTTGCCGAGGATGGGGAGATGGCGGTGGCCATGGTGCGTGATGCCGATCCGCCATTGGACCTGGTGCTGATGGATGTGCATATGCCGCGCATGGACGGCATGACCGCCACACGGACCATTCGGGCCCTGTCGGGACCCGCCGCCGGCGTGCTGATCGTGGCGGCGACGGCCAGTGTAGGTGGCAATGGTGTGCAGCGCTGTCTGGATGCCGGCATGAACGCCTATGTCTCCAAACCCATTGATCCCGCCAACCTGTTCAAGGTGATCCACCGCCTGGTCCCCGACGGGGCGGGGCAGACAGCGTCGAGCGATGATGAAATGATGGAGGCCGGGGCCACCGCCGGAGCGCTTCTGACCGGCACCGAACCGTTCGTGCCCGATATGCTGGCGGAAATGGCCGACAGTATGGGGCCGGACATGGCGCTGGACCTGATCGATACGTTTCTGTCCATCCTGCCGGAGGTGGAGCCCGAGCTGTTCCCCGCCGACCGAACGCCAGAGCCGCAGCCGGTGGGGGAGGTGGCGCATTCCCTGAAATCGGCCGCTGGCAGTCTGGGTCTGGCCCAGGTTTACCGCACCGCCGCCGCGGTGGAAGCAGCCGGGCATCACGGCGATTCGGCGGCGCTGACACCCTTGCTGTCGCAACTGCGCCTTGACCTGGACGAGGGCTTGGTCTGGTTGCGCGAAAGGCGCGCCATGTTCGATGCGGCGATGACGGGGGTGGAGCCATGACCCCGCTGCGTGATGCTGCCGGGCTGCGCGTCCTTCTGGCCGAGGATAATCCATTCGAGGCCCGTCTGGTGCAGGGTGTGCTGCGGCAGCTTGGCGTTGGCACGGTAACCGCCCATCGCGACGGTGCGGAGGCCATTGCAGCGGTGACGCCGGAAGCCAAACCCTACCATCTGGTCATTTCCGACTGGAACATGCCGGGCGCCACGGGGCTGGACCTGCTGCGCCATGTGCGTGCCGTATGGCGCCACACGCCCTTCCTGATGCTGACGGCCCATGCCGGCGTTGACTTCGTGACCAATGCAAAGGCCAATGCCGTCGATGCCTATCTGGTGAAACCCTTCTCCCCGCGTGATCTGGCCAACCGGGTCACCCTGCTTGTCGCCCGTTGAAAAGACCCAACCCATGCTGACACGTGACCATATTCCGGGGTTCGAGAAGCTGAATGTCCTTCTGGTGGAGGATAATGCCTTCGCCCAGCGTCTGGCGCGGCAGGTTCTGGTGCAGCTGGGCGTGCAGCACATCCATATCGTGCCCGATGGCAAGGCCGCAATTGAGGCGCTGGAGGACAGCGAACTGCGCTATGACCTGATCATTTCCGACTGGAACATGCCCAATGTCACGGGGCTGCAATTGCTTCAGCATGTGCGCAAGACCTGGGAAAACATGCCGTTCCTGATGCTGACCGGCAATCAGACGGCAGATTTTGTGCAAGCGGCCCGGGCCAACAAGGTGGACGGCTATATCATCAAGCCTTTCTCTCCCCTGCAGCTGCGGCAGAAGATCTGCTCCATCTTCAATATCAAGATTTGATGGCCTGTTCGAAAGGACTAATGACAGGCCGCGCATTTGACATACCCTCTCTTCTCGCACAGCTGAGTGGATGCCACCGGCGGACGGGGAGGGGTTGATGAAGAAGGTTGCAACGATCGCCATCGGATTGGCGCTTGCCGGCATGGCCATGCCGTCCCTGGCACTGGATATCGCCGGGCTGAACCAGCGCAATGAATTGCTGCTTTTCTCCGACATATCGCCTGGCACCGTGAAGGTCCTGCCCGTGACCGGGGTGAAGGGCAAACTGCTGGGCATTGATGTGCGTCCCGCCAATGGCAAGCTTTATGGCCTGGCCAGCGATAACAGCCTTTACACCATCGACCTGGAAAGCGGCACCGCGGCGGCGGGGCCAAAGCTGTCGGTTGCCCTGACCGCCATCGACCATGTTGTGGTGGATTTTAACCCGCAGGCCGACCGCTTGCGTATCATGGGTTCCGATGGCCAGAATCTGCGCGTCAATGTGGAGACGGGACAGACCGCCGTCGACAAGCCGCTGGCCTATCATCCCAATGACAAGGTGAATGCTGGCAGGAAGCCCGCCGTCTATGCCGGCGCCTATATCAATTCCTTTGCGGGCGCCACCCAGACGCAGCTGTTCGATGTGGACAGCGCGACGGGCGCCTGGGTGTCGCAGGACCCGCCCAATGACGGCGTTTTGCGCACCATCGGTTCCCTGGGCATGCCGGCGGGGACCGTCGTGGAAGGGGTCGATATCTTCACCGACGCCCAGGATGACTATCATGGCCGCGCCGTGGCCGGCGGGGTGCTCTATGACCTGAATGTGATGCGTGGTGGCATGAAGAAGATGGGCCGCATCGGCGATGGCGGCGATGTGATCGACATTGCCATTCTGGACAAACGCTGAACCGGCCGGGGGGGAGGGGATGATACGCCACGCCAGGAAACGGGTGCGATTGCTGCTGCCTTTGCTGGCGCTGGGTGCGCTGGCCAGTTCCGGTGGCGCGCAGGCACCCAAGATCATCGCCCAGCGCGATATCTCCTTTGCCCCCCGCACGGTCACGATCAAGGTGGGTGAACAGGTCATCTTCCGGAACGACGACCCGTTTGGCCACAATGTCTATTCCCCGGCGCAGGAAAGCATTTTCGACATCGGGCTGCAGGAGCCGGGGACAGAGACGCCGGTAACCTTTGCTGTGCCCGGCGAATTCACCATCCAGTGCCGTATCCACCCCAAGATGCGGGCCAAGGTGACGGTCACGGAGTGATCACACGACAGCCGCCTGTCGCCGGCGCAAAGGCAGGATGGTGATCACGATACCGGCAAACAGCAGGGCCATGCCCAGCAGGCGCAGGGGTCCGAACGTCTCCCCAAAGGCCAGATGGGCCGCGACGGTGCCCGTGACGGGGACCAGGAGGGAGAAGGGCGCCACCACGCCGGCCTTATATTCCCGCAGCAGCATGCCCCAGATGCCAAACGCCACCAGGGTCGACAGGCAGACGATGTAGAGCAGCGAGAGACCAGCGGTCCAGCCAAAACCCGTCAATGCCGCCCAGACCCGGTCCGGCCCCTCCACCAGCAGCGACAGCGCGAAGACGGGCAGGGGCGGCACCGTGGACAGCCAGACCATCAGCGGCAGGGTCGGCGTTGGCGGCAGCCGGCGCATCAGCACATTGCCCATGGCCCAGCTGGCCGCCGCCAGCAGCGTCAGGATAAAGCCGATCCAGGTGACGTCCAGCCCCACCGTGCTGCCCGTCACCACCAGCCCTGCCGCCGCCACGCCGGCGCCGGCCAACTGCTGTGCCTTGGGTCGCTCCCCCAGCATGCCGGCGGCAAACAGCATGGTCAGGAAAGCCTGGCATTGCAGCACGATGGAGGCCAGACCCGGCGCCATGCCCTGGTCCATGCCCACGAACAGAAAGATGTAATGCCCGGTGAACAGGAAGGTGGACACCAAAGCCAGCTGTTTGAACCCGATGCCCGCCGGGCGCGGGATGAACAGGACCGGCAGACAGGCCAGCGTGAAGCGCAGTGCCGTGAGCAGAATCGGCGGAAAGCCGGTCAGCGCCAGCTTGATCACCACAAAATTGGCCCCCCAGATCACGGCGACCAGAAAGGCGAGGGCGATATGGGCGGGGCGCATGGGGCGGGCGTCCGGTGGGATGATATCGGGAGCATGATCGGAACACGTCAATATTGCTGACGCAATTGCCAAGATGTGCCGGTGACAATCGCCCTGTCCGCGACGAGGTATCTCCGCTAAACTGACGCCGATCTGGAAACAAGGGTAGCGCCATGCTGACCAAGGACCCGAAGACGGGAACCGTGCTTTTGTCCGGTGGCAATCCGCAGATCGCCAAGGCAGACGGCGATGTTCCCGTTCAGGCCTATATCGCCGCCATGCCGGGCTGGAAAAGCAATCTGGGACGGCAGTTGGACACCTTGATCGTCACCACCCTTCCCGATGTGCGCAAGGCTGTGCGCTGGAATTCCCCCTTCTATGGCATGGAAGGCAAAGGCTGGTTCCTGTCCTTCCATGTGCTCACCCGGTATGTGAAGGTCACCTTCTTTGATGGTCTGTCTTTAGATCCCATGCCGCCGGGTGGCACACCGCGCAGCGGGGAGGCGCGCTGGATCGACATCTATGAAAAAGATGGGCTGGACGAGGCCAGAATGGTGCAATGGCTGCGTCAGGCGGCGGCCCTTCCAGGCTGGGTTCCCTGAGTCTTTCCAATGTCGGGGGTTGCCGCGGTCGCTGCCACCGGGCACTCTCTCACCCGACAGGCGGGCGCGCCCGCCATAATGGGAGAGCCCCTAGTATGGACGCCATCGCCGCTACGAACTGGCAGGACCGCGCCGCCCGGCTGCAATTCCGCACCCAGGCCTTTATCGACGGTGCCTATGTGCCCGCCGCCAGCGGAAAAAGCTTCGCCAATATCAGCCCGCGCGACGGCCGGGTGCTGACCCAGGTCGCCGAATGTGATGCCGAGGATGTAAACCGCGCCGTCGCGGCCGCCCGCCGCACCTTCGAATCCGGTGTCTGGCGGGACCAGCATCCCCGTGCCCGCAAGGCTGTGCTTCTGAAGCTGGCGCGGTTGATGGAGGACCATGCCGACGAACTGGCGCTGCTGGAAACGCTGGACATGGGCAAACCCATTCGCGACAGCCGCTCTATCGACATCCCCCTGTCTGTGCGCTGCGTGCAATATTACGCGGAGGCGATCGACAAGCTGTATGATCAGGTGGGGCCCAGCGGGCCCGACGCCATGTCGCTGATCCTGCGCGAGCCGCTGGGCGTCATCGGGGTGGTGGTCCCCTGGAATTTCCCCCTGATGATGGCGGTGTGGAAGGTGGCGCCGGCGCTCGCCACGGGCAATTCCGTGGTGCTGAAACCGGCCGAACAATCGCCGCTGACTGCCATCCGCCTGGGTGAACTGGCGGTGGAGGCGGGCGTGCCGCCGGGCGTGCTGAATGTCGTGCCCGGTTTCGGGGAAACGGCGGGTCAGGCCATCGGTCGGCACATGGATGTCGACATGCTGGCCTTTACCGGCTCCACCGAGGTCGGCAAATATTTCATGCGCTATTCTGGCGAAAGCAACCTGAAGCGCGTGTCGCTGGAATGCGGCGGCAAGACCCCGCATATCATCATGCCCGACGCCGCCGACCTGGATAAGGCCGCGGCCAATGCGGCGGGCGGCATCTTCTTTAATCAGGGGGAGGTGTGCAACGCCGGCTCCCGCCTTCTGGTGCATGAAAGCATCAAGGATGAATTCCTGGAGCGGGTGATCCACCATTCACGGCGCTGGACCCCCGGCGACCCGCTTGATCCCGCCACCAATATGGGCGCCATGGTCGATGCCAAACAGCATGAACGTGTCCTGTCCTATATCGACAAGGGCAAGGCCGAAGGGGCGTCGCTGCGCCTGGGCGGGTCGGCCGCGCGCACCGACAGCGGCGGCTACTATATCGAGCCGACCCTGTTCGACGGCGTGGACAGCGCCATGACCATCGCGCGGGAAGAGATTTTTGGCCCCGTCCTGTCCACCCTGACCTTCAAGACCACGGAAGAGGCGTTCAAGATCGCCAATGATACGATCTATGGCCTGGCATCCGCCATCTGGACCCGCGACATTTCCACCGCGATGAAGGCGGCGCGGACCATCAAGGCCGGGTCGGTCTGGATCAACTGTTTTGACGCCGGCGACATCACCACGCCGTTCGGCGGGTTCAAACAGTCCGGCTTTGGTCGCGACAAGAGCCTGCATGCACTGGAAAAATACACGGACTTGAAAAGTGTCTGGATCGACCTCTCATAATAGTGGCGCCGGCAATCACCGCGCGCCGCCGTGCCGACGGTCATGGTTCATGCGTGTCGGCATGAGTATGGAACTCCCATCTAATGATGGGTTGAACCGCAGCCGATTTCCCGCTAGGTCAGTGAATGCAGAATACCAAATTCAGGAGTGCCGCCTTGCTCGTCAATCCGATCCGTCTTGAGGACGAAAAGCCGGAGTCCGATGCCCAGGAGGAAAAGGCCAAGGCGCCGCCCTCCATCGCGCAGAATCTGTTCAAGGCCCGCACCATCCTGCTGTTTGGCGAGATCAACCAGAAGGTGGCGCAGGCCGTGACGGCCCAGCTGCTGGGTCTGGCCGCCGAGAATGATGAGCCGATCAAGCTGATCATCAACTCGCCGGGCGGCCATGTCGAATCCGGCGACACGATCCATGACATGATCCGCTTCGTGAAGCCGCGCGTCATGGTGCTGGGCACCGGCTGGGTGGCATCGGCCGGCGCGCATATCTTCCTGGGCGCCGCCAAGGAAGACCGGTTCTGCCTGCCCAACACACGCTTCATGATCCATCAGCCCGCGGGCGGTGTCGGTGGCCCCGCCACCGATATCGCCATCGAGGCGAAGGAAATCATCAAGATGCGCAAGCGTATCAATGAAGAGATCGCGCGCGAAACCGGCCAGCCCTATGAGCGGGTGGTACTGGATACCGACCGCAATTTCTGGATGTCGGCGGAAGAGGCCAAGGAATATGGCGTCGTCAGCCACATCATCGAAAGCGCCGAGGCCTTCCGGTAACGGTCCGGCAGGATGAGGGTTCGGGGGGCCGGTCCGTTGCGACCGGCCCTTTTGCTGTTCGGGTGGCCGTGATGCGTATCCTTCAGGTGAATGTCGGTCGCGTCCAGGCCCGCGCCAATGCCAAGGGCCGGGTCGAGGGGACAGGTATTGCCAAATCGCCGGTGAGCGGTCCGGTTACCCTTGCTCCCTCCGGTCTGGCCGGGGATGAAAGCGCCTATCGCAGCCGGACACAAGGTGACACCGCCCTGCATGGTTTCGCCGCGGAATCCTATGGGGCGCTGGAGGCCTCGCTGGGCCGTGCGCTGCCCCGCCCCGGCTTTGGGGAGAATCTGCTGTTCGAGGGCTATACCGATGCCGAGGCCCGCATCGGTGATCTTCTGGCCATCGGACAGGTGCTGGTCATGGTGAACCAGCCGGTGCCCCGCTGTTCCTGGCCGGGCGTGCTGACTGGTGCCAAGGCGCTGGGACCGCTGGCCATGAAGGCCGGTACGCCCGGCTGGTACATGCATGTGGTGCAGCCGGGTATGCTGGCGGCAGGTGATCGGGTGGATCTGGTGCAGCGCGGGGATGCCGGCTGGACTGTGGCGCGGCTGAATGCCCTGCTGCTGGACAAGAGCCCCGATCCGGTGGCGATGGCCGACGCCCTGGCCCATCCGGTCCTGGCGGAGCGGTTCAAGAAGGAACTGCGGCCGTCCTGATCTGACCGCCCAATACGTCATCCTGCGTATATGGCAGTGCAGCATGGGTCCCCATACTGATCCCACCGTTCCACCCGGGACATAGCGGATCAGGCCCGACCATGAGCAACAGCACCGTCCCCCAATTCTGGACATTGCAGGACTGGGCCAATTCCTATCGGGCGGGTGCGCGGCCGCAGGACCTGCTGCCGGATTTGCTGAGCCGGCTGTCCACCGATGATCCTGCCTGGATCAGTCTGATCAGTGCCGACGCGCTGACCGCCCGTCTGCAGGCGCTGGACCCGTCGGCCCCGCTTTATGGTATTCCCTTTGCCGTGAAGGACAATATCGACGCGGCCGGCCTGCCGACAAGCTGCGCCTGCCCGGATTTTGCCTATCTGCCCGATGCCAGCGCGCTGGCGGTGGCGAAGCTGGAGGCGGCGGGGGCTGTCGTCATCGGCAAAACCAACCTGGACCAGTTCGCCACGGGCCTGGTGGGCACCCGTTCTCCTTATGGTGCCGTTCCCAACGCCTTCAGCGCCGATCATGTCAGCGGCGGGTCCAGTTCCGGGTCGGCGTCGGTGGTGGCGCGCGGGCTGGTGCCGTTCGCGCTGGGCACGGACACGGCGGGATCGGGGCGGGTACCGGCGGGCCACAATAATCTGGTGGGGCTGAAGCCGACGCGGGGTCTGGTCTCTACGCGCGGTCTGGTGCCGGCCTGCCGCACGCTGGACTGCATCACCGTCCTGGCCCTGTCGGTCGATGATGCGGCCAGCGTGCTGGCGCAGATGCAGGGCTATGATGCCACCGATGCCTATTCCCGCAAGGCCGGCGCCCCGCCCACCGCCTGGCCGGCACGGCCTGTGCTGGGCATTCCAGCCCAAACCAACTGGTTCGGGGATCGCGCGGCGGAGGCAGCGTATCAGGCCGCGCTGTCGCGGCTGACATCGCTGGGCGTGGACCTGCGGATGATTGATTTTCAGCCGCTGTGGGATGTGGCTGCCCTGCTGTATGACGGGCCCTGGGTGGCCGAACGTTATGCCGCCATCGAGGCGGTGATGCGCGACCGGCCCGACATTGTGCATCCCGTGGTCCGGTCGATCATTGACAAGGCGCGTACCTTCACCGCCGCCGACGGTTTCAAGGCAGAATATCGGCGCATGGACCTGGCGCGGCGGGCCGAGGACCTGATGACGGGGCTGGACGGGCTGCTGGTACCCACGGCCCCAACCCTGCCCACCCTGGAAGAGGTGATGGCCGATCCGGTGGGGGTGAACAGCCGCATGGGGCTTTACACAAATTTCGTCAACCTGCTGGATTGGTCCGCCATCGCCCTGCCGGGGGGCATGCGGGAGGACGGACTGCCGGCCGGCATCACCCTGATCGCACCCGCCTGGAACGAGGCACGGTTGATCGAGTTCGGGCGGCTGTGGCAGGCCGCAAGTCCCTGGAAACGTGGAACTTCCAACCTGGCCTTGCCGCAGGGCGAACGGGTGGTTGATGGAAGGCATGGGCATGTCACGCTGGCCGTGGTCGGTGCGCATCTGTCGGGCATGCCGCTGAACGGTCAACTGACCGAGCGCGGGGCGGTATTGCTGGAAAGCACGCTGACGTCTGCCGCCTATCGCCTTTACGCCCTGCCGGGCACCACCCCGCCCAAGCCGGGGCTGCTTCGAACAGGGGAGGGCATGCCCATCGCGGTGGAACTGTGGGACATGCCGGTGGCCCATTACGGGTCCTTTGTGGCGCTGATCCCGCCGCCGCTGGGCATCGGGACCCTGGAACTGGTCGATGGGCGGCATGTGCAGGGTTTTCTGTGCGAAGCCTGGGCCACCCGCGACGCCGCCGACATCACCAGCCTGGGCGGCTGGCGCGCCTATATGCGCCTGCGCGCCCAGAATGCGGCTTGATCAGGAAGGGAATCAGAGAATGTTCAGCACCGTCCTGATCGCCAATCGTGGTGAGATCGCTGTTCGAATTGCTGCCACCTTGAAGCGGATGGGCATCCGGTCGGTCGCCATCTACTCCGACGCGGATGCTGACAGTCTGCATGTGGCGGTGGCCGATCTGGCGGTATCGCTGGGCGGTCAGACGCCGGCGGACAGCTATCTGCGGGGCGACCGGATCATCGAGATCGCGCGGGAAACGGGGGCAGAGGCCATCATTCCCGGTTACGGCTTCCTGTCCGAAAACACCGATTTCGCCGAACAATGCGCCGCCGCCGGCATCGCGTTTGTTGGCCCGACGCCGGACCAGATCCGCCGTTTCGGTCTGAAACATACGTCGAGGGAGATTGCCAAGGCGGCCGGCGTGCCCCTGACACCTGGCACCGATCTGTTGAAGGATGTGGCGGAGGCCAAGGCTGCGGCCGCGGGGATCGGCTATCCGGTCATGCTGAAAAGCACCGCTGGCGGTGGCGGTATCGGCTTGCAGCGCTGCGCGGACGAAGGCGAGCTGGTCGCGGCCTTCGACAGTGTGAAGCGGCTGGGTCAGTCCTTTTTCAAGGATGGCGGGGTGTTCATCGAACGCTTCGTGTCGGACGCGCGGCATGTCGAGGTGCAGATATTCGGCGATGGCCGGGGCAATGTTGTCGCTCTGGGGGAACGTGACTGTTCGGTCCAGCGCCGTAACCAGAAAGTGATTGAGGAAACGCCCGCCCCCGGCCTGCCGCCCGACACACGCGCCCGCCTGCTGGACGCCGCTGTGCGCCTGGGTCAGGCGGTGGGCTATGTCTCTGCCGGTACCGTGGAATTCATTTATGACAGCGCGCGCGACGCCTTCTATTTCCTGGAGGTGAACACAAGGCTGCAGGTCGAACATCCGGTGACGGAGGCGGTCACCGGCCTGGACCTGGTGGAATGGATGATCCGTATCGCTGCCGGCGATCCGCCCGATTTCGCCCAGGTGCCGGAACCGCAGGGCGCGTCGATCGAGGTGCGGCTTTATGCCGAAAACCCGGTGCGCAATTTTGCGCCCTCGCCCGGTACCCTGACCGAAGTGTTTTTTCCCGAAGGTGTGCGGGTTGATGGTTGGGTGAGGACAGGGACGGAAGTGTCGGCCCATTACGACCCGATGATCGCCAAGCTGATCGTGCACGGGCCGGACCGGGAGGCCGCGCGGTTAAAAATGCTGGCGGCGCTTGATGCCACGCGCCTGCATGGCATTGCCACCAATCTGGATTATCTGCGCGGCATCCTGTCGGGCCGGACCTTCATCGATGCCAAAATGTCCACGCGGTTCCTGGACAGCTATCACCATGTCTCGCCCGTGTTGGAGGTGGTGGAGCCTGGGACCTACACGACCGTGCAGGATTATCCGGGGCGGCATGGCTATTGGGATATCGGGGTGCCGCCATCGGGACCGATGGATGATTACGCCTTCCGGCTGGCCAACCGCATCGTCGGCAATGATGCGGCGGCGGCCGGTCTGGAATGCACCCTGCAAGGACCGACGCTGAGGTTCCATGGCGATGCCGTCATTGCCCTCACCGGGGCTGCCATGAGGGCGGTACTGGATGAGGGCGAGGCGCTGCCCTTCTGGGTGCCGGTGACGGTGAAGGCCGGGCAGGTATTGCGCCTGGGCCGGGCGGAAAGCGGGTGCCGCACCTATATCGCCATCCGCAATGGTCTGGACGTGCCCGACTATCTGGGCAGCAAATCCACCTTTGTGCTGGGGCAGTTTGGCGGCCATGCCGGGCGCATCCTGCGTGTTTGTGACGTGCTGCCAGTCAGCCGGCCCGGTTCTCCCGCCTGTACGACGCCCGCCCCAGCCTTTGATCCCGCACCGGTACCGGCATCGTTGGTCCCCGCCTATGGCAGACATTGGGATATCGCGGTCCTGTACGGCCCGCATGGCGCGCCCGACTTCTTTACGCCCGACGCCATGGAGACATTTTTCACCAGTGATTATCGCGTGCATCACAATTCCAACCGGCTGGGCGTGCGGCTGGTCGGGCCGAAACCGGAATGGACGCGCAGCGACGGGGGAGAGGCAGGGCTGCACCCGTCCAACATTCATGATTGCGTCTATGCCATTGGCAGCATCAATTTCACCGGCGACACCCCCGTCATCCTGACCTGTGACGGGCCCAGCCTGGGCGGGTTTGTCTGTCCCGCCACCATCATCAAGGCCGAGCTGTGGAAGGTGGGGCAGGTGAAGCCGGGCGACACGATCCGCTTCCGCCCCGTCAGTTTTGCCGACGCGCTGGCCCTGGAGCGGGCACAGGACGCGGCGATAGAGGGACTGACCGACAACGCGTTGCCGGTGCTGGCGGGTGGGACGCCGGAGACCTGCATCCTGATGCGCCTGCCGGCCAGCGGTGAGCGGCCCCTGGTCACCTATCGTCAGGCCGGCGATAAATACATCCTGCTGGAATATGGCGAGAACATCCTGGACCTGCGGCTGCGTCTGCGTATCCATCTGCTGATGGAGGCATTGACGGCGGCCAAGGTGCCGGGGGTGGCCGAAATGTCGCCCGGCGTGCGGTCGGTCCAGATCCATTATGACAGCCGGGTGATCGGCCAGCAGGCGCTGGTTGCGACCTTGTTGCAGCTGGAAGAAGGGCTGGGGAGCGTGGCGGGGCTGAAGGTGCCCAGCCGCATCGTGCATCTGCCCATGGCGTTTGAGGATAGTGCCACCCTGGGCGCCGTCACGCGCTATCAGGAAACGGTGAAGGCCGATGCACCGTGGCTGCCCAATAATGTGGACTTCATCCAGCGCATCAACGGGTTGGGCAGCCGCGAGCAGGTGCGAGACACGATTTTTGATGCCAGCTACATGGTGCTGGGCCTGGGTGACGTCTATCTGGGGGCGCCCTGTGCGGTGCCGCTGGACCCCCGCCACCGGCTGCTGACCAGCAAATACAACCCCGCCCGCACCTACACGGCGGAAGGCACGGTGGGCATTGGTGGTGTCTATATGTGCATCTATGGCATGGACAGTCCTGGCGGCTATCAGCTGGTGGGCCGGACAGTGCCGATCTGGAATAAGTTCCTGGCCAACCGGCAGTTCGGGGCCGAACCCTGGCTGCTGCGCTTCTTTGACCGGGTAAGGTTCTATCCGGTGACAGAATCCGACCTGGACGCCTTCCGTACCGACTTCCGCGCCGGCCGTGCGCAGGTACGGGTGGAGCAGTCGGTCTTCGACCTGGAAGCGCATGAGGCCGCCTGGGCGGCGGAGGCTGATGACATCGCCGCCTTCCGCACCCGCCAGCAGACGGCGTTTACCGCGGAGGTGGCGCGCTGGCAGTCGGATGACAGTGCCACCGTCGCCGATGACGCGCCGCCCCCGGTCGCCGACGATAATGCCATCCAGGCCGATATCTCCGGCAATGTCTGGAAGGTGCTGGTGGAGGTCGGGCAGGTGGTGGAGGTCGGGCAGCCGCTGGTCATCCTGGAGGCGATGAAGATGGAGTTCGTCGTCCATGCCCGTGCGGCCGGCCGGGTGGGCGCCGTTCATTGTCGGGCCGGGCGGGCCGTGACGACGGGCGACGCGCTTTTGTCCCTGATCTCCGATTGAGGCCAATGATAACCCCTTGACCTTCCCATGGTGGGAAGGTTCAGAAACAGTGGACAGTGCCGGAAGGGACGCGGATTTGCGCTGGGTCATGGACCTTATGCCGCTGTTCGCTGTTCTCTTTCCGGGTCATCCAATGACCGGCCAAGGGCCGGAAGGGGTTTGGGATGTCGTCCGCGATCCTGTCTTTGCCCGTGCAGGGCATGCGTTGCGCCTCCTGCGCGGGGCGGATTGAAAAGGCTGTGGCTGGGCTGCCCGGTGTGGCAGCGGTCACCGTCAACCTGTCGGCGGAGCGGGTGCTGGTCACAACCGGCGACAAAGCCGGTGACAGGATGCCGGCGGCTATTGTCGCTGCCATCACGGCGGCGGGATTTACGCCGGTTGTCGTGCCAAAGCGCCTGACGCTGACCGGCCTGCGCTGTGCCGGCTGTGTCGGCAAGGTGGAGAAGGCGTTGCGCGCCGTACCCGGCGTCATCGATGTCCGGATTTCACAGGCCACCAGCATGGCCCTGATCAATGCTGCCGATGTCAGCGACGATGATCTGGCGGCCGCCGTGGTCGCGGTCGGCTATGGTGTGGCGGGGCCGGGGGAAGAGGCCCAGCCTGCTGCGGAACAACCGGTTCCGGCCCGTGATCCCGGCCTGGGCGAGGGGGGGCGGGCGATCCTGGCCCTGGTCCTGTCCGCACCGCTGCTGTTTCCCATGCTGGGCGGGCCGGCATTGCCGGCCTGGGCCCAGTTTGTGCTGGGCAGCGCGGTACAGTTCGGGTTGGGCTGGCCCTTTTATGCAGGCGCCTGGAACGCCCTGAAACACCGGACGGCCAGCATGGATGTGCTGGTGGTGCTGGGTACGCTGGCGGCGTGGGGCCTGTCGGGCTGGATGTGGCTGAACGCCCATCCCGGCCATGCGCCGCATCTTTATTATGAGGCGGCAGCGGTGATCATTGCCATGCTGCTGCTGGGCCGCTGGCTGGAGGCACGGGCCAAGCGCAAGACGGGCGCCGCCATAGAGGCGCTGATGGCGCTGCGGCCCCAACTGGCGCGGGTGCGGCGCGGCGCCGGGGAAATCACCCTGCCCATCGCCCAGTTGGAGCGCGGGGATGTGGTTCTGGTGAGGCCGGGGGAGCAGGTGCCCGTCGATGGCACCATTCTGGACGGGGCCACCCATCTGGATGAAAGCATGCTGACGGGGGAAAGCCTGCCCGTGGCCAAGGGGCCGGGGGCGGCCGTCACCGGCGGCGCAATGAATCTGGACGGGTTCATCGCCGTCACGACCGGCGCGCTGGGCGCGGAGAGCACCCTGTCCCGTATCATCCGCATGGTGGAGGAGGCGGGGGCGGCGAAGGCGCCGGTCCAGCGGCTGGTCGACAAGGTATCCGCCGTCTTTGTGCCGGTGATCCTGGTCCTGTCGCTTCTGACCCTGGCGGGCTGGCTGCTGGCGGGTGCGGGGGTGGAGGTGGCGCTGATCAATGCGGTGTCGGTCCTGGTCATTGCCTGTCCCTGCGCCCTGGGTCTGGCCACGCCGACAGCCCTGATGGTGGGGACCGGTGTGGCGGCCCGTGCCGGTATTCTGATCCGCGATGCCGAGGCGTTGGAACGGGCGCGCGATATTGCCGTAGTGGCCTTTGACAAGACCGGCACGCTGACCGACGGCAAACCGGCAATGGTGGCGGTGCAGCCGGTGGCGGGCGGGGACAAGGACAAGCTGCTCCGCCTTGCCGCCGCCCTGCAGGCTGGCAGCCTGCATCCGCTGGCGGCGGCCATAAAGGACGCCATGCCCGGCATCGCGGCGGCCGTCGATATCCGCGCCCTGCCGGGGCTGGGCGTGGAGGGACGGGCAGAAGGGGCTGCCCTGCTGCTGGGCAATGCCCGGCTGATGACGGAACGGGGCGTCGATATTCGTGCGCTGGAGCCGGTGGCGCAGGGTCTGACGGCCCAGGGGCGGACCCTGTCCTATCTGGCGGCGGATGGGGTGGTGCTGGGCCTGATCGCCTTTGGGGATCGGGTGAAGGACACGGCGCCGGCCGCCATCGCCCGATTGAAGGCCCTGGGCATCCGCACAATCATGCTGACCGGCGATAATGCAGGGGCCGCCGCCGCCACCGCCGCCACCCTGGGTGTGGATGAGGTGCTGGCGGATTTGCTGCCGCAGGACAAGGGCGAGGCGCTGGCCAGGCTGCGCCGGGGCGGGCGGATCGTGGCCATGGTGGGGGACGGCATCAATGATGCCCCGGCCCTGGCCGCCGCCGATATCGGCATTGCCATGGGCACCGGCACCGATATCGCCATGCGGGCAGCGGGGGTGACGCTGATGCGGGGCGACCCGTCCCTGGTGGCCGACGCCATTTCCGTGTCCCGCCGCACGGTGGCCAAGATACGCCAGAACCTGTTCTGGGCCTTCATCTACAATCTCGTGGGCGTGCCACTGGCCATGGCGGGCCTGTTGAACCCCATGCTGGCCGGAGCGGCCATGGCCGCGTCCAGTGTCTGTGTGGTCGGCAACGCGCTGCTGCTGCGCGGGTGGCGGCCCAGCCGTTAAGGCATGGGTTGTCCACGCGCGGCGACCAGCACGGCGTACCATTCCGCGCCCGTCATCTGCACCTTGAAGGCGTCCGTCGCCTCCTTGATGCGGCCTGGGGTCTGGCTGCCGACCAGCGGGATCGGACGGGCGGGATGGGCCATGGCCCAGGCATAGGCGACAGCGGCCCGGCTGGCCCCCTGGCGCCCGGCAATGGCGTCCAGGGCCGCCGCGACACGGGCCGTGCGGTCATCCGGCATCGCACCCAGCAGGCCGCCGCCACCCAGCGGCGACCAGGTGAGAACGGCCAAGCCGCGTTCCAGCGCCTGATCGAACAGGCCGTCGAACAGAGGGTCGATATGAAGGGGGGAGAATTGCGGCTGCACGGACAGAAGCGGGAAGGGCATATGCGCCGACAGGGCTGCCACCTGGGCGGGCGTATAGTTGGAAACACCCGCCGCCTTGATCTTGCCCTGCCGGCGCAGCGTGTCCAGGGCCGCCGCCACCTCCGTCGGGTGGGCCAGAAGGTCGGGGCGATGTACCTGATAGAGGTCGATGCAGTCGACATTCAGGCGGCGCAGCGATGCCTCACAGCATTCCACCAGCCGGGTGCCGCGCTGATGATAGGGGATGGGCGGCCGGATACCGCCCTTGGTGGCCAGCACGATCCGGTCGCGCAGGCCCGGATTGGCGGACAGCACCCGCCCGAACAGCGTCTCCGCCGCCCCGAACCCATGTTCATGGTCGAACCCATAGATGTCGGCGGTGTCGAACAGGGTGATCCCCGCCTCCAGCGCCGCCATGGACCGGGCCGTGGCGGCGGCCACGTCATCACCATGATAGCGCCACATGCCCCAGCCCAGGGCAGAAACGGCGGGCGCACCGTCGATCAGGGTGCGCGTACTGCTGTCGATGGTCAGAGGATCCATGATCATTCCGGGAGGTGCCTGTCGCTGGGCGGATGCATCCTTCTATAAGCAAATCACCCATGCCGCCACCAAGCTTGCCAGTCGGGCGCCCCGGCCCGGATAGTGATACGCGTGTTTGAACAAGGAACATCCGCGATGGAAGTGACGAACGCCGCCAGCGGCCCGGACGAAGGCGGCGCCCCCGGCCCGACCGAGATGGTGGAACGTCTGGTCCGTCTGTTGACAGTTACCGAAATGGGTCCCGACCTTTATCAGGGCTGCCGGCAGATCGGCGGGCGGGGCCGCGTTTTTGGCGGTCAGGTGGTGGCCCAGGCGCTGGCCGCGGCGATCCGCAGCGTTGATGGCGGCCGCATCGCCCATTCGCTGCATGCCTATTTCATGCGCGGCGGGGATGAGGATTATCCCATCGACCTGCGGGTCCATCGCGACTTTGACGGCCGCAGCTTTGCTACCCGCCGGGTAGAGGCGATCCAGGGTGGGGAACCGATCCTGACCCTGTCCGCCTCCTTCCAGCGGCCGGAGGAAGGGCTGGCCCATGCCGATTACCGCATGCCCGCCGTGCCGATGCCCGAAGACCTGCCCCCCGAATCCGAGGTCGTGAAAAGCTTCATCGACCGTCTGCCGGCCCCGAGCCAGGCCTTTTTGAAAAGGCGGCGATCGGTCGAACTGCGGCATGTGAACCGGGTCGATCCCACCGATGGTCTGCCGCATGATGCGGTTCAGCACGTCTGGTTCCGGGTGGTTGCGTCCATGCCCGATCTGCCCGACCTGCACCGGGTGGCGCTGGCCTATATGTCCGACATGGTGCTGCTGGGTTCCTCTTTGCTGCCGCATGGCATCAACTGGATGGCGGGCACCGCCAAGGGAGCCAGCCTGGATCACGCCGTCTGGTTCCATGAGCCGGATTTCCGCGTGGATGACTGGCTGCTCTACAGCACGCACAGCCCCTGGACAGGCGGCGGACGTGGGTTGAACCAGGGCCGCATCTTTGACCGCCATGGCCGCCTGGTTGCAAGCACGGCGCAGGAAGGCGTGATCCGCCGCATGCGCTGATCCCCGTCACACCCCGCACGGAAAGCCCGGATATGTCCCGCCCCGTCGCCCCGTCCCGTGAGCATTACCGCCATTTCCGCCGCCTGGACACGCGCTGGATGGATAATGACGTGTATGGCCATGTCAACAACGTCACCTACTATTCCTATTTCGATACCGGCGTGAATGCCTACCTGATCGAACAGGGTGTGCTGGACATCCATGCCGGAGCCACCATCGGGCTGGTGGTGGAAACGGGGTGCCGGTATTTCGCCTCCGTTGCCTTTCCCGATATGCTGGAGATCGGCATCCGCGTGGCGCATCTGGGCAACAGTTCCGTGCGGTATGAGGTGGGGGTGTTCAAGGCGGGGGAGGAAACAGCGGCCGCCGCCGGCCATTTCACCCATGTCTATGTCGACCGCGAGACACGCCGACCCGCCCCCCTGCCGGCCGATTTTCGCGCGGTGCTGGCGGCACTCAGCTGAGCCTGTCCAGGAAGGACAGAGCCGCCGGCCCGGTTCGGTGCAAGCCCTTATAGGCGGCAATCTCGTCGGGCAGGCTGCGCAGGATGGCGGCGAAGTGCCGCCGCTGATCCGGGTCCAGGGCGGATAGCGGCCGCTGATGCGTGCGGATGGTGAACAGAACCGCACCGCTTTCGGGCAGTTTCCTCACCGTCTGCCGCTCCACCCGCATCAACAGCCGGTCACCGGCATTGCCGGCCTGGATGGTCTCATCCGCGGGCTTGTGTGCTGCCGTTCCCGGCTGAAACAGGACAGGGTCGTCCGACAGGGTCCAGTTGGCGCGCCAGACCGTGCGCCCCGGCGCCAGCGTGTCGAACAGCCGGTCCACCGGTGTGGCCAGCGTCGCGTCATAGCCAGGAACGGGCCGGTGGATGCCCGGCAGCGGTTTGCCCAGCTTGTGCGGCAGGAACCAGTGCGACGGGAAGCAAACAGCCCCGCCTGTCAGCCGCCATCCCCCGGCAGAGGCGGTCAGCAGGCAGAGATCGTCGGGAAGCAGATGGGCCAGCATATGCAGCGGGTGATCGAAGGATGACGGGTCCAGAACAGTCCCGGTCACCTGGCTGCGCAAGCCATCGCCGGTCAGTGCGAACCAATCGGGAAAGCGTGTGGGCAGATGCAGGCGCAGCAGGGCCAGCAGCTCTGCCGCTGCCGCCTTTGCCTCCGGCATCAGGGCCAGCACGTCCCATTTCCGATCGCGCAGCAGGCGGGCCCGTTCAGCCAGCTGTGCCGGCCAGCCGGCATCGGGTGCCAGCCATTGCGTCGGGTCCTGGCTGCGCAGGCCCATGGCCATGCGGTAGACGTCGCCGTCGAACGGCCAAGGGAATGGTTCGGGTGGCAGCATAATGGGCCGTCGCTGTTCCTGCATGAAGCGCAGCGTATCACAGCAGCGGCTTGCCACCAGAAAGGCAAAGGGGTCTTCCACCGATCGGCGGAAGACCCCTCTTTTTATGCGGAACAGTCAATGAAGACAGGTCGGAATTGACAGGAGCCGGCGGCATGGGGCGCCTGCGCGCCCGTGGGCCCGGATATGACGGTCAAGACGTCCTGACCTTCATATCCGGCGGGCCTGACATTACGAACCGATGCGGCCACCATCGGTGCGGCGGACGGCGACGACGGACGGGCGGGGATACTCACCGTCCGGCCATTTGGACTGGGTGTTGGTGAAGACGCCGCTCACATCCTCGCCGGGATGCTGAACTGCGATGAACAGGGAGCTGTTGTCCGGCGTCAGCAGAGGGCCGCAGCACTCCGCTCCCGCGGGCACCGTCAGGAAGCGCTTGACCGGCACCGGCTGGCCAGCCGGAACCGACAGCGGGGCGGCGTAGAGGCCGTCATTGAACGGATAGCTGTTGGGCGTGCCGTCCGTGGCGATCCACATGTTACCGCCGATGTCGAAGGCGATGTTGTCCGGGGAGCCGAAGCGGTCACCGGTGAAGGAGCTGGCCCCGTTAAGGCGGACATTGTCGACCGCGGTGGCCGCAGCCGCCGGGTCGCCCGCCAGCAGGAAGATGCGCCAGGTGAAGCTGGTGGCGGTATGGTCGTTGCGGGCTTCCGTCACTTCGATGATATGGCCGGTGCGGTTCGGGCCACGCGGGTTGGCGGCATCGGCGCGGGCCGGGATGGCGCGGCCGACCCCGGCGCGGGCACCGCTGGTCACGTTTGCCGTGCTGGTCGCAGCCTGACGGCCGCTGTTGTTGGTCAGCACGATGAACATCTTGCCGTTGCCGTAGAAATCCATATCGACCGGCGCTTCCAGGTCTTCCGGACGGTCCATCGGCGTGGCGCCAAGGGCATCGCCGGCACGGCGGGTGTTGATCATCACATCCGCCTGTGTCTGGAACCGGCGGGTGCCGTCCGGATAGGTGGAGGCGGCCAGCAACGGGCCGGAGACCGGGTCGTTCAGATCCAGCGGCAGCCACACACCCGTGCCGTCGGCGTTGAAGCGGGCGACATACAGGGTGCCGGCATCCAGCAGGTCCATGTTTGCGGCGCGGTTGGTGGCGTTGTAGGTGCCCGTGGACACGAACTTGTAAACATACTCGAAGGTGGTGTCGCAGCCGGAATAGGCGGTGACGCGATTGGAGCCGCGGGTCAGGGCGATGGTCGCCGCCTCATGCTTGAAGCGCCCCATGGAGGTGCGCTTCTTCGGCATGGAAGTCGGGTCGTAGGGGTCGACCTCGACCATCCAGCCGAAGCGGTAGGGCTCGTTCACGCCTTCCGGACGACCGCAGTCGAAGCGGGCCACGACGTTCTCCCACCGGCGGGCAGAGTTCCCGGACGGGATCGTGTAATCCTGGTGGTCGAGCGCGACGCGCGCATCGGTGATACGCGACCGGTTGGCGAAGTACTGGTCGAAGTTCTCTTCGGCTGTCAGGTAGGTGCCCCAGGGCGTAAAACCACCGGCGCAGTTGTTCAGGGTGCCCAGTACCCGGGTCCCGGTCGGGTCGGCCGGGGTGCGCAGCTTCGCATGACCGGCGGCGGGTCCGGTGATCTGCATCGGGGTGGAGCCGGTGAGGCGGCGGTTGAACGGCGAGGTCACGTCATAGGACCAGCGACCGTTCAGGACGCGTGCGTTCAGAACGCTGACGCCGTGCGCCTCAATCTCGGTCAGAACCTGCTGCTCCGACTGGGTGTAGTTCGGGAACATCTGCGGGCCTGAGGTATACTCATGGTTCACGCACATGATGTAGGACGGATAGGGCAGGCGGCCGATCTTGGCCGGAGCGCCATAGCGCTCGGGGAAGACCGCGACCATATCGCAGTTGAAGCCGAAGCGCCGGGCCTGGTCGGCTGCGGACTGGCTGTTCGGATCGAACGGCGCCATGCCGGGGAACAGCGGGTCGCCCCAGCGGATCAGGACATTGGCCTCATAGCCTTGCGGAACCACGAAGCGGTCGCCGGCGTCCTCACCCACGGAGGTGAAGGACAGCGCGACGGTCGATGCCTCGGCCTCGGACCCCGTCAGGAAGATGCCAGGGGCCGACAGCGCAGCCGTGGCAGCCGCCGTCGCGGCGGAACCGCGCAGGAAATGACGACGGCCGACGCTGGCTTCCAGCACCTTGTCAAAGGTCTTGTCCGCGCCGATGCCACGTTCTTCAAGATTGTCGCGGTCGATTTCGGGGACGTCGATCTGGCTCACGGACTTGCTCCCTGGATATAGGACACCAAACAAGAGGCGGGGGCCTCTTGGTTGCCCCTCAACTACACCAGCGAACAAGACGGTAATTTGGGGAATAGATGAAGTTTATGCGTCAATTTTATTGAACCGATAAAATCATATCGAACTGATATTGCGGTACGGGAAGTTCCTATACATCCTCAAACTTCCATTAATCCGTAACAAATTCCGGTTAGAAGCCATTGCTATTCGTAGTGTCCGGTCCATTCCTGGTCCGGCGATACTTTTCTATCATCCTGATCTCACGATGGCGGCCACAATGGGCATTCAGTCGATTTCGCATCGTTCCCGCCGGTTGGGCCGGACATTGGCGGCCGGGACCGCCATGCTGATATTGCTGGCGGGCCCCGCCCTGGCACAGCAGACGCTGCCGTCGGTGGCGGAACCCAAAAGGCCCGATCTGCCGGTGCCGTCACTGCCGGCGGGTCCCGCCACCGGGGGGATTGAGGTTGCGCCGGGCCCAGGTGCAGCGCCGGTGTCCGGTGCGGCCACGACGCCGCTGACCCTGTCGCGCGTCGTGGTGGAAGGGGCCGGTTCGATGCCGGCCGGATCGTTCGATGATCTGACTGCTGCCCTTACGGCCAAGCCGGTAACCCTGGCCGATCTTTATGCCACCGCGGATGCCATCACGGCGCGGTATCGCGCCGCCGGCTGGGTGCTGGCGCGGGCGGTCGTGCCGGCGCAGCGTATCAGCGACGGTGTCGCCACCATCCGCGTGGTGGAAGGCTTTATCGCCAAGGCCGTGATAGAGGGGGACGCCGGTCCCCATGCTGCCCGCATCCAGTCCTATCTGGACCATCTGACGGCGGCCAAGGGGGCCGTGAATATCGCCGATCTGGAGCGCTGGCTGCTGCTGGTCAATGATTTGCCGGGTGTCACGGCGCGCGCGGTTCTGTCGCCGGCCACGGGCCAGACGGGCGGTTCGATCCTGACGCTGAAGGTGGAACGGCAGGTGGTACAGGCCTATGCCGCCATCGATAATCGCGGGTCGGTCTATACCGGCCCCTGGCGGTTGATGGCCGGCGCTGTCTTCAACGACGCCGCCAATGGCGGCCGGTTCAGCCTTTCCGGCCTGACCGCGCTGGAAGAAACGGAAGAACAGCAGGGGTTGACCTTGTCCTGGGATCAGCAGGTGGGGTCGGAAGGGACCATGCTGGGCCTGCGCGGCAGCATCCAGCGTGGCGAACCGGGCGACAGCCTGGAGGCGCTGGAGGTCACGACCCGCTATAGCGGCCTGACCCTGCGCGCGGCCCACCCGTTCCTGCGCAGCCGGGCAAAAAGCCTGGTGATCGACACGGAATTCAACGCCTATGAGACGCGCACGGCCTTTTTCGGGCAGCGCTTTGCGCAGGATGTCGTGCGGACCCTGTCGCTGGGGGCGGATTTCACCCTGCTGGACAAGGCGGGGGGAACCAACCGGTTTACGGCGCGCATCGTTCAGGGTCTGGATCTGCTGGGTGCCAGCCGTGACGGGGCGCCGGACAAGTCACGCGCCGCCGGCTCTTCGGAATTCACCCGGATGAGCGTGGATGCCGAACGCGTGCAGACGTTGGGCAATGGTCTGTCTGCCCGCCTGGCTTTCTCCGCGCAGATTGCCGACCGCGCCCTTCTGGCGCAGGAGGAATTCAAGCTGGGTGGGGCCGCCTTCGGTCGGGCCTTCGACGATGGCGAATTGTCGGGCGATGAGGGTGTGGCCGGTCTGGTCGAACTGCGCTGGGCCCCGGATCTGGGTGAGGCGGTGGGCGTACAGTTCTATGGGTTCTATGACCATGGCAAGGTCTGGAATGAGGATCCGGTGACACAGATGGATGGTGTCGAACTGGCCTCTGTCGGTGCCGGCCTGCGCACCAATCTGGATGATCTGATGTCTGCCGACCTGCAGGTGGCCAAGCCGCTGCGCCGTGACGTGGCGACCAAGGGCGATCGTGACGCCCGTTTCTTTGTCTCCGTCACCACCCGCTTCTGATCCGTGCGCCCGATGCACAAGGGGAACGAACCCATGGCCCGTGACATGCACTCCCGCCGCCGCCTTCTGGCCGGCACCGCGCTGACCGGCGCCACCCTGATCCTGGCGGGGACCGCCATCGCCAATCCTGTGGACCCGACCGTGGTGCAGGGCACCGTCGGTTTCAGCAGCAGCGGTTCGGTTCTGGAGGTCCGGCAGGGCAGCGACAGGGCGATCATCGACTGGCGCGGTTTTG
>JAIXTS010000331.1 GCA_027483805.1 Azospirillum sp. | reverse complement strand
GCGTGACACGCTTCCACGACGGCCATTTTTCCCTGCGGCATGCCCCAGGGAAAAACAAGAACGAAGCGGACAGATCACGAGCTACATAAACCGGACAGGTTGACGAGCTAGCGACACAGCGTAATCAGCTCCCTCCTATCCGCATTTCCCATTCCATCCCCGAAAGGCGTATGAAGCCTAGCTTCTTGATCCGTTGTGAAATTGCGTCGGCTGCCTGGGACGTGATAACGATAATGGCAAAAGAATGTTCTGGTCGGAGTTTGCCCGGACCATGTCGATTAAATTCAGTGTGCCAGCCGGTGACCTGGGCGCCATCCGTGCGTCGTGGGGGGCTGGTACCTTGGTCCCGTCCCCGCACCGGGGATGGCGGAGTACGCGATGCTAGGCTCCCTTCTTCGTCGCCTGACCGGTCAGCGTTCCGAACCGGTCCGTGCCCCCGTTTCCCCGCCACCGTCCCTGGTGGAGGAGGAGGCGCGCGCCGACCTGCCCGCCCCGGCGGAGGCCGCGGTGGAAAGTGATCTGGCGGTGTCGGGCCTGGAAGCGTCGATACCGGCCGGTGGCCTGGGCAAAAGCCCCGTCTTCTCGTCCCGGGCGGTGCGCGATGCCACGGTCGTGACGGGCACGATCGAGTCGCTCACCCGATTCGTCGATGAGCAGGATGTGCTGGATGACCTGACCTGGCGGCTGGAAAACCTGACCCCTGATCAGGTGAATTTCCTGCAATTATCGGCCGAACCCGGCCTCATCCAGCGTGCCCTGGCCCGCAGCGAGGTGCTTAAAGGGGCCAAGGCTGCGGCATTGCGCAAGCTGCTGACCGATCTGGCCAGCGGGGCCATTCCCGAACCGGTGAACCGGGCCAATCCGCTGTCTCTGCCGAAAGGCCCCATCGTACCGCCGCTGACGTCGCTGCAGCCCCGTTCAGCAACGGCACCGGCCGATCTGGCGGCATTGCCGCCCACGCTGGGCCCTGCAAATCCGGTCCCACCGGGTCCCGGCATGCCCAGCCTGACCACGGCCCCACCGCTTGCGACACGGCCCATTCCGCCGGTCCCGGCCAAACCTGTGTCGCCGCCGCCCGCACCGCCCAGCAGCGCGCCGCTCAGCGCGCCGCCCGTGGCGCGTGTCACGCCGCCGCCCGCCGCCCGCCCGGAACCGGCGGTGGCCAAGGCACCGGAATCCAGGCCGGTCGCGCCCCGCCTGCCAGAGTTGCCGCCTGCGGCGGAAAAGCCTTCAGCGCCGGTCACCGTGCCGGACGCCCCGTCCCCTGAACCGGCCCGATCCGAACCCGTGACGAAGCCGGCCGCAACGGTGGTTGACACCATCGTCAAGGGTGTGGCGGCCGCGCCGAAGATATCCGACCCCGTTGCGGCACCGAAGCCGCCCGCGCCCGCGCCAGCCCCGGCCGCCACACCCAAGGCGGCGGAACCGGCATCGGCACCCGAGCCGCCGAAAGCGGCGGCCCCGCCCCGGCCCGTGCCGGCGGCGATACCGGTTGCTGCGCCCGTGCCGGAACCGGCACCGCCAGCGCCCACCCCATCCGTTCCCCGCCTGGGCCGCCACGACGCGGAGGCGCGGCGCGCCCGCCTGTTGGCATCCTTGAATGACACACTCTCCTCCAGCGAGGCCGCCCCATGAGCATCCCGTCCAGCGACACCACCGACGCGCGCAAGCCGGTGGAGGCCGGGGCTACAGGGGCCGCCCTGACCGGCGAGGTCCAGGATTCGGTGGATCCGTTCGATTATGCCGAAACCATCGTCCGCGACCTGGCCCTGCATGTCGGGTCGCGGCTGCGTGACTTCCGCTCTGATCTGGCCGCCATGCATTCCGCCGTGGTGCAGTTGCCGGAGACGATGAAGATCAACGCCCTGGGGCAGAGCATCCAGGAACTGCGGGAACGGCTGGCCCATCTGACCGGTGTGGTCAGCCAGCAGGTCACCCGCTATCCGGAGGAACTGGACCGGGTGTCCAAATCCGCCTCGGAGCTGCTGAACCGCGTGGCCGGGCTGGAAAGCTGGATCGCGGCGGCACGGCAGACCATAGCCCAGGGGGGCGAAGCGCCCAACCTGCCCATCCCGTCGGGCGGCTTTGTCGGCCATGACCAGTTCGAAGCCGTGATCGGCCAGGTGCATGAAAGCATCCTGCGTGTGGTCGGGGCCGTGCGCGACCTGCAACTGGATGTGCGCGATATCCGCAGCGATATCCGCAAGGCACCGTCCGGCCCGGCTGACGCCCCGGTCACCATCGAATCCGCGTCGGCCGTCGCTTCGGATCATGGCCCGGCCCTGGCCGACCTGTCGCGCCGGCTGGCCGCCCTGGAAAACCGCCCGACACCGGCCAGCGGTCAGGCCCTGGCCGATCTGGAACGCCGCCTGAAGGTGCTGGAGGACCGGCCGGACGTGTCCGCACCCGTGGCCCCCGTGGCGGCGCCGCCCGCTGCCGTGACGGTGCAGCCGGATCTGGCGGCCCTGGTCTTCGGTGCCTGGCATCGCCTGTCGCTGCCGGCCGGGGACAAGCCCCTGGCCCAGACGGTGGAAGCGGTGCTCTCCACCCTGGCGCGCACCTTCGATCAGATCACCCGGTCGCCGCAGGTGGCCAAGGGGTCCGGCATCGTGGCGGTCGCCACCGCCATCCGTGGCGGCACAACGATCACCGCGCTGCTGGCCACGGAGGATCTGTGCGGCCGGACCTGGGCGCTGGGCGCCGATGCCGCCGAAATGGCCGCTGCCGCTGACGGGGACAAGCCCGCGGCGGTGCGCACGCCGTGCTGGCGGGCGCTGCTGGCGGCGTCGGCCCTGGTGGAACAGCAGCAGCCGGGCACCAAGGTTCTGCCCCTGCTGGTCTATGGCCATGGTGCCATCGACAAGCTGCCGGGGCGCGACGACATGGTCGCCCATGCCGGCAGGCTGGGCGTGGCGGCGGCGGCCGAACGGCTGCTGGTGGTGGGCGCGCCGGATCAGTCGGGCCATACGGGTTTTGCACAGCCGCGTGACCTGATGACGGCATTGACCGATCTGGGTCTCTGATCTGGCCCTGCCGGACATGGTGATGGCCCTCTGGAAGCCGGCGGGTTTCGTCGTGAAGACCTGCCGCGTTGCCAGATCCTGGCGTGGATCACGGGATTGTGATAGGTTAGTTGTCCTGTTCTTGATCCCTGGATCGCCCTGAAACACACCCTGTTTTTCTGTTCCACGATGTTGCACAGGACCGGAGTCCGAAGACCTTCTGCTCCGAATGGCTGTGACGGGGGATGCATTTGCTTCCCCCTGCCGGGGAAAGCCGGTAGCATGGCCTGACCGTCATCACCCGCCCCGCCAAGGGATTTTCCGGGATCATGCAGATCTACCTCCCCATCGCCGAACTCTCGGTCAACGCCCTGTTGATCCTGATGCTGGGCGGCGGGGTGGGGTTCCTGTCCGGCCTGTTCGGGGTGGGGGGCGGGTTCCTGATGACGCCGCTCTTGATCTTTATCGGGGTACCGCCGGCCGTCGCCGTGGGCACCCAGGCCAATCAGCTGGTGGGGGCGTCTGTCTCCGGTGTGCTGGCCCATTGGCGGCGCAATAATGTCGATGTGAAGCTGGGTGGCGTCATGTTGATCGGCGGTGCCTTGGGCACCGGCCTTGGCGTCTGGCTGTTCGGGCTGTTGCAGAAGCTGGGCCATATCGACCTGGTGATCTCTCTCTCCTACGTGCTGTTCCTGGGGACCGTCAGTTCGCTGATGCTGACGGAAAGCGTGCGGGCCATCGTGAAGGGGCGGGGGGCGCCTGTGCGGTCCAAGCTGCACCACCATACCTGGCTGCACGGTCTGCCCCTGAAGATGCGTTTCCCGCGCTCGCGGCTTTATATCTCCGCCCTGCTGCCGGCCTTCATCGGCTTTGTCGGCGGGGTGCTGGTGGCCATCATGGGCATTGGCGGCGGCTTCCTGCTGGTCCCGGCCATGATCTATATCCTGGGCATGCCGACGGCGCTGGTGGCCGGCACCTCTTTGTTCCAGATTATCTTCACGACCGGCCTGGCGGCTTTCCTGCAGGCGGTGGGCAATCAGACGGTGGATATCGTGCTGGCCCTGCTGCTGCTGGTCGGCGGTGTCATCGGGGCGCAGTTCGGCACCCGCGCCGGGGCCAGGCTGCGCGGTGAACAGGCCCGGGCCTTGCTGGCCCTGATGGTGCTGGCTGTGGCGGTGAAGCTGGCCGTGGATCTGATCATCCGGCCGGAGGATGTCTTTTCCATCACCCTGCCGGTGATGTCATGACCCGCCGGTCTCGCCGCCTTCTGGCCCTGCCGATGGCCCTGCTGGCTGGTTTCTGCCTGTGGCAGGCCTCCCGGCCTGCCTGGGCACAGTCGCTGGTGGCCGACCTGTCCAGCCACCTGATCGCCATCACCACGGGCTTCACCGGCACCGATGTGGTACTGTTCGGGGCCGTGGATGGCGATGGTGACGTGGCGGTGGTGGTCCAGGGCCCGGAAGGGGAGGTGACGGTCCGGCGCAAGGGTCGCGTCGCCGGCATCTGGATGAATGTGGAAGATGTGACCTTCTCCCGCGTGCCGGCCTATTACACTGTGGCGGTGACGGCCCCGCTGGAGGGGGGTGTGCCGCCGGCGGTGCTGCAGCGGCATGAGATCGGGTTGGATTATGTCCGGCTTCTGCCGGAAAAGGCCAAGCTGCCGCCGGAAAAGCAGGCCGAATTTCGCGCGGCCCTGATCCGCAACAAGCAGCGGGCGGGGCTATATACCACGGAAGTGGGCGAGGTCTCGTTCCTGGGCCAGCGCCTGTTCCGCACCCGCATCTTCTTTCCGGCCAACGTGGCTACCGGTACCTACACGGCTTCCGTCTTTTTGATCCGCGACGGCGATGTGGTCAGTGCCCAGACCACCCCGCTGCTGGTGTCAAAGATCGGCTTTTCCGCCAATGTGTTTGAGTTCGCGCAGCGCAATTCCGTCTTCTACGCCATCCTGGGCATCATGCTGGCCGTGACATCGGGCTGGCTGGCCGGGATCGTGTTCCGCAAATCATAAAAGCAGCGCCGGGGGAGGCCCGCCATGACCGACAAGACCCGCATCTTCCTGGTCGTCGTGGACGAGACGGAGGAAATGACCGTCGCCCTGCACTATGCCGCCCGCCGTGCCCGCACCACGGGTGGCAAGGTGGCGCTGCTGCATGTCATCCCGCCGTCGGAGCTGCAGCATTGGGGCGCCATCGAGGAATTGATGAAGCAGGAGCAGCGGGAAGAGGCGGAGCAGCTGATGCAGCGGCTGGCCAAGGAGGTGGTGGATATTGCCGGCTCCATGCCCATGCTTCATATCCGTGACGGTCAGGCCAGCGAACAGCTGATGAAGCTGATCCAGGAAGAACCCAGCATCTCCATCCTGGTGCTGGCCGCCGGCACGGGGCGCGGCGGACCGGGTCCCCTGATCAGCTATGTGGTGGGGCAGATGGCGGGTAATCTGCGCATCCCCGTCACGGTGGTGCCGGGTTATCTGTCGGATGATCAGCTGGACGCCATCACCTGACCCCGCGCCATCGTTCCAGGGCGTTGCGCAGGGCATCGGCGAAGTCCCGTCGTTCGTCGGGTGACAGGTCGCTGCCCACCACCAGGTGCCGCCCATGGCTGGTCAGGGTGATCTGGCTGCCCGGCTTCAGCGGGTCATCCAGATGCACCCGCAGCCAGGCGGGCGGCAACGTCCAGACCTGCCGGCGGTTGGACGGGTCCACCCGTTCCACCTTGAGCGCCTGATCGGTCAGTTCCACCGTTTCGAAGGAAGTGCCGCTGCGGTAACTGGCCTTGAATGCCCAGTACAGCAGGGCCACGTCGACGCCCATGAAGCCGATGACCGGCCAGGCGCCCGACAGGTAAAAACCCAGCCCCGTGACCAGGCTCAGCATGCCCACGCACATGATCAAACGCCGGAACCCGGCCGGGCTCAGGCTGCGATGGGGATGGATCACGGCCCGGAACAGGACCGTGCCATCATCAGGTGATGGGGCCGCCGCATTGTTCATGGGCAAGACGATAGGGCGCGATGCCGCGCCCGGCAAGGTGGGGTGATTGCGACAGGCTGTCCCGCCGACTATGGTGGTAGCCCCCATGGTCCTTTCGGATTACGCCCGTGAAGCGCGCCGCCATCGACGAATTTTTCCGCCGCCTGTCGGAGGCCAATCCGGAGCCGAAGACGGAGCTGGAATATTCCAATCCCTACACGCTGCTGGTTGCCGTGGTCCTGTCGGCGCAGGCCACCGATGTGGGCGTGAACAAGGCCACCCGCGCCCTGTTCGACAAGGCCGACAACCCGACCTCCATGCTGGCGCTGGGCGAGGCGGTGGTGCGGGATCATGTGAAGACCATCGGTCTGTACAAGACCAAGGCCGCCAATGTGATCAAACTGTCGGAAATCCTGGTGCAGAAGCACGCCGGCCAGGTGCCGAAGCGGCGGGAGGACCTGGAGGAACTGCCCGGTGTGGGGCGCAAGACGGCGAATGTTGTGCTGAACACCGCCTTTGGTGAGCCGACTATCGCGGTCGACACCCATATCTTCCGTGTCTCCAACCGCACCGGCCTGGCGCCCGGAAAGGATGTGGACGCGGTGGAGCAGGCCCTGCTGAAGCGGGTACCCAGACAATGGCGCCTGAATGCGCACCATTGGCTGATCCTGCACGGACGCTATGTCTGCAAGGCCCGCAAACCCGAGTGCCCCGCCTGTATCGTGCGTGATCTCTGCGGGTTTGAGGCCAAAGTCCTGGCATGACCCCTTCCCGGTTGTTTAACCGGGAAGGGGGTATCAGATCATTCGCCAAAGACGCGGCGGAAGATCGTGTCCACATGCTTGGTGTGATAGCCCAGGTCGAAGGCGTCATCGATGGCGGCCTCCGTCAGGTGCTTCATGACCTCGGTATCGGATTTCAGCAGGGTGCGGAAATCCTTGCCTTCCAGCCAGACCGGCATGGCATTGCGCTGGACCGCGCGATAGGCGTCCTCGCGGCTCATGCCCGCCTGGGTCAGGGCCAGCAGCATGCGCTGCGAATTATGCAGGCCGCCCAGCATGTCCAGGTTTTTCTGGAGGTTCTCGGGATAGACCACCAGCTTGTCGATCATGCCGGTGGCCCGGGCCAGGGCAAAATCCAGGGTCACGGTGGCATCGGGGCCGATCATGCGCTCCACAGAGGAATGGGAGATATCGCGCTCATGCCAGAGGGTCACATTCTCCAGCGCCGGTGTGACATAGCCGCGGACAATACGGCTCAGGCCCGACAGGTTTTCTGACAAAACCGGGTTGCGCTTGTGCGGCATGGCGCTGCTGCCCTTCTGGCCGGGCGAGAAATATTCCTCCGCCTCGCGCACTTCCGACCGCTGCAGGTGGCGGACCTCGGTGGCCAGATTGTCCAGGCTGGCGGCAATGACGCCCAGGGTGGCGAAGAACATGGCGTGGCGGTCGCGCGGGATCACCTGGGTGGAATGCGGCTCCACCGACAGGCCCAGCTTCTCCGCCACATATTCTTCCACGAACGGGTCGATATTGGCGAAGGTGCCGACCGCACCGGAGATGGCGCAGGTCGCGATCTCGGCGCGGGCGGCTTCCAGGCGCTTGCGGTTGCGGGCAAAAGCCGCGTAATGGCCGGCCAGCTTGACGCCGAAGGTCGTCGGCTCTGCATGGATGCCGTGGCTGCGGCCGATGGTGGCCGTGTATTTATGCTCCAGGGCACGGCGCTTCAGGGCGTCCAGAAGCTTGTCCAGATCCGCCAGCAGCAGGTCGGCGGCCTGGGTCATCTGCACCGCCAGACAGGTGTCCAGCACGTCGGAGCTGGTCATGCCCTGATGCACGAAGCGGGCTTCCGGCCCGACATGTTCGGCCAGATTGGTCAGGAAGGCGATGACGTCATGTTTGGTCTCGCGCTCGATCTCGTCGATCCGGTCGATCTCCCACGCACCGCGCTCCCACACGGCCTTGGCGGCCTCTGCCGGGATGACGCCCAGCTTGGCCTGCGCGTCACAGGCATGGGCTTCGATCTCGAACCAGATGCGGAACCGGTTTTCCGGGTCCCAGATGCGGGTCATTTCGGGGCGGGAGTAGCGGGGGATCATGTCGTCGGCCCTGGCGCTTTGGAAGGTGGCGGGAAAGGCGGGGCGGACCATAAGGGCAGTTGGCGGCCCTGACCAGTGCCGCCCGGGACGGGGTGCCATGCCCGGCCCCTGTGGCGGCTTTGCCACGCCAGGAGGGGGATAGTGCCCCCCACCCAAAGGTCGGGGTTACAGTTTTGTGACATCCCCCGTCAATCTGGGCCTGTTCTGATGTGCTGGCCAGTAATGGATGGGCCGATCCCATCGTCTGCCCAAATCATTCATACAGCACATCATCGATGACATTGCCGTTGTCCCGTCCGATTGGGGAAATTCCCGACGCCTTTCCCCGCTTCGGCTGTGACGTGCAACAGGATGTCATCCCAATGCAATGAAAGAATGCCCCGGCACGGGGCCGCCATGGGAGGATTTACTGATGAGAGTTTCGCCCCGGATAACCGCCACCCTTCTGGCCGGTGCCGCCTTGTTTGCCGTTTCCGCCGCCCCGGTCCTGGCCCAGCAGGCCCCGGCCGGCGAGGTCGAGGCGCTGCGCGCGCAGGTGCAGGCTCTGATGGCCCGTATCGACAAGCTGGAAAAGGCCCCCAGCACGCCCGCCGGTCCGCCCGCCAGCAAGGATGCGCCCCTGGTCTCCGCCGATGTGTTCAAGGCACCGCAGGTCACGCAGTCGGGCAATGCCAAGGTGAAGCTAACCCTTTCCGGCCAGATCGGCCGTGCCGTGGAATTCGCTGATGACGGTTTCGACAGCGATCTGATGCATGTCGACAATGCCCAGTCCTCTTCCCGCATCCGCGCCTCGGGCACGGCCAAGCTGGATGACAACTGGACCGCCGGTACTGATATCGAGTTCGAGACACAGTCCGGTTCCTCCCGCTCCACCGGTTTCGGCACGGACAGCGGCGCCTTCACCATCAATGAGCGCAAGGTGGAGTTCTGGGTTCAGCACAAGGGTTTCGGCCGTATCTGGGTTGGCCAGGGGGACACGGCGACCAATGTGACGTCCGAGGTTGACCTTTCCGGCACCGCCACCCTGATCAGCCATACCGATGTCGGGTCGCTGTTCGGCGGCGTGGTGTTCCGCAACAAGGCGACGCGGGCCGCCGGCCCCAACATCAATGCCGCCTTCAACAATTTCGACGGCATGCATCGTGAGGACCGTATCCGCTACGATACTCCGACCTTCGCCGGCGGCTTCATGCTGTCCACCAGCGTCATCGAAGGGGGCGCCACCGACTTCGCGGCCCGTTACGCTGGCAAGATCGGCGACACGGAAGTGTCCGGCGCCATCGGTTATGCCGACAATGACAGCCGTACGGGTTTCGACACGCAGACCAACGGCTCCATCTCGGTGAAGCTTGCCAGCGGCTTCAACGTCACACTGGCGGCCGGCACCCGCGATCTGGGTGCGCGCGACAGCGATTTCTGGTACGGCAAGCTGGGCTACATCTCCAAGCTGACCAGCCTGGGCAACAGCGCCTTTGTCGTCGATTACATGACGCAGGAGGATTATTCCTCCCTGGGTGCCGACGCCAAGGCCTGGTCGGTCGGTTTCGTGCAGACGGTCGATGCCTTTGCCGCCGACTTCTATATCAGCTACCGCAACCACCAGTATGATACGCCCACGGCCAACTTCAAGGACGTGAACGGCGTGATCTCGGGCGCCCGCGTCCGCTTCTGATCCCCGTTCCGATCTGATCGCCGCGCCGGTCGGTCGCGGTCCTGACCCGGTTTCCGCAGTAGGTAGGGCGGAAACCGGGTTTTTTTGTCGCCGCTCCCCCATATTGCCGGGGCGTGGTTTCATGCTATGTCCCCCTTACTGGTTTGGGATCATGGATCGCGCGATGGAAGCGACGGACACGGCAATGGGGGGCTGGCAGGGCGCCCTTCTGGTGCATGGCTTCTTGACCCTCGCCGCCCTGTGGCCGGCGCGGCGCCTGCTGCAACGCGCGGGACTTCCGGTGGCTCTGATGGGCTGGCTGGTATTGCCCCTGGTCGGCTGGGCCGTCTTTGCCAGCCTGCTGGCCTTCAAAACCTGGCCCAGCCTTCCGCCATTGCCGGAAAAGCTGCATCCCCGTGAAAAGCTGAAGCGGCAGCGGGTCAGGGAACAGGCAGCCAGGGAAGAGGAGGGCTGAGGCGATGCCACGTTATGGCGATCTGGTGGACATGCTGTCCTTCCTGCCTGGCTGGGCCTCCATCCTGGTGGTGGTTCTGGCCATCACCTGGACCGTGTGCATGGCGGGCATCGCGTTGGGCAAAACGGGGCGCAACCCGCTCTGGGCCCTGGCGGCATTCCTGTTCTTTCCGTTGCTGACCGTGGGCCTGTGGATCGTGGCACTCACCCGCTGGCCCCGGCTTGACCGGAAGCCATGAGGGCGATGCCCCGCCATCCCTATCTGGATCATCCCGGCCCCATCGCTTTCGCCCATCGCGGCGGGGGACTGGAGGCGCCGGAAAACAGCATGGCGTCCTTCGCCCATGCCATCGCACTCGGCTATCGCTATATCGAAACCGATGTGCAGGTGACCGCAGACGGGCGGCTGATCGTTTTTCATGATCCTGTGCTGGACGGGCTGACCGATGCGCGCGGCCGGGTTGAGGAGCTGCCCTGGCCGGAGATCGCCCAGGCCCGTGTGGGCGGACACGAGCCGATACCGCAGCTGGACGAGGTGCTGGAAACCTGGCCCGACCTGCGCCTCAATATCGATCCCAAGTCGGACAAGGCGGCGGAGGCGCTGATCACGGCGCTGCGCCGGCATGCGGCGCTGGACCGTGTCTGTGTCGGTTCCTTCTCTGGCAGACGGCTGGCCTGGCTGCGCCGGGCGCTGGGACCAGCGCTGTGTTCATCGGCCGGACCCTGGGATGTGGCACGCATCTGGGCGGCGGGCCACGGTCTGCCCCTGCCGGCGCCGCGCGGGCCGCATTGTTTGCAGGTCCCCGTCTCCCATCGCGGCCTGGCCGTGGTGACCCCGTCCATGCTGCGTGCCGCCCACGCCCGCAACCTGCCCGTCCATGTCTGGACTGTGGATGACGGGGCGGAGATGGAACGGCTGTTGGATATGGGTGTGGACGGTATCATCACCGACCGTCCCACCCTGCTGCGCGATGTGCTGCGCTGGCGTGGGGAATGGCGGGATTGATCAGACGCTGAAGCACAGGCGCGCCTGGGCGCCGGTGCCAGTATCCACCATGGTGAAATCCCCGTCCAGTTGCTGGGTCAGCAGCCGGACCAGCCGCAGGCCCAGGCTGGGTACCTTGGCGGCGTCGAAACCGGGGGGAAGGCCCGTTCCATTGTCGCTGACCGACAATTCCACGCGGTTGCCGGCCTCCATCCGTGCATCAACCCGGATGGCACCCTCCGGCCGCCCGACAAAGGCATGTTCCAGACAATTGGCGACCAGTTCCGCCACCACCAGGGCCGCGGGGATGACCTTGTCCGTCGGCAGGGGCAAGGGCGTGGTAGTCACCGCCACATGGATGCCCGCCGGTGCGGAGGCCTGCACCACATCTTCCACCAGCTCCGACAGAAAACCGGCAAAATTGCCCTGGGCATTCTCCGGATCATGCAGGCGGCGCTGAATCTTGCCGATGGTGGCCAGCCGGTTGGACGCCTCCGTCAGGGCACGGCGTGCCGTCTCATCCTTCACATCCGCCTTCTGCAGGGCCAGCAGGGCAGAGACGATCTGGATGTTGTTGGAGACGCGATGCTGCAGCTCGGCGAACAGGACCGCGCGGTGGGCGGCCAGCTCGCTGGCCTCCTGCTCCGCCTTCCTGGCACGGGCGCGCTCCAGCCGGACACGCGACAGCGCGATATTCATGACATGGATGATGGCGATATCAATGGCGACAATCAGGATGAAGAAACCCAGCGCCAGGGCGCTGGGCCGGTCCAGCCCGAACCCGGCAGGCGGAATGAAGAAGTACCAGGCCGCCAATGTCGACAGGCCCGCCGCCAGGATGCCGGGCCACAGGCCGGCAAAGAACGTGGTCAGGATGACGGCGGGGAAAAAGGTGAGAAAAGGAAAGCCCTGCGGCAGGGCGTGGTCGGCCATCCACCGGACGACCAGGGCCAGCAGGAAGGCCGCAAGGGCGAAACCATAGGCAAACAGGGGCGACCGTCTGCCGGTCTCAATGGCCAGGAGAAGCGGCATCAGGCCCGACCTTGACACAAGAGTAGTTTCGTACCTGAACCATAACAACATTCCGCAGTGCCGTCGTGGGGGTAATCATTCCCGGCAGGGACTGGTGCCAAGCGGACAGAGGGTCAATGGGTGCCCCCGTCGGGCGGCATCCGGCGCGTCACCTCTTCATGCACGGCCTGGTCGTGGCCGCTGCGGCTGGAGAAGAAGACCAGCGCCATCAACCCGCCGCCCACCACCAGTGAGCCCAGAATCCCGAGGCCCAGCGCGATAAATCCATGCAGGCTGATCCCCTGGTCCGGTCCGCCGCCGCCCATGGCGTTCCAGGCCATGACGCCGCCGACCCCCGCCGCCAGCAGCATGGCCAGCAGACAGGCCATCATCAAAAGGCCTCCACGGCTCATCTTCCACCCTCGTCTTTTGTCACAGCGGCATCCCTGCGATATGGGGTTTGCCGCGGTTGCCGGCCAGCCCCCATGCGGATGCGGGCCTCATGGTCTGGACAGGCGGGACCGCCCCCGATAACTTCCGTGCCCGGTTCAACCTGTTAGCGCAACGGATATTACCCATGAAGAGCGGCGTGAAGAAAGTCGTGCTGGCCTATTCGGGC
>JAIXTS010000231.1 GCA_027483805.1 Azospirillum sp. | reverse complement strand
AGCACCGACAGCAGGTTCCAGGAGACCTGCAGGCCGGCATCGGCCCAGTTATTATTGACCAGGAAGCTGTTGGTATCGCGGTTAAGACCGGCAAACAGGGTCGCACCGGGCAGCAGCTTCAGGAGGTTCATACGGGTTTCAAGCGCCACATTGCGGGCAATATAGGCTTCCTCCCGCACCTCCGGCCGTTCCACCATGGCGATGGCTTCCAGGTCTTCCAGCTTGTACCCTGGTTTCGGCACAGAGGGGACTGCATCGCCAGGAAGGGCGACCGTCACCAGGGTTGCCGGCGGCAGGTTCATCAGGCTGGCCAGCTGGGTGCGGGCGATCGCCATGTCGGCTTCCAGCGCTTCCAGCTGCTGGACGATCTCGACCAGCGCCTTCTGATAGCGCAGGCTCTCCAGCGGCGGCAGCAGGCGCTGTTTCTCGGTCTCACGCGCCTGCGCCAGGGCTTGCCGTGCCTCGCTCAGGATGGCGGCGACCTGCGGGCGAAGCCGTTCGGCTGTCACGGCTTCCCACCAGGCGGCGCGCACCTGTTCGACAATGTTCAGCACCACACGGCGGCGGCGTTCCTCTGCGGCCAGCAATTTGTTGGCCTGGGCCTTTGCCCCGTAATAGGACAGGCCGAAATCCAGGACGTTCCAGCCAAGCTGCAGGTCCAGGGTGCCGTTGCTGCGGTCCGAACTGGTGGAGGGCACCAGCGAGACCTGACCCGTGGCCACGGATTCAGAGACAGAGGCCAGGGTGTTGGAGCGGGTACGCAGACCGGCGCGGGTGGCCAGCTTGGGCAGCATGTCGGCGCTGCTGGCATCCAGAACCCTGTTCTCCAAGGCCTGTTCCATCAAGGTGACGCGGTGCTGGAGATTATATTTCAGCGCGCGTGCGATGGCCTGCTCCAGACTGACGGGGCCTGACAGCGCCTCCTGACTGGCGAACATGGCCTGCCGGTCGGCGTTGGCCTGGGCAATCTGCTGGTCCAGGGTAATCGCCTCCGGACGGATTGAACAGCCCGTCAGGGCAAGCAGCAGGGCGGTACCGGCAAACAGCGGCGCGCGACCGGTAAAGGCAGTACGGTTCATGTCATTTCTCTCCAGATCGACCGGTCATCAGGCTGCGTTGGGGGGCGTCAAGGGGCCTGCCGTCGGCAGAGAAGACAGGCTGTTGAGAAGGGTGAGGCCATCGGCATGGATGGCGGTTGTGGCGACGGCCCGGATGGCCGCAGACAGGCTTTCCTTGCCGACAGGCATGTCGAGGGTGGCACTGCGGTCGGCCAGGCGCAGGGTCAGACGGATGGTCTGACGCTGGCCGTCGCTGGTGCGTCCCGTCACCTCGATGACGATGCGGGCGGGGGCATCGCGCGGCGGGGCGTCGCGCAGGATGAAGGTGCCGGTGCGGGTATCGAAGCGCAGCCAGGCGGGCAGGGCCTTGCCGCCCGGCAGCGTGGCCGAGATCGACAATTGACTGTCATTGGTGACGAAGGTGCCGCTTGGCAGCGTATAGCTGCCAAAGCGGGTGGCCGGATCCAGCACCAGTCGGCCCACTGGATCGGCATTGCCGATGCGCAGGAACGGCTTGGATCCTGGGGCCATGGGATTGACGGCTACGAAACCATCGACGCTGCTGAGGCGGGGTTCGATGCCGTTGATCTTTGCCGGTTCCAGCGGGTCACCGAACAGGCCACGGCTGTTGGCGATGCCGGCGACAATGATCGGCTTTGCCCCGAACAACGGGGCGTCCGTGCCCAGATCAACCGAGGGTGCCACCAGAAGCGGGGCCGGTATGGCCGTGCTGAAGCTGGGCAGGGTGGTGTCTGGAACCGTGTTGACGGGCAGGATCACAACACTGTCCTGACCGATGGTCAGGGTCGTGGTGCGGGTTGCCTTTTCGCCAAGGCGGTCGGTGGCGGTGACGGTCACTGTCCAGGTGCCGACGACAGCATAGTCGGGCACGCCGCGGATGGTGCCCGTGGCGGGATCGAAGGTCAGGCCGGCCGGCAGACCGGTGACCGAGAGGCTGAGGACATCGCCGGCATCGGGGTCACTGAACAGATTGCCGGGCAAGGTCGTGCTGTAGCCGGTCCCCACCCGTCCATCCGCCAGGGTCAGCGGGGTCGCCGTGGCCACGGGGGCCACATTGACGATAACCGGCACCGTCAATGTTCCAGTGACCGTCGGCGTGGTGCCGTCATTCACCGCAATGCCGATGCTGGCGGTCTGCGTTCCGGTCGGCAGGGTCAGGGTCAGGCCGGCAAGCGTGCTGTTGATGGCGGCCGTACTGCCCGCCAGGGTCAGGGTACCGCCTGTACCCTGGCTGACAGTGACGCTGCTGCCGGTCACAACCCCCAATGTGCCGCTGCTGGGCGTCAGCGTGACCGACAGGGTGTTGCTGTCACGGTCGGCGACACTGATGCCCGGCACAGCGCCCGCGGCACCGGGCCGGATGGCCGAGGGTGTGGTCAGGGTGAGGCTGGGTTGCGCCAATACCGTCAGGGTCAGTGTCCGGTCGGCATCGGGGGTACGGGCGTCATTATCGACCGCCTGGACACGCAGGCTGGCGGTGCTGGCACCGGCGCTGGCCGTGAAGCGCAGGCTTGCCAGGGTGGCGTCCAGCCCGGCGATGGTGCCGTTCAGGCGCAAGGTCCCGCTGCCTGCATCGGTGACAGTCACACCGCCCGTTGCCGTAACCGCAATGGTGCCATTGGTTGGGGTCAGGGTCAGCGAAAGGCTGTCGCTGTCGGCATCGGCCAGGCTGATGCCCGTGACAGGGCTGACGGTGCCGGCAATGACCAGGGTCTGTGTCGGCAAGGTCACCGTGGGCGACTGCACCACCTGGATCAGGATCAGGTCGCTGTCATTGGGAGTGATGCTGTCATTGTCGTCAGTGGTGATGCGCAGACTGGCCTCACGTACCGTGGTGAGCGCCGTGAATTCGATCGTTGCCAAACTGGCATTGACGTCTGCTGTACTGCCGGTCAGACGCAAAGTGCCATTGGTATCGCGGGTCAGGTTGGCCGTGCCAAAGGTCCGCAGAGTGACGCTGCCATTGCCTGGGATCAGGGTGATGGACATGGTTGGACTGTCGCTGTCGCGCACGCCTACACCAATGATCTCGGTCGCGACACCCCCCAGCACCACCGGCTGCACCGGCAGGCGGTTTTCCGGCGATTGCGCCACCCGTATCGAGATGGTGCGATCCAGATCGGCCGTCGTCGCATCGCCGTCGGCGGCGGTCACCCGCAGGGAACCGGTCGTGACCCCCGATGCCGGTGTAAAGACCAGCGTCGACAGGGTGGCATTGACCTGATCCACCGACCCCGACAGCGTGGTGATGCCGTTGGCGGT
>JAIXTS010000148.1 GCA_027483805.1 Azospirillum sp. | reverse complement strand
GATCCAGGCAACTGTTCCTCAAGCGCAGAACCGTCAACACCCAAAGACGCATCAACCCAAACATCCCACAAACCAGATAACCCATCCCCGCAAACAGCCCAGCCTTCAACAGAGCGCCATTTCTCCTCAAAAAGTGGCACGCCCGGCATGCAGGCCGTGACCAATGGAGGGGGGGGAGCCAGCGATAGCGGCACTGTTCGGGCAAGCTTTCCCTCGCTATCTGCTTCCAACCAGAACGGCGTACGGGCAAAAGGATAAAGAGGCAAGGGAACGGACTTCAGCCCCCCCCGACCAGACATCTCATGCCAGGGAATTTCATAACCCTCGACCCAGAGGCTGGCTAGAATTGGAAGGTCGCGCGCCTCTAAGAGCGCTCTGATCCTTTCTCCGTCCTCTTTCCGAACAAGTTTGGCCGTGCCGCGATAAGCCTTCATGCCGGCAGAAGCGCCTTCCGCGACCATATCCAGGCATTCCTGAAGCTCCTTTATCCCAGAGACAATCAGGGCAAGGCGTTCACGCATGGGTTCGCGTGTTTCGCGCAGACTGAGGGCGATGCGGCAAAGATCCGCATCACCCTGACGCTCGCCGAGGTATCGCGCAACATTAGCCGCACAGGCACGCAACCCGGCCTCATCCCGGGCGGAAAGAACCACCAGATCCGGTCGCCCGATATCTGTTACAGCACACGGCGCCTCCGACGTCGGCGCCTCCTCCACCACTACATGGGCGTAAGCACCACCAAATCCGAATGAACTCACCCCCGCCCGACGAGGAAAACTGCATCCACCGAACTCCAGTGCATCCCACGGACGGGTCGATGCGACAATGTAGAAAGGTGTTCCTTCGAGCTTCACCAAGGGATTGATGTCACGCAGGTGCAAATGGGCCGGGATCGTTCTATGTCGTAGCGACAGCAAAACCTTGATCAGTCCAGCTATTCCCGCCGCCCCTTCCAGGTGGCCGATATTGGTTTTGACAGATCCCAAGCCGCAATAGGCTGTTTTCTGAATGTCAGCGGGAATGTTCTCCGATGCGGCGGCAAAACCCTGCTTAAGGCCCATGAACTCGATCGGATCACCAAGCGGAGTTCCGGTTCCATGCAACTCAATATAGCTGACGGTCTGCGGGAGCACGCCGGCCACAGCGAAAGCGGAAGCGACGAGCTGACCTTGCTGGGTCGGGTTCGTAACGGTCAGGCCACGTGTCTTGCCACCGTGATTAACGCTGCTGCCACGAATAACGCCGTGGATAATATTGCCGTCCCTAAGCGCCGCTGAAAGAGATTTCAGCAAGACCGCACCGGCACCTTCACCCCGAACATAACCGTCAGCAGTGGAGTCAAACGTGCGACAACGACCGCGCGGCGACAGCATACCGGCAGAGGAAAAGGCACGGAAACGCCGGGGCGCATAACAGAAATTCACGCCGGCAACGACAGCCGCCTCACACTCTCCATCCCTGATCGACCGCGCGGCAAGGTGGACCGCCACAAGCGAACTGGAGCATGCCGTATCGACCGTGAGGCTCGGCCCCCGCAAATCAAAGAAGTATGACAGACGATTCGACAATATTGAACCGTCCGTACCGGTCGTAGAATGGGACGAGGCCCCCCGCCCCCTCTCCAAGACCAGTTCCGTGTAATCCAGGTTGCAGGCACCGATGAAAACACCGACGGGCCTGCCGGCTACACATGAGGGCCTGATCCCCGCATCCTCGAACAGGTGCCAGGCGAGTTCCATCAGCACCCGCTGCTGAGGATCCATAAGCTTGGCCTCACGGGGGGAAATACCGAAAAAGGCAGCATCGAAGCATTCGATGTCATCAAGAAAACCACCACGGAAATCGGGCAAGTCTTCCCCAATCCCATCACAAAACAGCTTACGGCGATGTTCGGGCATATCCCCGACCAGATCATGTCCTGCTGCCAGATGTTTCCAGAACGCATCGGGATTTGGACTGTCCGGAAAGCGACACGCCATGCCAATGACGGCGATGTCCCCGTGGCGCGACATTTGTTCGGCCGCACTATCGACGATACGCTGGTCAACCATGGACATGGTGGACTTCCCTGACATTCAGTTTCTCGCGTTATCGATGGGGCTAGCCGTTAGGCAGCAGCCATGTTGATTACTGTTTTCCATATAATATTCTGGTTCTCCGGCTTCGCCGGCCGTACGATGAACCGTTCGTAAAGTAAGGAAACGGATAGAAGGAAGATAAATGCCTGATTATCTGCTTGAGAAAAATTGCGTGCAGTATTTTCTCTTATCTTTCCAACAAGTTTCCGACAATATTCTTTGTCAAGAAATTCAATGTCTTCGAATGCCTTTCCTGAAAAGACAACATCAAGATATTCGGGCTTTTCGGAGAGAAAGGAGACAGTGTCAGGTGCCCGGAAGGGCCTTTTCGGTCTTTCAATTATCTGTCGGGGAAGGCGGGAACCGAAAGCGAGCTTCAACAGTCGCTTCTCGTTGACACCGTCATAAACCTTCGAATTACTACGAAAAGCGACATCAATCACGTCAGGATCAAGGAAGGGACAGCGGTTCTCCACGCCATGGGCAGCAACCATCCTATCGCCTTGAGTCGATAGCAGGTAACCAGCCAACAAGGTCTTATATTCCAGCCACTGCCCCCTCTGGACAGCATCATACCGATCAAAGAAACCATCCTTCGCAATCTCATTGCGAAGAGGCTCCAGCCCGTCCCATCGCCCACACAACAGTCGACCGGCTTGGTGTGAATTATGAAAACGCAGATCATGTGAGAAGAGTGGACTATCCCTGTTCTGTGAGAAGCGCGCAAACATGGCGTATAGAGCAGCATTCCCAGTCTGAGAGAATTGAGGCAGATAGGGATAAATGCTGGCAAGCCTGGATCGCCGTTGATCACTCGTCAGTTCCGGCCATTGGGCACGGAGCGCAGTTTCCTTAAACAGGTCATAGCCAAGGAAAGCTTCATCCGCTCCTTCGCCGGTCAAGACCACTTTGACCCCCTGGGCGCGGGCAGCTTGTGCCAGATGAAACATGGGAACAAAGGCCGTACGGAAGACAGGGACTTCGCCATGCCAGATCGCGTCGGGGAAGGAGTCTACAATCTGTCGAGCGCCGATGCGGATACTTGTGTGGTGCGTCCCCAGGAAGGAAGATACAATTTCCTGTTCGGGGGCTTCGTCAAAATCCGGATCCTGGAAGCTCACCGAAAAGCTATGTATCGGCTTTTCTGACCGCTCCGCCATGAGTAAGGCGACAATTGCAGAGTCCAAGCCGCCACTCAGATACACGCCTGCTTTCGCATCGCAGCGTAGTCTGAGTTCAACACTCTTGGCCAACCGGTCACCGACCAGGGGGGGCCAGTCACCTTCCGGGACTGGACAGCCAACAGCGTTAAGGAGCTTCAGGGGCGCGTACTCGACAATCTCAATGCCCCTGGCTCCCCCTCTGATAAAACATCCGGGCGGTACCTGGCAAACGCCCTTGAAGGCCGTTACCTCACCGACCGGCACCCAAAGCCGAAAAATAGAAGCAAGATTTTCAGGGCTGAACTCAAGATTAAGACTTGGACAGCCAGCCAAACTCTTAATCTCGGAAGCGAAAATCACGCCCTTCGTCAAAGTAGCATAAAAAAGAGGTCTTTCCCCAAACCTGTCTCGAGCAATATAGAATTCGCGTTCAACCCGATCATATATACAGAAAGCAAATGCACCATTCAGCTTCTCAAGGGATGCTGTCCCCCAACGATGCCAAGCCTTGAGAAGAACCTCGGTATCTGACTTGGTGGAGAAATGATAACCAAATAAGGACAATTCTTTTCTTATCTCGAGAAAATTATAAATCTCACCGTTGAAAGCGATAACATATCGCGCAGCGTCATCCATCATAGGCTGCTGTCCGGAAAGCGGGTCAACTATGCTCAACCTTGCGGTACCCAGGGAAATATCCGCATCAGCGTAGTAGCCCATTTCATCAGGACCACGATGTCGCAAACGCCCAAGCATTGACTTGACATAATCCACCCGTTGGTCAGGTGACACTAATAGGCCATAAACCCCAGCAATCCCGCACACCGGACAACCTCCCGACCTGATTAATAGAACAGGCATCACGACAACGATCAAATACCCACACCTGAATACACCATAAAATAAAATACCATAAAACTTCCACAATACTTATTAATAAATTTAAAGTTTAGTAAAATGGAAAATGTTTATTCTAAAAATTACAGCATACGCCATTTAACTCATATCACGTAGACACTTTATCTCGAACCAATGCAGCGAGACCAGAGACTGACACGGATATGCTAGACAAAAGCTCGTCTTCGGTAAATTTTATATTGAATTTGCTTTCAATAAATTTTATTATATGGATATATCCCATTGAGTCAATAATACCTAATTGAAATAAGTCGCTGTTCTCATCTAAATCATCATCAAAATCTACCATCATATTTTCTGAAATAAACGATTTAATCTGATCTTCCATATTTTTTTCTCTTCTATGATAGTTAATACATCATTGTTTACTGTGGATATTTTCCAAAATCGAATCACCTCCATGGCAAGAGATGGACACCGCCTTTGCGATCCCCATCAACATATGACTGAGACATCCCACCACTCTTTCATATCCTCACCCAGGACCATCTGATGGTCGGCATCGGCAAGTCAAGAGGTTTGTATCTCCTGGTAAGATTTTTCCCTGCTGGCACAAAATATGACCGTATACAAACCATTGGCGCACAACATATATGACACAAAATATATGACACAAAATTTTTAGTCTCAATGCGCAAATGAGAAAGATTCTATAAGCTTGACAAGATACATACATATACGCAGGATGCTCGTATCCATTGTTTATCCTGTGAATCCAGGGAAGATTGCGGAGTATTTTATATGTTTAGATAGAATCACTCAACCCACCACAACAAAAAGGAGTGGGCATTTTAGGCCAAGAAGTTAAATGGGGATGTATTTTATGAAATATACCCTCGAGGAAATCCGAGAAGCCCTGTCATCATCAGAATATATGATTGGCGATTGCTCCTTTAAGAAAGAATATGGACTGAAGTACGCTTATCTTGCAGGTGCGATGTATAAGGGCATCTCATCTGTTGAGATGGTCGTAGCATTGGCCAAGGCCGGCTTGATGGGCTATTTCGGCTCTGGTGGGCTTGCCCTCAGCAAGGTGGAAGCAGCAATCTTGTCCATCAAGGAAAAGCTGACTCCGGATCAAGCTTGGGGTCTCAACCTGTTGGCAAGTGACGCCGCCAACGAAGATGGCATCGTTGATCTCTGTCAACGGCACAATGTCCGAAACATTGAGGCTGCTGCCTATATTATGATCACACCAGCTCTCATTCGTCTTCGACTTAGCGGCGCAACCGTAGACCCAGCCGGCAAAGTCAGATCCCGGCGACGAATATTGGCGAAAGTATCCAGGCCGGAGGTCGCTGCGGCTTTCCTGCAACCACCGCCTATGGGAATGGTCCAAACTCTGGTCGCGAGGGGATTACTTACGGCATCAGAGGCTGAACTGTCCCCGGGACTTGCGATGGCAGACGATATCTGTGTCGAAGCGGATTCAGGCGGACATACGGATCGCGGAGTAGCCTATAGCCTTACCCCCGCAATACTGGATATGCGCGACGAAGCGATGGCCAAGCACCGATATGGGCAGCCAGTCCGCGTCGGGGCTGCCGGCGGGATTGGAACACCACAAGCGGCGGCAGCCGCCTTCATCATGGGTGCAGACTTTATCCTTACTGGTTCGATTAACCAATGTACTGTCGAAGCCGGCACCAGTACTTCCGTGAAGGAAATTCTCCAAGAGATCGAGGTCCAGGATACGGCCTATGCTCCTGCCGGCGACATGTTTGAGTTGGGCGCAAAGATTCAGGTGGTTCGGCGTGGCATACTGTTCCCTGCCAGAGCAAAAAAATTGCATGATCTTTATGAGCGATATGACGCCATAGAGCAAATAGATGAGAGGACGATCAATAATATTGAAGAGAAATATTTTGGGCGCTCCGTTAACTCCGTCTGGGATGAGACAAAATCTTATTACTTAAACCACAATCCCAGTGTGATTATCGAGTGCGATAAAAATCCAAAGCGAAAGATGGCGCTAATATTTAAATGGTACTTCGTACATACGAGCCGCTTAGCCTTGTCCGGCGCAGATGGTCAGCGAGCCAACTACCAGATTCATTGTGGGCCCGCGCTCGGTGCCTTCAATAGATGGGTGAAAGGTAGCAGGATTGAGAATTGGCAAGATCGCCACGTTGCGGATATCGCCGAACGCCTTATGCAAGGCACAGCGTCGCTGCTGAGTTCCCGTCTTCTGGCCTTTGCCGGCCATAGTCGAAATCATTCGGTCGCTCTATCCGGAGATGTTCTGTGATCTCGAAAAATACACATATGGGTGTAAGAGACGTCGGCCCTATATCCCCACGCCACTGGCTGTGTCAGGACGCCACCGCCATCGCGCACGCGATCCGAACCCGCCAGGTATCCGCGTCGGAGATCATCGAAACCCTGTTGGCGATGATCCCAACCCATAACCAATGCAACGCACTGATCCTGGTGAATACCGAGCGCGCCCGCACACGCGCGCGGGAAGTAGACGCAGCCACCGCTCAAGGGAAATTTTTGGGGCCACTCCACGGGGTTCCCTTTACGGTGAAGGATGCCTTCGATATCTCAGGTCTGCGGACGACTGTAGGTCACCCCGCCTATATAGATAGAACCCCCGATCAGGACGCGGCGGCAGTGCGTAAACTGGTTGACGCCGGCGCTATCCTTTTGGCGAAAAGTAATTGCGCCGCTCTGTGTTGTGACGTCCAGACCAACAATAGGATATTTGGACGAACCACCAACCCTTGGGATATCGGACGCACAGCCGGTGGAAGTTCCGGTGGGGAAGCAGCCGCTGTTGCCATGGGTCTTTCTCCATTGGGAATTGCCAGCGATACCGGCGGTAGCATCCGCATTCCTGGTTCCTATTGCGGCGTGCTTGGTTTCAAACCGAGCTTGGGTGGGGTTTGCCGGGATGGGTTGCTTCCCTCAGGCGGTCTCCGCCCAGAATGTACCGACAGCCTGACCACAGTGGGGTCGATTGCCCGCTCCCCCCGCGATCTCGCTCTATGCCACGAGGTACTGAGCGGTGAGCCGGTGTTCAATGATCGGTTGGGTACTATCCGGCTTGCTTGTTCCTTGCGGTTTCCCACGCAGTCCGTGGAGGATGAGGTCGCCGACTTGCTGATAACACGCTGCATGGATCTTGCTAAGACAGGCATAAATATTGACACCATAGCTTCGCCCTTGGATATCAGAGAAATTCATCGCCTTTACATGCAGCTCTGCCTGTATGAATTCATGCCTCGTGCCTACAGCCCAATGCTGCATGGCGCCTTTCGGATATATGACAAGATCGCATCATGGCTTGGCGGGACGCCCGACGCTGCTTATAGCAAGCTCAAGCGGCGGCAGTTGAGCCTCAGTCAAGCGTTCGATCGCTTCTTGGCCGATTATGACGCATGGATCATACCGTCAACACCAACCACAGCCTTTACACATCGGCGTCAAGGCGCCCCAATTGCGATTACAGTAGGAGGCCGGACCAAGCGGCAAGAATATATGTCAGCCATCGCCAGCCTCGCCTACCCGGCCAATCTTCTTGGCAATCCAAGCATCACTCTTCCGGTGGCCACAGATCGGAACGGTCTACCGATTGGTATGCAACTGATTGGTCGACGGGGACAAGATCAACGACTACTTGCAATAGCTTCTGAAGTTTCCCTCAGACTTGGTGTCGATGCCGCGATGCTGGCCAGAAAGACCATCTGATGAACCTCGTTTGACCGTGCGGCAATGTCACATGGCAAAAGTCCAGAAAGAGCAGAAACAACAAACCAGATAAAGGAAATGGCATGGAAAAGCATATTTGGGAAAAGAGTTATCCGCCGGGACTTTCTTGGGAGGCCCCACTGCCACCCGCTGTGCCTTTCGAAGATTATCTGTCGATGGCAGCCACCCGGTGGCCCGACCGTACATTGATGGATTTCTATGGAAATCATGTAAGTTTCAAGCAGGCGTTCGAAATGGCTTCCAAGGTGGCCGCCGGGATGCAGGCTGTGGGCGTCGGTCCGGGAGTAAATGTCGGGCTATTCCTACCTAACACGCCCCATTACCTGATCTTTCTGTTCGGCACACTGATGGCCGGCGGAACAGTGGTGAATTTCGGTCCACTGACAGGGCCGCGTGAGTTTCAGCGCCAGTTGGCCGACTCCCATATTCCAGTGATGGTCACCATCGATATGCCCATATATTACAAGAAGGTCATTGACCTGATGGGCACGGAAAAGCTCCAGACGCTGGTAATTTGCAGCTTGTCGGACTTCCCACCGCCCGACGGCGCTGAGAAAGTCGCCGCTCCCCGATGCGGCCTGCAGGACGCCAATGGACATCAGATACGCTTCGTGGACTTCATCGCCAACGAGGGCACCTATACGGCCCACCCCCATGGCAACCTTGAAGAGGAGGTGGCCATTCTGCAGTACACGGGCGGAACAACGGGCCACCCGAAGGGCGCGATGCTGACACACGCCAACTTTTCCGCCGTGCTGAACCTTGGCGGCCGTGTCACAGCAGCTTTCTTCGCAGGTAAGATGCCCGTCGATGCTCCACCTCTCCGAATGCTAGTGGCAATGCCGCTATCGCATATCACTGGGTTCATTTCCGGCGTGCTCGGCCCAATGATTTCTGGTGCGGAAATCGTCCTTCATCATCGTTTCGATGCAACAACGGTTCTGGACGATATAGAGCGTAAAAAGGTCAACGGCTTCGTCGGCGTACCCGCGATGTACCGTGCACTCATCAACCACCCAGACTTCTCGCGCCGCAATCTCTCGACCCTGATGGGGTGGTCAGTGGGTGGCGCCGCCATGCCGGCCGATACGGCATCAAAGTTCCAGCAACGCACACGTACTCCTTATCATGAGGGATATGGCCTGACCGAGACGACCGGCTACGGGACTTTTCAGTTTGCCGGGAACGGCAATCGGGATCGTGCTGTGGGTCTTCCGGCTCCGCTGACCACCATCGATATTGTCGATATGGAAACCGGGTTAGAGAAGTTACCGATTGGCCAGATCGGAGAGATTTGCATCAGCGGCCCACAGGTCATGCGCGGCTATTGGAACGATCGAGAAGCAACAGAGATCGCATTCCGGGGCGGTCGCTTCCATACCGGTGATATCGGTATGTTTGATGAAAATGGCTACCTTACCGTTCTAGATCGCAAGAAGGACATGATCCTGACAGGGGGCTATAATGTCTATCCTACCCGGATTGAGAATGCGATCCTGGAACATCCTGATGTTGCCGAAGTGGCTGTGATCGGCGTGGAACACGACACCATGGGACAGATCGCTAAGGCATTCATCGTCATGAAGCCGGAAACCAAGCCTCTTACCCAGGCCGGACTGCTAGACTTCCTGGCCGACAAGCTGTCGACCATAGAAATGCCGTTGGAAACTGAAATCCGAGCCGATCTTCCCAAAACACCTGTCGGCAAGCTGGCCAAGCAAGAGTTACGGGTTATTTAACCTGATCGCCGGGATTTTTGATCCCGGCGATCATTTTACTTCAAGTATGGGATGGAGACGTCGATGCGGCGCAAGACGGTATTCATGTTCTCCGGCCAAGGGTCGCATTACTATCAGATGGGCCGGGAATTATTCGATATCGAAGCTACGTTCCGTTCCACCATTTCCGCCTTGGATGATATCGCCTACGGGATGCTGGGGTTCTCGGTGCTTGAGCGGCTCTATCATCCGGCCTGTCTGAAATCAGCGGTTCTGGATGAGCTTCTGGTGACGCACCCAGCAATCTTTATGGTCGAATATGCACTGGCCCGCAGCTTGATGAATGCTGGGATCAAACCTGATTATCTTCTCGGCGCCAGTCTTGGAACATTCGTCGCATACGCCGTGGCTGGCAGCATTCCTGTAGAGCGAGCCCTGTCAACAATCATTGCACAGGCGAAGCTTTTCCACTCCATCGGACGTAGGGGTGGGATGGTGGCGGTCCTGGCTACGCCCGATATCTGGCATCGGGATTCGGTCTTGCACCGAGGATCAGAAATCGCCGGCATCAATTTCGATGGCCACTTCGTCCTTTCGGCCCCCAACCATTCCCTTATGGAGGTTGAGGCAACCCTCAGACGACAAAATCTCAGCTTCCAACGGCTCGCTGTATCACAGCCCTTTCATTCCCGATGGATCGATGACGCCAGACCTCACCTTCAAGACGCGCTGGTGGACGTCAAAGCCAGCCCTGGGGCAGTTCCGGTCATCTGTTGCGCCGCCGCTGAAGAACGCAAAGCCATTTCAGCACAGGAATGGTGGGACATCGTGCGAGAGCCGATCCGCTTCAAAGACACGATCCAATCCATGATGAGCTGGGGCGAATTCGATTACGTGGATGTCGGGCCAGGGGGAACATTGGCGACATTCGTCAAATACAACCTGCCCACCGGTTCGGGTTCTACTACCCATGCCGCCATGACGCCGTTCGGCAGCGACGCGAAAAGCTTCGCGGCCATTGTCTCCAAGCTGTCTTCACGCTGAAGCCACTCGGGCAGCCCCCCTCAGCCTGCGGCGTTCGATTTCAATAATGGAACAGAAGATGCTGACGCTCCCGATGAAGGATTTTCTCTCGCGCGTCAAGAAGGCTGGTGTGAAAATCTGGCTTGAAGATGGACGTATCCGCTTTCGGTCACCACCAGGCGCCTTCACCGCCGCGGATCAGGAATTCCTCAAAGAGCGTCGAGCAGAGGTTATTGCTTGGCTGACAGAAAACAAGGCAGCCGCGCCGCTGCCGGCAAGCCGTCCCATCAACACCGGAGATCATGCTAACGGCGCGCCGCTCTCATTCAGCCAGGAACGGCTTTGGTTTCTCGACAGTTTGGGCGTTCCGGCGCAGGCTTACATTATTCCCACCTCTTGCCAAATTGAGGGGTGGCTGGATGTCAAGGCACTGAGCCAAAGTCTGACCGACCTTGTTCATCGCCACAGTATTCTGCGCACCCGTTTCGCGCTCTGCGGGGATGAGGTCGTCCAGGTCATCGACCCGCCTAGTGCCATGCAACTGCGCGTTACCTTTGCCCCGGACGGCCAGGACCTATCTCCCCCAGCAGCCGTCAAGGCGATCTATCAGGAAGAAATTTCGCAGACTTGGTCCTTGGCCGACGGGCCACTCATACGATGCGTACTGACGCAGTTGCGACCCGACTTACATGCGCTTTTCATCGGTATCCATCATATCATCTTTGACGGCTGGTCAGCCGGCCTTTTGATGAGTGAACTGTCTGCATTATACGCGGCAAGAGTTGCAGGCATAGAACCATCACTGCCGCCTTTGCCAGTACAGTACGCAGACTATGCGATCTGGCAAAGAAGGCGCATCGAAAGCGGTGTGTTGGCTGCGCAGCTCGACTACTGGCGACGCAAACTCGCAGGCGTGCCGCCGACGCTTGACCTGCCCACTGACTACGGAAGACCGAACCGCCAGACCTTTCGTGGTGCCTATCACAATGTGATGGCACCCGGGGAGCTACGCGAAGCACTCACGGCCCTTGCGCGGCGGAACGGCATGACCTTGTTCATGGTGCTTCTGGCCGCCTTCCAGTTGCTCCTTGCCCGCTGGAGCGGTCAACGTGACCTCGTCGTGGGCTCCCCCATCGCCGGACGGACACATCGGGAGTTAGAGCCCGTTATCGGTCTTTTTGTAAATACACTCGTTTTGCGGGCAAATATTCCAGATGAAATCACTTTTAAGGAACTTCTCGTCCAGGTAAAGGAAACTGCCGTTGATGCCATGGACAACCAAGAACTGCCCTTCGACCGCCTTGTCGCAGAAATACTACCGTCGCGCGACCTTGAGCGCCCCCCCCTATGCCAAGTCATGTTCGCCCTTCAGCAAAAGGGAGCAGATGACCTGTCCCTGGGCGACCTGAAACTGTCACCTATTTTCTCAAACGATGAGGGGTCAGCAAAATTCGAGCTGACACTAAATATTTGGAATAGTCCTGACGGAATCAAAGGTTATTTTGAATACAATGCAGATCTTTTTAAAAAATCCACTATTGCAACGCTGGGGAAGCGATACATACGCTTGCTGGAAGGCATTTCCCGCAATCCTGAATTGTCAGTCGATGATTACGACCTTATGGACGAGGATGAACGCCATACGCAGCTAATCACTTGGAATGCTACGGAAACCTTCTTCCCGGCAGATCGTTGCGTGCATCAACTCTTTGAAGAGCAGGTGTCCAGGACGCCCGATAGCGTGGCGCTGCGCTGGGAAGGCGAGGATTTCACTTACAGCGAGTTGAACACGCAATCAAACCGGATAGCAGACAGATTACTGACTTTGGGGATACGACCGGATGACCGGGTAGCGATATATGCCGAACGTTCAGCGGAAATGGTAGCGGCCCTGCTGGGCGTCCTGAAGGCAGGAGGAGCCTATGTACCGCTGGATCCCAGTTATCCGACCGCCCGTGTTGTTCACATGCTGGAGGATAGTGCCCCAGCAGCAGTGTTGGTGCAGAGGACACTTCTTCATGCGTTGCCACCATGCAAGATGCCGCTTCTGAACCTGGATAATTTACTCAAGGAAACCGTTCCAACCGCAAATCCTGTGGTTCCTGGATTGACCTCAAGGAATCTGGCCTACGTGATTTACACTTCAGGGTCCACTGGACAACCGAAGGGGATCATGAACGAGCATAGAGGTGTCGTCAATCGGTTGGCATGGATGAGACATATCCATGGCCTTCAATCAAACGACGTCGTTCTGCAGAAGACACCATTTAGCTTTGATGTGTCGGTCTGGGAATTCTTCTGGCCTCTTGTCAATGGAGCTAGGCTGGTGATGGCCCGGCCCGATGGGCACAGGGACCCCGGATATCTTCTCGATACGATTGCACGCGAAGGCATTACGGTGATACATTTCGTGCCCTCTATGCTGGTACCCTTCTTGGATTTGGAGAATCTTGTCCCGGCACAAGGGCTTCTCCGGGTGATATGCAGCGGTGAGGCCTTGCCGGCTTCCCTCGCCAGACGCCTTAATGAGCGTCTGCCTGATGTAGAGCTGTACAATTTGTATGGTCCAACTGAAGCGTCTGTTGATGTGACGGCGTGGGCTTGCCCCCCCGGTGGGAAGGAAACATCAATCCCGATTGGCCGTCCGGTCTGGAACACGCGTGTATATGTGCTTGACGGTTTGATGCGTCCTGTACCGGTTGGGGTTTGTGGAGAGTTGTGGCTTGGCGGGGTGCAGGTGGCGCGTGG
>JAIXTS010000469.1 GCA_027483805.1 Azospirillum sp. | reverse complement strand
CCCACGGCGATGGGGCGCGCCGGATAGGGATAGGGCAGGATGGTGAAGATCGGCTCTTCCGCCGGGGCACCGCTGGGCGGCGGCAGGTCGATCACCCATGTCGGCGTGTCGCTGTACAGAAGGTAGGAGGTGAAGATCACCTCATTGCGGCCATCGCCATTGGCATCGGCGATGCCCAGCAGGTCGGTCACCCGTTCCACCCCGAACATGCGCGGGATGGGCAGCGGCAGTTCCAGCGCATGCTCCACCGGCTTTGCGCCGTCCTTCTGCCCATCGAACCAGGCGAAGGTTCCATCCTCGCGGCCGACCACCACGTCGGCGACGCCATCGGCAGACAGGGTTCCGGCCACCACCGCGTTGACGCCACGGCTATCAATGCCCGGCAAGGGCATCGACATGCCCGTCAGTGACCGCAGGGTAAGACCGGATGTGTCGAAGGTGAGTATCTGCGAACTCATGGTACGCATGCCTCTTATTGAGGCGGTCGCCGTCCCCAAAGGGGAGCGCCGCCAGATTGCCAGCCCCGATGCCAGATGGATACGCCAGTGATCGTCGGGGGTCAATAAGTTGCTTAATTCGGAATGACGTAATACGGCATCACTGTACAGAAATGGTGGTACCCCGTTGGAATCAGCCAAGATCTGCGCTGGCCTGGTGTGGCCCCGGATCCTCCCGCTGTCCCCTGTCGGGTCTTTCGGCGGGCGGGTGGCTCCCGACTCGCGCACGGGGACACGGGCTACGGGATTGTTGCAATCGTTTCCGAACGGCAAAGAAAAAGCCCCGCCAGCGGGGGCGGGGCTTTTCCGGAACATCGGCGGAGAGTCAGGGGGCCACCATACGGGCCCGCATCAGACGTTGAAGCGGAAATGGAAAATGTCGCCATCCTGGACCAAGTATTCCTTGCCCTCCATGCGCATCTTGCCGGCTTCCTTGGCCCCGACCTCGCCGCCCAGCGTGACATAGCTGCTGTAATCGACGGTTTCGGCCTTGATGAAGCCGCGTTCGAAATCGGTATGAATGACACCGGCGGCTTCCGGGGCCTTGGCGCCCTTGCGCACCGTCCAGGCGCGGGCTTCCTTCGGCCCGACGGTGAAGAAGGTCAGCAGGCCCAGAAGGCCGTAGCCGGCGCGGATCAGACGGTTCAGGCCCGGCTCCTCCAGCCCCAGCGACGACAGATATTCCAGCTTGTCCTCGCTCGGCAACTGTGACAGCTCGGCCTCGATGGCGGCGGAAATGACCACGCTGGCGGCACCCTGGCGGGCTGCCATCTCGGCCACCTTGGCGGACAGGGCATTGCCGCTGCCGGCCGACGCCTCTTCCACATTGCAGACATAGAGCACGGGCTTGCCGGTCAGCAGCGCCATCTGCTTGAACATGTCGCGTTCTTCATTGCTGATGTCCACCGACCGGGCGGGATGGCCGTCCCGCAGGGCATTCAGCACCCGTTCCATCAGTTCCGACAGGGCCTTGGCGTCCTTGTCGCCGGCCTTGGCCTTCTTCTGCAGGGGCGGCAGGCGCTTTTCCAGACTGTCCATGTCGGCCAGCATCAGCTCCGTCTCCACGGTCTCCGCGTCACGGACCGGCTCGATGGACCCTTCGACATGGGTGATGTCCCCATCCTCGAAGCAGCGCAGCACATGGACGATGGCGTCGACCTCGCGGATATTGGCCAGGAACTGGTTGCCCAGGCCCTCACCCTTCGAGGCGCCGCGCACGAGGCCGGCAATGTCCACGAATTCAAGCTGCGTCGGGACGATCTTCTGCGACTTGGCGATTTCAGCCAGCTTGTCCAGACGCGGGTCCGGCACGCCGACACGCCCCACATTCGGCTCAATCGTGCAGAACGGGTAATTCGCAGCCTCGGCCGCGGCCGTGCTGGTCAGCGCGTTGAACAGGGTGGACTTGCCGACATTGGGCAAGCCGACGATACCGCAGTTGAATCCCATGGGACGATGCTTTGCCGAAAAAATGGAAAGGGTTGGCCCGGTTATGGGCGATCTAAGGCCGGAATGCAAATGACGGGGGTGCATTGCATCCCGTCATTTGGCCGACACGCGTCGGAATGGGAACTTGTCATGGCACCGGCCCGTTGATGCCACGCTGCCGCCACCATTGGCGGGCCAAATGGAAGTAAGGCGGGGTTCGCCCTTGCCTTGGCCCCCGGCGGTTTGGCACTAGAGAGCCACCATCGAGGGTCGAAGCGGTATGGGACAATGATGATGAAGCGCAGTCTGGGTCTGTTGTGCCTGATGCTGGTCGTGGCCGGATGCCAGACGAAGCCGCCGCCGGCGCCGCCGGCCGTGGTGGAGCCGCCGCCCCCGCCGCCACCGGCCAAGCCGACCAGCATCATCATGGAGGACAGCGATATGGCGGGCTTCCAGGGTGCCCTGCGCGAGATGGCGGCCAAGCCGATCGATGTGCCGGTCGGCTGGGCCAACCCCACCACCGGCAAGCGCGGGGCCGTCAAGGTGCTGCGCGACGGCTATGACGGGCAGAACCGTCCCTGCCGTGAATTCCATTCCGTTGTCGTCCTGGAGGATATGTACCAGCATGCGACCGGCTTCCTCTGCCGTCAGCCCGACGGTGCCTGGGAAGTGGTGCAGGCCCGGGACTATCCCCTCTATCGCCACAAGCCCTGACGGGCCACGGCCGGTCAACCGGGGAAGAGTGACATGCGCCGTCCGCTTCTGATTACCGCCGCCCTGCTGCTGGGAACCGCCCTGGGCGCTGCCTGGTGGTTGGGTGGCGGGCAGGGGGGGGACCGGCGCGATCCGGCCGGCATCCTGATCCCGGCAAAGCCGGCTGGTTCGGTTGTGATGGAAAAACCGCTGGCATCAGGGCCCGGCACGGTACTGACGGTGGCCGACCCGGACCAGGGCGTGCTGTCGGAACAGGGGCTGAAGGATATCAAGGCGTTCTTTGCGTCCTCCGGCAGCAAGGCGCTGCTGGTCTGGCACGCGGGCGCCCTGCAACTGGAGCTTTATGCGCCCGATACGCAGGCAGGTGATCTGCTGGATGCCACCGGGCTGATGCCGGCCGTCATGGTGCTGCTGACCGGGCAGGCGCTGCGCGATGGCATTCTGCCCGGCCTGGATACGGGCATTGCCACCTGGATCCCGGAATGGGCAGGCGATGATCGGGGCCGCGTCACGGTGCGCCACCTGCTGGAGGGCACATCGGGCCTCGCCCGGCCGGCCGCCCCGCCGGCGGGTGAAGCCATTTCCTGGACCCTGTCGGCCACACTGGCCGCCGAACCCGGCAGCCGTTTTGCCCCCCACCGGTTCGAGGCGCAGGTGCTGGGTCTGGTCCTGTCGCGCGCAGCAGGCATGCCGGCTGCCGACCTGCTGTCCGATCGCCTATGGCGTCCGCTGGGCGCCCGGCCCGGGCAATTGACGGCCGGCGGCACCGATGGCGCCGCCTATCTGGATTGCTGTGTCAAAGCGACGGCGCGGGACTGGCTGCGCCCCGGCATGCTGCTGCTGGACGGGGGGGTGGTGGGCGGCGCACAGCTGGTGCCGACACCCTGGATCGACGAGATGCAGCGGCCCACGGTCTTTACCCGCCATGATGGCTGGCGCGTGCGCCTGGGCTGGCCGTTCGAGGCCAGGAACGGCAATGGTGCCCGCAAGCCCTTTGTCGATGGCGACACGATCTTTGTGTCGGGTGACGAGGGATCACGGCTTTATGTATCGAAGGGACGGGATCTGGTGGTCCTGCGCCTGGGTTCGGTGGTGCCCGATTGGGACGAATCGGCGCTGCCCAATCTGGTCTCGCGCGCCATCACCACCCCGCCGGCCGAGTTCCGGTCACAGAATGGCATGAAGGTGGGCAAGGCGCGTGACCTGAACGGTCAGATTGAAATGCCGCCCATCACCAAGCCGCCACCCGTGCCGAAGGTCACCGTGGAGCCGCTGGCGCCGCTGCCCGGCGCAGGAAATCCGCCCCAGAGCCAATGACCGCCCCCCTGCAAGACCGGCGACACGAAATCCTGACGGATGGTCAGGATTTCGTGTCGCTCATTCGCCGGGCGGGCGCATCCGCGCCCTTGTCTCCGCGGCACGTGCCGCGCGGCGGCAGTAGCCGCCGTACCAAAGGTCACCATTGATGACCTTTGGTATTATTTGGACTTGAAGGCGCGCAACTGCTTGTTGAACTCTGCCGCCAGCTTCTCCATGCGAGTCGAGGCGTCATTGTATTTCTTGGTCCAGTCGCCGCCGGCACGGCCCTTACCTTCGAATTCGAGGCAGGACAGATATTCCTGGGTTTCGGCGACATAGGCCTTCACCGCCTGTTGGGCCGCCACCATGTCCGCCTCGGCCGCACTGGCCCCATCGGGCAGGACCGGCGCGTCCTTCAGCGTGCATTCGGCATGCGCGGCGCCAGCAAAACCAAGCATCGCTACGGCAAACATCGCCGTCACAACTTTTTTCATCGTCAAAGCCCCTTGTTCATCGCCACTTATCGTTGACGCACTTCCGACTTCATTTGGCTTAATATCGGCGGACGATGAGGTCCCGCCGGCGCCCCTCCCTGGGCCTACGCGAGCCGATTTTATCGGCAATTGATTAACCAGAGGTTTGCAGCCGGGCCGGCTACCCGGAATCCGCCACCCGTCTGGCAGATACGCCTACATTTTCATTACGACCTCGGCTATACCTATGCGAAACTATGGCGAGTCGGCAAGGGGCATTCCCACCGGCCTGTTGACGTGGTGGTTTTTAATAAAAATGTAGACAAACAACTACTCATGCCATCGCGTGCATTGCTTGCCGAACCATATGTGCGAGGGTTCGGCCCGTTCTGGCCAGAAATGACAGCACGGTCGTTCGTAAAGTTGTTGTTGCACTTTTGCGGGATTTACGGTGGCTGTTCTGTGATCAGGGTGACGGTCACGCGTGCGGTAAGGACAGGAGAGGTTCAGCGAGATGAGCACAAACAATCGGACCATGCGACCGGCCGGCAAGACGGCGCCGGCTGCCAGCGGCGCCCGTGGCGCGGGCGGCAGTCTTTTCGGTAACTGGTCCATCAGCCGCAAGATCACCTTTTCGATCGCGGTGCCGGTGATCATCGGCCTTGGCGCGGTCATCGGGCTCAGCGCCTCTTCGATGAGCGATGCGATGCTGAGCCTGTCGCAGCGTTCTGAAAGCCAGGTCACGGAGATGATGGCGGCACAGATGGCCGCCGCCGTGCGCTTCAAGAATTCCGATGCCGTCGCCGACAGCTATGCCGACCTGGCCACCGCCAAGGGCACCAGCCTTGCCGCCGTGAAGGTGGTGGATGCCGATGGCGAGGTCCTGAACGAGTATCCGACCAAGGAAAAGCCGCTGCCGGCCGGCATGACGGGCTTCGATTTCGCCAAGGCGAAGATCGACAAGACCGTGGCCGAGGTGAAGGTCCAGGATCTGGATGACTTTCTGGTGGCCCAGGCGCCCGTGCGCGCCGGCGCCAACCGCGACCAGGTGGGCACGCTGACCGTGGCCTGGAGCCGCGCCAATGTGCAATCCTCCATCTCCGCCGCCGTCTGGGGCAATCTGCTGATCGCCGCCATCGTGCTGGCGGTGCTGATCGGTCTGCTGGTCTTCCTGCTGCACAAGATTGTGGGCGCGCCGCTGAAGGATATGCAATCCGCCATGTCCAAGCTGGCGGGTGGCGACCTGAGCGTGGCCGTCTCCGGCCTGGGCCGTGGGGACGAGATCGGCGCCATGGCGCAGTCGGTTCAGGTCTTCAAGGACAATGCCCTTGAAGTGGAAAATCTGCGCCGCCGTCAGGAAGAGGCTGAGCGTCAGGCCGCCATCGAAAAGAAGGCGTCCATGGAGAAGCTGGCCGCCGACTTTGAGAATTCCGTCAAGGGTGTGGTCTCTGAGCTTTCCGGTGCCTCCAGCCAGATGCAGTCGACCGCAGAGGGCCTGTCCGCGTCGGCCGAGGAAAGCCGCGCCCAGACCAGCGCCGTTGCCGCCGCCACGCAGCAGGCCAGCGCCAATGTGCAGTCCGTGGCCAGCGCCACGGAAGAGCTGGCCGGCTCCCTGGCCGAGATTTCCAACCAGGTCAATACCTCGGCCCGCATCGCCCGCGATGCTGCCAAGACCGCCGAGAAGACCAACGGGACCGTGCAATCGCTGGCCCAGCGCGCCCAGTCGATCGGCGACGTGGTCAAGCTGATTAGCGACATTGCCAGCCAGACCAACCTGCTGGCACTGAACGCCACGATCGAAGCGGCACGCGCCGGTGAAGCCGGCAAGGGCTTTGCCGTTGTGGCCTCGGAAGTGAAGTCGCTGGCCAATCAGACGGCCAAGGCCACCGAAGAGATCGCCAGCCAGATCACCACCATGCAGGACGCCACCAAGGAGGCTGTCGACGCCATCGTCACCATCGGTCGTACCATCGCGGAGATCAACGACATCTCCGAAATGGTTGCCGGTGCCGTCGAGGAGCAGGACGCCGCAACCAAGGAAATCGCCCGCAATGTGCAGCAGGCCTCGATGGGCACGATGGAAGTGACCCGCAATATCGAAAGCCTGGAGCAGGTGGCCCATCAGACCGGTTCGTCGGCGACCGACATGTTGGGGGCTGCCCGCAACATGGCCCGCCAGTCGGGCGAACTGGGCAGTACCGTGGACCGCTTCCTGGCCCAGGTGCGCAGCGCCTGATCCAGTCTGGTCTGTCAGGGCCCCGGCGCCGGCTTGTCGATAATCTCGACAGCCGATGCCGGGGCCCTTTTTGTTTATACCAGCAGCCCCAAATCCTGACCGATGATCAGGATTGCCAGCCCCTCAATATCCCGGCGCCCACATCCATGGGCTTGGCTACGCGGCGCGCGGCGGCGGTCGCGGCCGTACCGACCGTCAAGAATTTGACCGTCGGTATCAAACCAGATGGCAGGCCACCATGCGCCCATCGGCATGGCGCGGCGCCGGCGCTTCCTGTGCACAGCGGGGCAGCGCCAGGGGACAGCGTTTATGGAAGGCGCAGCCGGGCGGTGGGTCCATGGGGCTGGGCAACTCGCCCGACAGCGGCGGGACATCGGGAGTACCGCCGCGATGGACACGCGGCATGGCGGCCAGCAGGGCGCGTGTGTAGGGATGGCGCGGGTCGGCGAAGATCGCATCCTTTGGCCCCTGTTCCACCGGCCTTCCCAGATACATCACCATCACCTCGTCCGCGATATGGCGGACGACCGACAGATCGTGGCTGATGAAGACATAGGCGAGGCCGAATTCGTCCTGCAAATCCATCATCAGGTTCAGGACCTGCGCCTGGATGGAGATGTCCAGCGCCGATACCGGTTCATCCGCCACCACGACACGCGGGTCCAGCATCAGGGCGCAGGCAATGGCGATGCGTTGGCGCTGCCCGCCGCTGAACATATGCGGATAACGGTCGGCCTGATCGGGACGCAGGCCAACCTTTTCCATCATGGCGATGGCGCGGTCGCGCCGCTCGGCCTTGGGTGTGTCGGTGTTGATCAGCAGCGGTTCGGCCAGGATGTCCGCCACCTTCTGGCGGGGGTTGAGCGATCCGTAAGGGTTCTGGAACACCATCTGCACGGCCCGGCGCAGGGATTTTTCGTCGGCCTTCGGGGCCTGGGTTATGTCGCGCCCGTCGAAATGGAGGGTCCCTTCCGTCGGCGCCTCAATCCTTGTCAGCAGGCGGGCCAGTGTGGATTTGCCACAGCCGCTTTCGCCCACCACGGCCAGGGTCTTACCGGCGCTGACGCTGAAGCTGGCGCCATCCACCGCCTTAACCGTGGCCGGCGGGCGGAACAGGCCACGTTTGACGCGGTAATGGCGCTTCAGGTCGCGGGCTTCCAGGATGATGGTCATGCCATGGCTCCTTCAACCTGTTCGCTGGCCACCCTTACGCACCGTGTCCAGCCATCACCATCGGTGGCCAGGGGCGGGCGGGTGCCGCAGCGATCATCGGCCAGCCCGCAACGCGGCTGGAACAGGCAGCCCGTGGGCCGGTCGCTGATGCCCGGCACGGTGCCGGCGATGGTGGGCAGACGCCGCCGTCCCACGGCCCGTTCGGGCAGCGCGTCCAGCAGCGCCGCCGTGTAGGGGTGGCGCGGGGCTGTGAACAGGCTGTCCGCCGGGCGGTTCTCCACCACCTGGCCCGCATACATCACCTGGACCCGGTGGGCGCTTTCGGCGACGACGCCCATGTCATGGGTGATCAGGATCATGGCCATGTCCCGCTGGCGCTGCAGGTCCCGAAGCAGGTCCAGGATCTGCCGCTGGATGGTGACATCCAGCGCCGTGGTCGGTTCATCGGCGATCAGCAGGCGGGGGTTGCAGGCAATCGCCATGGCGATCATCACCCGCTGGCTCATGCCGCCCGACAATTGATGCGGAAAGGCCGACAGGCGTGTTTCCGGGGCGGGGATGCCCACCTGTTCCAACAGCGCGATGCAGCGATGGCGCAGTGCCTTGCCCGACAGGCCCTCATGCTGGGCCAGGGTCTCCCCGATCTGGAAGCCGACGGTGAAGCAGGGGTTCAGGCTGCTCATCGGTTCCTGGAAGATCATGGCCACCTGCCCGCCATTCAGGCGGCGGCGGGCCTTGGGCGACAGGGTCAGCAGGTCCTGGCCGTCAAACTGCATCCGCGCGGCGGTGACGCTGGCATTGTCGGCCAGCAGGCCCAGGACCGCCAGCGAGGTGACGGACTTGCCCGATCCGCTTTCGCCCACGATGCCCAGAACCTCGCCAGGTTCCACCGACAGGTCGATGCCATCGACGGCGCGGAAGGGGCCGCGCGCCGTGGCGAATGTGACGGACAGGTCCTTGATGTCGAGAAGCGGCATTGGCTCAATCCTCGAAAAGACGCTGGGGCAGAAGGGTGCCGGCTCGCTGCCGCAACTCCTCCTTGCCGAACAGCCTGGGCGAGAGCGGCTTGTCCAGGCTGACCTCCAGGCCAAAAACCTCGGTTGCCATTTGATCCGGGCAGATCGTGTGATGGTCCTGCTGGATGAAAGCCAGGAGGCGGCGGCCATCCGGGTCCCATTGGATGCCCCAGATATTGGCACCGATGTCCGACAGCCGGCATCGAGCCGCGTCCCTGAACAGGGCAAGGGCCCTGTCATTCAAGCCGGCCACTTCCTTGAAGCGACCGTTCTCGAGAATAAACAGGCGTAAGCGGCTGAACTGGCCCGACCCGTCGCCGTCATCGGCGAACAAGGCGCGGGAATCGGGAGCCCAGGCGAAGGCGGAAGGGATGGAGATAAGAGGATCAAACCGGTGGACGGATTGGCGGCTGGCCGTATCGATGATGACGGCACCCATCGTCTCCTCTGTCTCCGCATCGAGAGTGAGTGTGTAGCGCCCATTGGGGGAGGTGGGTCCCATGCATCCAAAATCGATGCTTTCCGCATCGCCAAGCCCTTCCGACTGGCTATGCTCCGCACAGAAAGGCTTCGGCTCTAAAGACATCGCGCCGCTGCCCGATATGGCCAGCAACAGGAGGGCGGACCCGATCACAGCCATCATGCGCATCGGTCCTCCTACCGCTTCAGCTTGGGGTCAAGCGCATCGCGCAACCCGTCGCCCATCAGGTTGAAGGCCAGCACCGTAATCAGGATGGCCAGCCCCGGAAAGGTCACCACCCACCAGGCGCGCTGCAGGAATTGCAGCGAGGATGACAGCATGGTCCCCCATTCCGGCGTCGGCGGCTGTGCGCCCAGGCCCAGGAAGCCCAGCGCTGCCGCATCCAGGATGGCTGTGGAAAAGCCCAAGGTGGCCTGCACGATCAGCGGCGCCGCACAGTTGGGCAGGATGGTGACCAGCATCAGGCGCATGTCCGACGCGCCGGCCAGTCGCGCCGCCGTTACATATTCCCGGCCGCGTTCGGCCATCACCGAGGCGCGGGTCAGACGGGCATAGTGCGGGACGATCACCACCGATACCGCGATGGCCGCATTCACCAGCCCCGGCCCCAGGATGGCAGCCACGACAATGGCCAGCAGCAGGGAGGGCAGGGACAGCAATATATCCATAAAGCGTGCGATCAGCGTGTCCGACGCCCCGCCATAGAAGCCGGCCAGCAGGCCCAGCGCCACCCCGATCACCAGCGACAGGGTTACCACCAGCAGCCCGATGAACAGCGACAGCCGCGCGCCATGGATCAGGCGGGACAGCATGTCGCGCCCGATATCATCGGTGCCCAGCGGGAAGGCCCAGTTGCCCCCCTCGATCCAGGCGGGCGGCAGCAGCACGAAGTCGCGGAACTGTTCGGCCGGATCATAGGGGGCCACGATATCGGCGAAGATGGCCACAAAGCTGAGCGCCAGCACAATGGCCAGCCCCAGAACGGCCCCCCGATTACGGCGGAAATGGCCCCAGAACTCGGCCAGCGGACCGGGGGGTGCCTTCAGGACAAGATCGGTCATTTCGCGTGCCGGATTCGGGGGTTGAGCAGGCCGTAGAGCAGATCGACCGCCAGATTGACCAGCATGACCACACAGGCCACCAGCAGCACCCCGCCCTGCAGGGCCGGATAGTCGCGCCGGTTGATGCTTTCGATCAGCCATTTGCCGATGCCGGGCCAGGCGAAGATGGTTTCCGTCAGGATGGCGCCGGCCAGCAGCGTGCCCACCTGCAAGCCGATGACGGTGACCACCGGGATCATGGCATTGCGCAGGGCATGCAGGCCCACGATGCGGAACAGGCCCAGCCCCTTGGCGCGTGCCGTGCGGATATAATCCTCGCCCAGCACCTCCAGCATGGATGACCGCGTCATGCGCGCAATGACCGCCAGCGGGATGGTGCCCAGCACGATGGAGGGCAGGACAAGATGGTGCAGGGCGTCCAGAAACGCCCCCTCCTCCTCTGACATCCACGCATCAATCAGCAGGAAACCCGTCACCGGCTCCACATAATAGGCGGCCGACAACCGCCCGCTGACCGGGGTCCAGCCCAGAATGACGGAGAAGAGCAGGATCAGCAGCAGCCCCCACCAGAAGATGGGCATGGAATATCCCGTGAGGCTGGCCGCCATCACCCCATGATCCAGCGGCCCGCCCCGCTTCACCGCCGCCAGCACGCCCGCCGGCAAGCCGATGATCAGCGCGAACAGGATGGCGCAGAGCGACAGTTCGATGGTGGCCGGGAACAGTTCGGCAAATTCATGCAGCACAGGCGTCTGGGTGATCAGCGACTTACCCAGATCACCCGTCATCACGCCGGTCAGATAATCGGCATATTGCTCCAGCAGCGGCTTGTTCAGGCCCAGTTGTGCCCGCATCTCCTCCAGTCGCGCCGGATCGATCCCGCGCTCGCCCAACCGCACCTCGATCGGGTCGCCGGGCACCAGTCGGATCAGGAAAAAGGCCAGCAGCGTCACGCCCAGGAAGGTGGGGATCAGCAGGGCGATGCGGGTGGCGATGAATTTCAGCATGGGGCGCCCCTTACTCGGCCAGATCCACCCCATCGAACTGATGCCGGCCAAACGGGCTCTGCTTATAGCCGATGACCTTTTTTGACACAGGCTCAAACACCACGGAATGGGCGATGGTGACCCAGGGGGCTTCTTCCTTGAAGATGCGCTGCGCCTCTTGGTAGAGCTTGGCGCGGGCCGCCTGATCGGGCACCTGCTTGGCCTTCAGCACCAGATCCTCATAGGGCTGGTGGCACCATTTGGCGATGTTGCTGCCGCTGGTCTTGGCCGCCGCACAGCCTAGAAGGTTGTACATAAAATTGTCGGGGTCGCCATTGTCGCCGGTCCAGCCATAGAGCGCCATCTGGTGCTCCCCGCTCTGGATACGCTTGCGGTACTCGCCCCATTCAAAGCTGACGATCTTTACCTTCACGCCGATCTTGGCCAGATCGGCCTGAATGATCTCCGCCATGCGCCGCGCATTGGGATTGTAGGGGCGCTGCACCGGCATGGCGTAAAGGTCGGTTTCGAACCCGTTGGGGTAACCGGCTTCCGCCAGCAGGGCCTTGGCCTTTGCGGGATCGTAGGGATAGTCCTTGTTATCGGCCAGATAGCCAAAAATGCCGGGCGGGATGGGGTTCTTGGCCAGGGTGCCGCTGCCCTGGAAAACCTGTTCCAGGATCGACTTGCGGTCCACGGCCATGTTGATGGCCTGACGTACCCGTTTGTCATCAAACGGTTTCTTTTGGGTCTGAAAGGCCATGTAGCCGATATTCAGCCCTTCCATCTGCATCAAGGTCAAGGCGGGGTCCTTGGCCATGGAAGGCAGGTCGGGCGGGTTGGGATAGGGCATGATATGGCATTCGCCGGCCTTCAGCTTGGCATAGCGCACGGCGGCATCGGGCGTGATGGCAAAAACCAGATTGTCCAGCGGCGTCTTGCCACCCCAATGGTCCTCGAACCGGCGATAGCGGACCTGTGCATCCTTCTGATACACAACAAAGCGGAAGGGACCGGTGCCGACCGGGTCCTGGTCGTAGCGTTCCGGCGTGCCCTTCTTCATCAGGAAATCGGCATATTCAGCCGACGTGATGTTGGCGAAATCCATGGCCAGATCCGCCAGGAAGGGTGCGTTGGGCCGGTTCAGGGTGATGCGGACGGTGTAATCGTCCAGCTTCTCCACCGCTTTCAGCAGGTCGCCCATCCCCATGCTTTTGAAGAAGGCGTAACCGCCGCCCGACACCGGGTGATAGGGATGGTCAGCCTTCCATTGCCGGTTCAGGCTGAACAGCACGTCATCGGCGTTGAAATCGCGCGTCGGCTTGTAATCCTTGAAGGACTGCCATTTCACGCTGCGGCGCAGATGGAAGGTGTAGGTCAGCCCGTCGGGCGAGATGTCCCAGCGTTCGGCCAGCCCCGGCACGATTTTGGTCGTACCGCGTTCAAACTTCACCAATCCATCATAAAGGGGACGGGTGGCATCGAAGGTCGTGCCGGTCGTATTCAGCGCCGCGTTGAAATTTTCCGGGCTGCCTTCGGCACAATAGACCAGTGTCTTGGGCGCCGCCCAGGCCGGTCCGGCCAGTGATCCCGCCAAGACACCCGCGATCATGGCGTAACGCCACGTTCCAAAACCCATGCTGAACCCCATCCGCCATCATTCTTGACTGGCATCGTCAGGGTATGTCCGCCCTGCGCGCCATGCATTGCGGTGCAGTAGAACAGGGGTGATGAGGGGCGTCAATGATCAGAAGCGCGGCAGGTCCGGGAAGGGCAATTGCCCGCCTTCCGCCCGCATCCAGCCATGGTCGGCACAACGATGCAGGGTGGGGAACAGCTTGCCGGGGTTCAGCAGACCGCCCGGATCGAAGGCATATTTCAGGCGCGTCTGCTGTTCCAGATCAGCGGCGGTAAACTGAAACGGCATCAAGTCGCGCTTTTCGATGCCCACCCCATGTTCGCCGGTCAGAACCCCGCCCACCTCCACGCACAGGCGCAGGATGGCGGCGCCGAACGCCTCCACCCTTTCCAACGCCCCCGGTTGGTTGGCGTCGAACAGGATCAGGGGGTGCAGGTTGCCATCGCCGGCATGGAAGACATTGGCGACACGAAGCCCGAATTCCCCCTCCATCGCGGACATGCGGGACAGGACATGGGGCAGCGCCTTGCGCGGGATGGTGCCATCCATGCACATGTAATCGGGGCTGATGCGGCCCACGGCGGGAAAGGCGGCTTTGCGCCCGGCCCAGAAGGCCAGCCGCTCCGATTCGTTGCTGGAAAGCCGGGGCGGGCGGCCATGATGGGCCGTCGTGATCTCCGCCACCTGCTGGATCAAGGCGTCCACCTCCGCGGCCGGCCCGTCCAGCTCCACGATCAGCAGTGCCTCCACATCGCGCGGATATCCTGCCTTCACAAAGTCCTCCGCCGCATGGATGGCGGGGCGGTCCATCATCTCCATGCCCGCCGGGATGATGCCGGCGGCGATGATGGCGGCCACGGCATCGCCGGCATCGCCGGTCCGGTCGAACCCGACCAGAAGGGCGCGGGCTACCGCCGGCTTTGGCAGGATGCGCACCGTCACCTCCGTCACCACACCCAGCAGTCCCTCCGATCCGGTGATGACGCCCAGCAGATCGTAATGCCCCGAATCAAGATGTTTGCCGCCCAGGCGCAGCACCTCCCCCGCCATGGTGACGAACTCGATGCCCAACAGATTGTTGGCCGTCACCCCATATTTGAGGCAATGCACGCCGCCGGAATTTTCCGCGACATTGCCGCCGATGGAGCAGGCGATCTGGGATGAGGGGTCGGGCGCATAATAAAAGCCACGGTCGGCCACGGCCTGGCTGATGGCCAGGTTGGTGACGCCCGGCTGCACCACGACGGCGCGGTTGTCGTAATCGATTTCCAGGATGCGCGACAGTTTGGTCAGGACCAGCAGCACCCCGTCGGCCAGCGGCAACGCCCCGCCCGACAGGCCCGTACCGGCTCCGCGCGGCACCAGCTTCACCCCCATCTGGTGACACAGGCGCAGCACGGCCGCCACCTCCGCCGTGCTGCGCGGCAGGACGACCAGCATCGGCATCTGGCGATAGGCGGTCAGCGCGTCGGTATCAAAGGCGCGCAGCGACGCCTCATCCGCGATCACGCCGCCGGGCACAGCCTCACGCAGCCGGCGCAGCAGCTCGGCACGCTGAGACAGGGCGGCGGGATCGGGGGTGGGCATCGTGGGCATGGGGGCATCACCAGCTGGGGCCTGCGCCCCTACCATGCGACAACGCGGGAGTGATGCGGAACCCCCAAATGCGAAAACCGCGCCGAAAGGCGCGGTTCCTGCCCGCCGGGACTGTTACATCCCGGCGCAAACCAAATCAGCGATCAATCAGCCCTGACGGGCCTTGAAACGCGGGTTCAGCTTGTTGAT
>JAIXTS010000387.1 GCA_027483805.1 Azospirillum sp. | reverse complement strand
TTCACATCCGGTTCCCGCACCTTCAGCTCTTCCACGGGCACCGGCACGGGAGCGTTTTCCTCCAGCTTCACCAGCCGTTTGGAGATGCGGGCCAGATCAGCATTCTCGATCAGCTTCTGCCGGCGGCCAGCCTGCTTGATCTCGCCCGCCCGCTCTAGCAGCGCTTCCAGCGAGCCGTACTCGGTGATCAGCTGGGCCGCCGTCTTGATGCCGATGCCGGGCACGCCGGGCACATTATCGACGCTGTCGCCGGCCAGGGCCTGGACATCCACCACCTTGTCGGGCGCCACCCCGAACTTCTCAAACACCTCATCCGGCCCGATCATCCGGTTCTTCATCGGGTCCAGCATGCGGATGCCATCATCCACCAGCTGCATCAGGTCCTTGTCGGACGACACGATGGTGACGGGCCGGCCCAGCGCCCGGGCCTGCCGGGCGTAGGTGGCGATCAGATCGTCGGCCTCAAACCCTTCCAGCTCGATAGAGGGCAGGTTAAAGGCTTCCACCGCCTCGCGGATGATGGCGAACTGCGGACGCAGATCCTCCGGCGGCTCGGGCCGGTGCGCCTTGTACTCGGGATAGAAATCATTGCGGAAATTCAGGCGCTTGCTGTCGAAGATGATGGCCACGGCGTCGGCCTTCAGTTCCGCCAGAAGCCGCATCAGCATGTTGGTGAAACCCATGACGGCATTCACCGGCGTGCCGTCCGGCCGGTTCAGCGGCGGCAGCGCGTGATAGGCGCGGAAGATGAAGCCCGACCCGTCCACCAGATAAAGCGGGGCGCCGTCGGCCGGCGGAAGGGGGGGGCTGGTAGCGCTGTCGCTCGGCATGGGGCGGCCTGTCGTTCCGGCTGTGTTCTCAGCCTGGGAACATGGCGTAAGCGCGCGGCAGTGTCGAGGGGCGATGTCAGGTGGCGTGTCGTTCCGGCGGCGGTCTGGGTACTATCGTCGCTGCTGCTCTGGCCGTCATCCCGGCGCAAGCCGGGGTGACGGTAGAGTGTGAGATAGCCTTGGCAGCTTTGTACTCAATACCGTTTGAACCGGTCCAGCAGCCGGTCGATATAGTCGCGTTCGGCCTTGGGGCGGTTCTGTTCAGAGGCGCGGCGGCGCAGTTCTTCCAGGATTTCGCGGGCGCGCTGCATGTCGGCCTCGGCGGGGATCTTCACCTCTTCCCCGTTCAGCGTGCCAGAGCCGGGCAGGGGGCGGCCCAGGGGATCGCGGCCCTGCTGCCGGCCCGACGGGGTGCGCTGGCCGCCCGCCTGTCCGGGGTTGGACCGGGCCATCTGTTCCTGCATCGACTTCATGCTCTGCTGAAGCTGTTCCAGCGCCTCGCCCTGCGATGCCACGGCCTGATCCGGGGCGCCGCCGCGCAGCGCCTCTGAAGCGTCCTTCATGGCGCGTTCGGCCCGGCCCAGCGGGCGCGGGATCTCGCCGCCGATCTCCCCCAGCCGGCGCATGATATCGCCCAGTTCGGTGCGCAGATCATCCTGCTTGCCGGCCATGGCGCCGTTCTGCTGTGCCGACGGGCTGCGCGGCGCTGCCTGGTCATTGCCGGGGCCACGGCCCTGCCGGTTGGGCATGCCCAGGCCGGGCATTTGATTCTGCGGCAGTTCCTCGGCCTGGTCGAACTGCTGCTGCTGCTGGCTGAAGGTTTCATCCATCAGCTGCTGCTGGTTTTTCTGCAGCTCGCGCAGCTTCTGGGTCAGTTCGGACAGCGCCTCGCCCTTCGGGTCGGCTTGGCTGTCCTGTTGCGGCGGTGGCTGACCGTTCTGCAAATTCTCCATCAGCTGTTGCAGCTGCGACAGCATCTGGCGCGCGGCCTCATGATTGCCGGACTGGGCCAGATCGCGCATCTGGCGGACCATATCCTCCACCTCATCGCGCGTCATGGCCTGTGCATCGGGGTCGGCGGGGGCCTGATTCTGTGGCTGGGCTGTATTGGGCTGCTGCTGCGCTTCCTGCTGGGCCAGGGCGTCCATGAATTCCTTCATGGCCTGTTCCAGGCGTTCCACGGCCTGGTCGATCTCCTCGGCGGGGGCGTTATTGTCCAGCGCGTCCATCAGCGCCTTCTGCGCATCGCGCAATTCGCGTTCGGCCAGCGACAGGTTGCCATCCTCGATCCGCAGCGCCACATCCCACAGCATGGCGATGGTGCTGGGCACCGTGTTTGGCCCGCCATTGCGCATCAGGCGGCCCACGGCGCTGCGCAGCGCCAGGAAGGCCAGCGGATCGCCGCCATAGCCATCCAGATTGACCGACAGGTCATGCAGGGCGCGGCCGACCAGCGGGCGCACGCTGTCACCCATCAGGATCAGGGTCTTGCGCTGTTCGATGACGGCGCGGGCCACGGGATGGTTGAAATGCCGTTCGGGCAGGGGCATCGCCTGCTCTGCGCTCTGCGACACCTGACCGGCGCCATCGGTGGCGCGCAGGCGGATGCTGACCGGCATGCCGGCCCAGGGATGGCCCGTCAGGTCATTGAATCCCGTGCCCGTGATCTCCCGCTTGTTCTTGGACGGGACGGGCAGGGTCAGGTCGATGGGTGTACGGTCAACGGCGCCGGGCAGATCGGTGGCCAGCGTGATCGTGGCCGTCACCGCATGGATGCCGTAATCATCGGCGCCGGTATAGTCGATGCGCAGGGCGTTGCGGTCGGTGGCGCTGGGCGGGGTGCGGAAGGCGATGCCCGGCGGCTGATCCGGGACCAGCCGGATGGGCCAGGACGCCACTTCGCGCCCGAACTGCCGCACCGACACATCCTCACCGCTGGTCAGGGCCAGTTCCACCTGATAGCCGCCGCCGGCTACGGGTTCGAATTCCACCTTCTGGTCATTGGCAACCAGCGACGGCGTGCCGAAGCCGCCATCCAGCCGGACGACCAGTTTTGTGCCGGCCGGCAGGAACAGCAGCTGTTCCCCCCCATCATCCGCGCCCTGAGCCGCCGTTGCGTCGTCGGGTTTTTTGGCGGTCAGGAAGATCGGTGGCTGGCCGGTATAGTCGGGCGGCGTGGCCCAGGCATCCAGGCGTGACGGCGTCAGCATGTCCCCCACGCCAAGCGAGGGCAGCAGGGCGCCGGTGGTGCGTCCGCCCAGATCGCCCCAGCCCACGGTCGCCCCCACCACCATCAGCAAGCATGCGGCCACCCGCAGGGCCCAGGGATCGCGGGACGGCAGGCGGCTGTCGGGCAGATCGACCCGCAGGTCACGGGCCTGCTGCCGCGCGCGATCTTGCGCCGCGCGCCACAGGGCATGGGCCAGCGGATCACCGGCCCCGCCGGCAATACCATCCTGCAGCTGGGTCAGGGGCCGGTGGGGCAGATGGCTGTCGCGTTCCAGGCGGCGGCGGGCATCACCCTCCGTCGGGCGGCGCAGGGTGCGCAGGCC
>JAIXTS010000490.1 GCA_027483805.1 Azospirillum sp. | reverse complement strand
TGCTGCGTGTGATCCGGCAGGGGGGTGGCGAACATCAGCCGGTATTCCAGGGGATGTTCACCCGCATAGCGTAGATAGGCGACACCCATGCCGCCCAGGTCCTGTTCCGGGTCAGGCGTACGCTGGCGGCCATCCAGATAAGCAGCAAAATGGTCGAAGGCGCGGGCAACAACCTCCGCCAAAATATGATCACGACTAGGGAAATGCCGATAGGGGGCCTGATGCGACACTCCCAATCGACGGGCTACCTCCCGTAGGCTCAGCTTCTCCAGCCCCTCCGCTGCAATGATGGCAAAGGCTTCTGTAACGCAGGCTTCCTTCAGGTCGTCGGGCCGCGCCCGGACTGTCGGCATGTTGGAATTCCATCTGGCTTTATCCCCTCAACGATAGGAATAGCCATCACGCTCCAGAATCACCAGCGCATCATCCCATGTCGGCGGTACTGACGCACGGGGGCGGGTGAAGCGGGCAAAGGTCGCTGTATTGAGACTGACCGTCGCAGACGTGATGGCGGTTCGGTGGACCTCGCTGCGCATGAACGCCCGCAACGCCTCCTCGTCGCGCCAGACAGTCATGGTCCAGCCCGTTGCACCATCCAGCGTGCGCCGCAGGCTGTAGCCGACCAAGCCAGATTGGCTATCCAGCGTGGCATTGACCCGGCTTGTATGCTCCCAAAACAGGGCCCGGCCTGCCGAACCCGGTTTCAGGTTGGCCCGTGACAAGGCGACCACAACAGGCCCCTCTCCGGGCAAGGTAACCCCAATGCCGCGCGCATAGCCGGGTCCCTTGAAGGGAGTGCTGAAGGCACATCCGCCAAGGCCCACCCCCAGCACCAAGGTTACCAGGCCGTGCAACCACCGCCGGTTCATGTCGTCCCTCGCTGATGTTGCGTCATCCCCGCCATCACGCGTGACAGAATCAGGCTGCGGAAGGTGCGCGGTTGCCCCAGGAAGGCAGCTTCCAACAACCATGACAGCCAACCGGGGCGAACCGTGATGCGCTGCCCTAGGGCCGCTAGGATCGGTTCAGGCAGCACGTCCGGCGACAGGGCAACCCCCATCTGCAGGTCCGCACGGGCGGCAAAACCGCTCTTGACCGGGCCGGGGGCCGCCACCAGCACATCCACGCCGGCAGGTTTGAATTCCCGATGCAGACCTTCTGCCAGAGTCTGCACGAAAGCCTTCGTCGCGGCATAGGTGGCTGCTCCCGGCACCCCCTGAAAGGCCAGCAGTGATCCCACCATGACGATCCCGCCCCGACCGCGTGCCGCGAACCGGCGGGCGAAGATATGGGTCAGCGACAGCACCGCGCCGCAATTGACGGCCAGCATTGCCACCTCGGTATCGGCATCGATGCTCAAAAAAGGGCCGGACGTGCCGAACCCGGCCGCAGCCACCAGCAGACCGACATCATGATCTGCCGTTGCGTCAGCCAGCGCGCGACACCCGGCGGGTGTAGACAGATCGACGGCGACGACACTGGTCATCACGCCACGCGTCGCCAATTGCGCCGCCAGTTCATGCAGCATATCCGCCCGCCGCGCCGCGAGTACCAGACTGAAGCCCTGATCGGCCAGCGCCAGCGCCATGGCCCGGCCGATGCCATCAGAGGCGCCCGTCACCACCGCCCAGGGGCCATAAAGGCGGCGGCGGTGCCCGGAGATATCCATTTTCAGACTCATTTTGCCACCTCCACGGAGATGGTTCGATGTTCGCCGACAGCAAGATCGATGGCCGCTTCGTCGAATCGAGGCGGCCGCAGGCCGGGCCGCACATTGTTCGACACCCCCCAGGCCTCCGTCGGGATGCCGAACAGCCCGGTATCGGTGCGCCGATTGCCGTTACGGTCATGGGACACCGCGACGGCGTAACGTCCGGGAGCTAGACCGGTGAAACGGCATGTCGTGCCGTCCTGTCCAGGGGGCAACCATTGAGGCTGCACCTGTTCCTGCCCCATCGGGAAGCTTTCGGCCAGGCTATGCAACGCGCAGCCGACCTCCCCGTCCGCTGATTTCATGCCCGTGACATGGACAGTGAGATCAGCAGTATCTCCCGGCGTCGTTTGTGCCGAGGCCGCCGGGAGGGCGAACAGCAATCCACCAATGAATAATCCGACAGGAAGGATTGGGTACATGGTCTCGGCTCCAGTGTGGTTGACAGTGTCTACATTGCAGGTACATGTAGACACTGTCAACTTCCCTTTCAAGATGAACGACATCAATCCGCTGGCCTGGGGGACCTATGTGTAGGGCCGAATCAATCCCATCCCGAAGAACCGGCTGTGCAAGCCGCCATGTTGGCAAGGGACATCAGTCGACACCCACGGCGGTCTGATCACTTCCAGACCCCCAAGCGCAGGTACAGCGCGATCCTCACGGGATGTCGTACCAGGCTAGTGGGAAGGTGGCGGCGATGCCGCGCCTGAGCCCATGGATGTAGGTCCCGGCAAAGGCGGGGCAGCAGTAAGTGACGGAAGGGTAGACTTTCATCCCTCCGGGGCGACTTATACCGGCGGCATGAAATCCTGACCGTTGGTCAATCTTTCCTGCCCTTCAATCACCGGCGCCCATATCCATGGGCTTGGCTACGCGCCACGTGGCGCGCGGCGGCGTGGGTCAAGCTGCGGGAGGCAACGCCCGGCACTGAGGGAAAACGCAGATATCAAGAGCCATGGTCCATGGCTCTTGGTGTACCCCTTGCCATCCATCCGCTTCCCCCCCAAAATACCCTGAAACAAGCGTTTGAAATCTGGGAAGGAAAACAAAGATGGAGGGCACGATGTTGCCGGCGCTCACGCTGACCGACTACCAGGCGCGGATCGGGACGGAACTGGGCCGGTCAGACTGGCTGATCGTCAACCAGGATATGATCGACCGTTTTGCCGACCTGACGGGCGATCACCAGTTCATCCATGTCGATCCTGTCCGCGCGGCCGCGACGCCGCTGGGCGGTACCGTGGCGCATGGTTTCCTGACCCTGTCGCTGCTGGGTGCATTGGGTATGCAGATGGTTCCGCCGCTGTCGGGAGCGGCGATGATCATCAATTACGGCTTCGACAGGCTGCGCTTCATCACGCCCGTACGCAGCGGCGGTCGTATCCGTGGCGCGCTGTCCCTGCTGGGCGTGGACGCCAAGGGAGCCGGCCAGCACTTGATCCGCTATGCCGTAACCGTCGAGGTGGAAGGCTCGGAAAAGCCGGCGCTGGCCGCTGAATGGCTGGTGATGATGGTGACGACAGGGTGAACATCACCCTGCCTTCACCAGTTCCGCCGCCGGGCGGAACAGCAGGTCGCGCGGGCTGATCGTGGCCACGAAGGCGGCGAAGTCGCGTGCTTCGCCATGCACGACGTCGTGGTAGGCGTCGAACAGGTCCTCGTAGAGGTACAGTTCCTTCAGCAGTGCCGTCTTCTGCTGCAACGAGGCCTGTCCCATCAGGTCGGTATGCAGCATGGCAAGCCCGGCAACCCGCCAGTCCGCGCCGGTGAAGAACGGGATCAGCACCAGATTTTCCGCTGCCTGGTTCCCGGACGAGAAGATGACCCGGCCCAGACGCAGGGCGCGACGCTTGCTCCCCGACGCGGCGCGGCCACCATCATAACCCGACGCCCGTCCCGCCGACACACCAACGCGGGAACCGGCGGTCAGAACCGGGGTGCCGTCCTTGATCTCGCCTTTCAGCGTGTAAAGAATGCCCCCGGTCACATTGGTCAGGACAGATGAGAAGGCGATCAAGGTCTGGCGATCCGCCTCGGCCAGAGCCTCGTGCGAGACGCCCAGCGCCGTCAAGGTGGACAGGATAGAGGGTGACACATCCCGCGCCGGACGGGAAATACCGACAGTGACGGTCTTGGCCTGGTGGCGGATCGTATCGACGGGGCGGCTCGTCTCCTCGAACAGCTTGCGCATCAGTTCCACGCCGCCAGACAGCAGGCCGGCGCGGTTGCCGACATCGGCGCCCACAAGCGATGTCGACAGGGCCGCCAGCTGCGCCACGGCACGCGGCGGCAGGGCTGCATCCTGCTCTCCGTCCGCCACCCGGCGCAGTTCGACGCCAATGGCATCAATGATGGGGGACAGCGGCCGGTCGCTTTCGACCAAAGCCTGTTCGATGGCAACACCCAAGGATCGAAAGCCATGCGAACGGCGATCAATAGCCCGTGCGGCATGGAACCCCCAGAGATGGCCAACCACGGTCGCCAGCACAAAATCCAGGCCGGCCCCGGCCGATGGCACGCGGATCACCGTTTCGGCATAGGTATCAAAGCAGGTCTCACCCTTTGCGGCGATGACGATGGGTTTGCCTGCATGGGCCTTGAAGATCGCGACTTCCTTGGCCGTATCCTGAGCCAGCAGCGGCGGCAGATCGTTGGCGATGACCAGGGTCAGCGGTTCCGTCGACAGGTCGATATGCTTCTTGTCCTCCGTGAAATCCACGGGGATCGA
>JAIXTS010000376.1 GCA_027483805.1 Azospirillum sp. | reverse complement strand
CCTGAAAGGGGTCTTCGCATGACCAGCGGGGCGGCGCGCAAGATCAGGTTGCTGATGCTGCTGCGCCGCCAGGGGGTGACGGACGTCAATGTGCTGCGGGCTATCGAGCTGATCCCGCGTGAATTGTTCGTGCCGCGCCCGTTCCGTGACCAGGCCTATGAGGATACGACCCTGCCCATCGGCCATGGCCAGACCATCAGCCAGCCGCAGGTGGTGGGCCTGATGACCCAGGCCCTGGAACTGGGCGACCGGCACAAGGTGCTGGAGATCGGGACGGGCAGCGGCTATCAGGCGGCGATCCTGGCCAAGATCGCGCGCCGGGTCTATACGATCGAACGCCACCGTCCGCTGGCGCAGGAGGCAGAGCAGCGATTTGCCGCCTTGCGCCTGCACAATATGACGGCCAGGGTGGGGGATGGCATCCGGGGCTGGCCGGAGGCGGCCCCCTTTGAACGGATACTGGTCACCGCAGGTTGCATTGGTAACCCGCCTCATGATCTAATGGACCAACTGGCGGTTGGTGGCGTCATGGTGATCCCGTTGGGGCCGGATCACCGGGCGCTGAATGTGGTGCGAATCCGCCGTGATCAGAATGGATTGAAGCGAGAGGTACTGTGGCCCGTCAGGTTCGTTCCCCTGCTGCCGGATGTCGCCCCGGACCCGGTGCCGGCATGATGGCCGGCGCCCGCCTTGCCCTGGCCGCTCTCCTGTCGGGCCTGCTGCTCTCCGGCTGCTCGACCGAGGGGGATTTGCCCAGCAAGACGGCACGCGCGCCGGCGGCCCCCATCAATTCCATCTTCGTTTCCCGTGGCGACACGCTGTACAAGCTGGCGCAGCAATATAACGTTCCGGTCCGCGACCTGATCGAAGCCAACGGCCTTGCCGCGCCCTATATGTTGCTGCCCGGTCAGCGCCTGCTGCTGCCCCTGCCCAAGCTTTATGTGGTGAAGGGGGGCGACACGCTTTATGGCCTGTCGCGGCAATATCAGGTGGATATGGCGGAACTGGTCCGCCTGAACGGGTTGCAGCAGCCCTACACGCTGAAGGCCGGGCAGACATTGCGCCTGCCGGGGCAAAGCCCGATGGCCGGCGCCGCCATGGCTGCCGCCGCACCCCCGCCGGCATCGGCCCCGCTGCCCGTGCCCGTCACCAAGCCGGCAACCCCGGCCCCCGGCCGCAAGCCCGACCTGCCTCCCGCCGCCAGTTCCAGCCCGGCGGAGCGCACGCAGCGCCCGTCGGTAGAGGTGGCGACCCTGCCGCCGCCACCTGCGGCGATCCCGTCACCGCCGCCGCGTCCCGCCGCGTCGGCGCCCTCCACCGGATCGGCGGCCAGCCAGCGCGGGGTGGAGGCGGAAAGCCTGCCGCCGCCCGGCCCCGCCCCGATGGCCCAGGCCGCCCCCGTCACGCCCGACCGCCGTCCCACCGCGCCCGCGCCTGCGCCTGCCCCGCAGCAGGCCCCGGCAGCGGCGAACACAGCCTCGTCACCGGCGAAGACCCTTGCACCCGCCCCTGTGGCCGACGCAGCGCCGGCCCAGATGGCCGCTGTCACCCCGCCCCCACCCCCGCCATCGCCCAAGGATGACCTGCCGCCGGCGCGTGCCGGCAACCGTTTCCTCTGGCCCGTCAAGGGTCCGATCCTGTCCGGATTCGGGGAAAAGCCGGGGGGCCTGCGCAATGACGGCATCAATATCGGCGCGCCCAAGGGCACGGCGGTGATGGCGGCCGAGAACGGGATTGTCGCCTATGCCGGTAACCAGCTGAAATCCTTCGGAAACCTGGTTCTGATCCGGCATGATGGCGGCTGGGTCACCGTCTATGCCCATCTGGATGCCATCGCGGTGGAGCAAGGCCAGCGTGTGACGCGGGGGCAGGGGATCGGCACGGTGGGCCAGACCGGCAATGTCCGTTCCTCCCAGCTGCATTTTGCCGTCCGCAAGGGCGAACAGGTGCTGAACCCTGTCGACCAGCTGGAAAAATAGCCCGCATCCTACGATCGGCCAAAATTCTTGACCGTCGGTATCAGCAGGCCGGAACAACAAAGGGCCGGGCACCCCGACGGTGCCCGGCCCTCCATTGATCGCCCGAAGGCCGATCTGCTCATACCAAGCCGCCGGGCGGGCGCATCCGCGCCCTTGGCTACACGGCATGTGCCGCGCAGCCGCCGCCGTACCATCGGTCAAAAATTTTGGCCGATGGCATTATGGCGGATTGGCTTACTTGTTGCCTTCCGGCGGGGTGGTCGGTGCCGCGCCCTCAGCCGGAGCGGGGGTAGCCGGGGCTTCTGCCGGGGCCGGCGCGGGTTCGGTGGCCGGGGCCGGCTGCTCAGCCGCCGGGGCCGCAGCCGGGGCGGGGGCCGCAGCCTCTTCCTTCTTGCCGCAAGCGGCCAGACCGACAACCATCAGGCCGGCAAAAACCAGGGGAAGCACGCGCATTGTTCGCTCCTTCGCTTATTTGTGGCCAGTGACAGGGGCCCATCCCCCCGCCACCGGGTACGCTTCAACGCTCCAACCTTGAAGCTTTGAGGTTCCCTTGACAACAGGGTCGATGCGCTTTTCCCCAGGATTTGCGTATTTTCCTGGCGATCTGCCCCGAACTCTGCTGCCGACATAGGCAATATCACATCCAATTGCGGCAAAGCCATGCTGTCTCTATGGATTTTCAGAGGCTTAGCGCCCCTCCGTTTCCGCCAGCCGCACCCGCGCCTGTTCCAGCGCGGTTTTAAGCTGCTGGGCCGAATAGGGTTTCTGCACAAAACCCAGCGGCCGCGTCTGAGCCACCCGCTCCATCGTCTGCTCGTCCGCATAGGCCGACAGGAAGATACAGCGGACCCGCAATTCCTGCCAAAGCCGCTGCGCCACCTGGACCCCGTCATTGGCACCGCGCAACCGGATATCCATCAAGGTCAGCTGCGGCTTTTCCGCCTGGGCCACGGCCAGCGCTTCCAGTTCTGACGCCGCGATGCCGACCACGTCATGGCCCAGCTCGCTGATCGTCAGGCGCACGCCCAGCGCCACCAGCGCGTCATCCTCGACGATCATCACCTTCAGCGGCGGGGCGGGCAAGGTCACCTGTATCCCTTTTCCAGAAAGACGCGGTGCTGTCGACGATCGACAGGCTGCGTGACGCTTACCGTGATAGGGCAGCTCGGCACGGCAGACAACCCGGCCAGTCGGTCAATGCGCTAAGACAAAAGAGTGTATATGGCCGAAAGCCATAAGTCCCGCAGCAAAAACCCCCGGGCGGTGTTTCCGCGCCGGGGGTCTGATCGGGGTTATTGCCCTGGAATCGGCGTATATTTGCCGTTGCTCCAGCGATAGACGACATAGTCGGTGACCTTGCGGTCGCCCTTTGCGTCGAAGGACAAGGGACCGATCACGGTCGTATAAACGCCGTCGCGGATGCTGGCGGCGACCTTGTCGGCGTCCACCGACTTTACCTTCATGGCGGCACCGGCCCAGACCTGCACGGCGGCATAGGTATAGAGCGTATAGGCCTCCGGTTCGAATCCGGCACCGCGGAAACGCTTCACCACGTCGGCCGCTTCCGGCTTGTCGCGATATTCATTGCCGAAGGTGACCAGCGCCCCCTCAGCCGAGGCGCCGGCGATGTTCCAGAATTCCTGGTTCACGACACCGTCGCCCGACATGAAGACGGCCTTCAGACCGGCATCGGCCATCTGCCGGACCAGCAGCCCCGCTTCGGTATGCAGGCCGCCGAAATAGACGACATTGACCCCGGCATCCTTCATCTTGGTGACCAGGGCCGACATGTCGCGGTCGCCAACATTGACGGCGTCGAACATGACCTCCTTCTTACCGCCCTTGTTCAGGGCGGCGCGGGTGGCCTCCGCCAGGCCACGGCCATAGGTGGTCTGATCATGGATGACGGCGATCTTGCCATCCTTGTGATTCTTGACCAGCCAGGAGGCGGCGACATCCCCCTGCTGGTCATCGCGCCCACAGGTGCGGAAGACCGTGGTCAATCCTTGCTCTGTCAACTGCGGGTTGGTGGAGGCGGGACTGATCATCACAATCCCCTCATCCGCGAACACCTTGGAGGAGGGGATGGAGACGGCCGAGTTGAAGTTGCCGAAGGCGGCAACACCCCCCTGGGTCGCCAGCTTGTTGGCGATGGCCACACCCTGGCTGGGGTTGGAGGCATCGTCCAGGTTGACCAGCACCAGCTTCTCGCCCAGCAGGCCGCCCTTCGCGTTGATGTCGGCCACGGCCATTTCTGCGCCGCGGCGCATCTGCTCGCCAAAGACGGCATTGGGCCCGGTCAGCGGCGCCACCAGACCGACGACGGTATCGGCAAGGGCCGGCAAAGTGGTCAGCATGGTCGCGGCTGCCAAGGCGGCAGCAAAGCTCTTCTTCAAATTCATTGTCGCCAGTCTCCTGCGAGGGCGTTGTCCGTGATGGTGAAGCTATCACGCGGACCCTGCCCGTCAAATCCGTACATCGTGGTGACGGCGACGATTGGTGCTTGAAGCCTCCGCCGTGATTTGCTATCCACCGCGCACCGCTGATGGCGACACGCCAGAAGCGGTCTTCCGGCATGTGTTTGCGGCCGTGGCGGAATTGGTAGACGCGCAGCGTTGAGGTCGCTGTGGGGCAACCCGTGAAAGTTCGAGTCTTTTCGGCCGCACCAT
>JAIXTS010000370.1 GCA_027483805.1 Azospirillum sp. | reverse complement strand
CGGATCAGCCGCCCTGGACGAAAACCATCGGGGGCGCTACATCACCTCCATGGCAGATATCCTCCCACAGCCGGCCGGTTCTTCCGGTCCTGACCAGCACCCGGCATCGACACCGCCCCAACGTATGATCGTCGGGATCAGCGGGGCGTCGGGCATTGTTTACGGCATTCGCCTGCTTGAAACGTTACGCCGGCTGGGCATCGAATCCCACCTCGTAATGAGCAGGTCTGCCGAGGTGACCTCTGCGCACGAGTCGGGGCTGAAGGTCGCCGATATAAGGGCTCTGGCCGATGTCACCTATGCCGCCGCCGATATCGGGGCGGCCATCTCGTCCGGCAGCTTTCGCACCATGGGCATGATCGTGGCCCCCTGTTCGGTGCGGTCCTTGTCCGAGATTGCGTCGGGCGTGACCAGTTCGCTGCTGACCCGTGCCGCGGACGTGGTGCTGAAGGAACGCCGGCGGCTTGTCCTGATGCTGCGTGAAACGCCGCTGCATCTGGGCCATATCCGCAGCATGGCAACGGTGACGGAGATGGGGGCGATCGTCTATCCGCCCGTGCCTGCCTTCTATGCCAGGCCACAAAGCCTGGACGAGATGGTCGACCATACGGTCGGACGTGTGCTGGACCTGTTCGATATCGACACGGGCCGGGTCCGGCGCTGGGGGGGGGGGGGGTAACCCCTGGTCATCAACGATGACCGGGGGTACGGCGGCGACTGCCGCCGCGCCGCTCGTGCGGCGTCGCCAAGCCTGCGGATGCAGGCGCCCGGCGATTGAGGGCGCATGAACCCTCCTTCACTTCCGCCGCCGGCCTGCCTACATTGGCACTGTCTTTGCCGAAGGCTTCTCCATGTCCAGCCATGCCCACGCCCACCATCACGACCATGCCGTGCGCCATGACCACGGGTCCTGCGTCAAGGAGGCGCTGGCCCGCGCCGATGCGCTGTGTATCGAACGCGGCGTGCGGCTGACGGCGCAGCGGGCGCGGGTTCTGGAGCTGGTCTGGTCCAGCCACAAGCCGCGCGGCGCCTATGCCATCCTGGAGGACCTGTCCGCCGATGGAAAGCGCGTGGCGCCGCTGACCGTCTATCGCGCTCTGGATTTCCTGCTGGAACAGGGGTTGATCCACCGGATCGAAAGCCAGAACGCCTTTGTCGGCTGTCCCGACCCCGGCACGGCCCATACGGGCCAGTTCCTGGTCTGCTCCTGCTGCGGCAATGCCACCGAACTGACCGACCGCGGTATTGCGGCGGCCATCGCGGAAAGCGCGGCGGCCCAGGGCTTTACCGTGCAGCGGCAGACCGTCGAAGTAACGGGCATCTGCCCCGACTGCCGCGACCATTGACGCCGGGGGCCTTGCCCCCCCACATGTCGCCTTATGTAACCGACCCTTCTCCCAAGGAAGCCTCCCTTGTCCACGCAACAGACCCCGCCCAGTCCGCCACCCCGCCTGCCCATTTCCGTCCTGACCGGGTTTCTGGGCAGCGGCAAGACCACCCTGCTGTCGCGCCTGATCCGCGACCCGGCCATGGTGCGCACCGCCGTCGTCATCAATGAGTTTGGCGAGGTCGGGCTGGACCATCTGCTGGTCGAGCAGTCGGACGAGAATATGGTGCTGATGGATAGCGGCTGCCTGTGCTGCACCATCCGGTCCGATCTGGCCGAGACGTTGCGCGACCTGTACATGAAGCGCATGCGCGGCGACATTCCCGAATTCGACCGCGTGGTGATCGAGACCACGGGGCTGGCCGATCCGGCTCCCATCCTGCACACACTGATGACCGATCCGCTGATCGCGTCGCGCTTCCGGTTGGACGGGGTGGTGACCACCATCGACAGCGTGCACGGCATGGGTCAGCTGGACGAGCATGAAGAAAGCCTGAAGCAGGCGGCGGTCGCCGACCGTGTTGTTCTGACCAAGACCGATCTGGCCGAACCCGCCCGGGTGGAGGCCCTGCGCCGTCGGCTGCATGACCTGAACCCCGGTGCCGTACATGTGGACGCGCAGAAGGATCAGGGCCTGCCCGTCCTGCTGTTCGATGCGGGGCTGTACAACCCGGCCACCAAGTCGCTGGACGTGCAGCGCTGGTTGAAGGCCGAGGCCTATGAGGGTGGGGATGATCATCACCATGATCACGACCATGGCCATTGCGACCATGACCATGGCCATTGCACCCATGATCACCATGACCATGACCATGGGCACGCTCATGATCATGACCACGGCCATGATCATGCAGAACACGCCCATGACCACGACCATCATGACCACAGCCATTGTGACCATGACCATGGCCATTGCGATCATGATCACGCGCATGGCCATGACCATCACCACCATGACGTCAACCGTCACAATGACAAGATCTCGTCCTTCGTGATCCGCTCGGATAAGCCGCTGCCCTGGGATGGGCTGGTCACCTTCTTCGAGACGGTGGCCAAGGCGCAGGGCGACAATATCCTGCGCGTGAAGGGGCTGTTGAATGTCGAGGAAGCGGAGCGCCCCATCGTCATCCATGGCGTGCAGCACCTGTTCCACCCACCGGTGCAGCTGGAAGCCTGGCCCACCGCCGACCAGAGCACCCGCATCGTGTTCATCGTCAAGGACCTGAAGCGCGAAACGGTGCAGGACCTGTTTGACAGTGTGGTGAACGCCAAGGCGGCGTAAGCATTGCCAGTTCTTCTCTCCAGCTTATCCCGGCTTGTCGCCGGGATAAGCTGGAGAGAGTGCGTTACGCCTCTGCATCGCCGGCTTCCTCCGCTGCCCCCTGCTGACGGGAGAAGCGGATGGAGGCCACTTCGTCGAACATCTGGGTTTCGCGGTAGCGTCGGGCCTCTTTCGTGGCCTGGTCGCGCTGCTCTTGCACCTGTTCGAATTTTTTCAGCTCGCGGAAGGCTTCGGCCACTGCTTCCTCGGCCCGTTCCACCTCCAGCCGCAAGGTGGCGGCCCGGCGCTCATAATGGTCGCGCATCAGTTCCACACGCTTGGCGAAGGCCGGGTAGGATTTGGCCAGCATCAGGTCGGTGGCCGCCAGATCGCGTTCCACGACCACCTGTTGTTCGAACTGCTCGCGCTCTGCCACCAGCTGTTCCTGGCTTTCCTGAAGCTGCACCAGCACGCGGCGGCGCTGGTCCACCTCCCGCTGGTTCAGGCGGATCAGCGGCTTCAGATCCTTCATCAGCCGGCCCCGCCCAGGATGGCCGCCAGTTCGGCATAGCCCTGGTCAAGGGTGCTGCGCTCCCCCTTGCCCTGGCGCAGGAAGGCCTCGATGGCGGGATTGTAATGGATGGCCTCGTCCACCTGCGGGTCGCTGCCCTTGCGATAGGCGCCCAGGCGGATCATCTCCTCCATGTCGGAATAGGCTGACATCAGGCGCCGCGCCTTGCCGACCAGGGCATTCTGTTCGGGCGTGTTACAGCCCGGCATGGTGCGGCTGACCGACCGCAGGATGTTGATGGCGGGATAGCGGCCGCGTTCGCCAATGCGGCGTTCCATGACAATGTGACCATCCAGGATACCGCGCACGGCATCGGCGATGGGTTCTTCCATGTCGCCACCTTCGACCAGCACCGTGAACAGGCCGCTGATGGTGCCCACCCCCGTGCCCGGCCCGGCGCGTTCCAGCAGGCGCGGCAGTTCGGCAAAAACGGTGGGGGGATAGCCCTTGGTGGTCGGCGGCTCACCGGCGGACAGACCGATCTCCCGCTGGGCCATGGCAAAACGGGTGACGCTGTCCATCAGGCACAGCACATCCTGTTCCTGATCGCGGAAAAACTCCGATACGGCGAAGGTCAGATAGGCGGCCTGCCGGCGCATCAGGGGCGGTTCGTCCGATGTGGCCACGATGACGACCGAGCGCGCGATACCGTCCGGCCCCAGATCATGTTCAAGGAATTCCTGCACCTCGCGCCCGCGTTCGCCGATCAGGCCGATGACGCTGATATTGGCCTCGGTATATTTGGCCAGCATGGACATCAGCACCGACTTGCCCACACCGGAGCCGGCAAAGATGCCCATGCGCTGGCCGCGGCAGCAGGACAGGAAGGTGTTGATGGATTTCACGCCCAGATCCATCTTGGCCCCCACCCGTTTGCGGGCATGGGCGGGCGGGGGGCCGGCCTTGATCAGATAAGGCACGTCGCCGGTGGGCAGGGGGCCCTTGCCGTCGATGGGCTGTCCCAGGGCGTTGATGACGCGGCCCAGCCAGGCCTGGGTCGGGTAGATGGAGGCCTGACCCTCCGCCACTTCCGCCCGGCAGCCGAGACCGATATCGTCCAGCGTGCCGAACGGCATCAGCAGCGCCCGGCCGCCGCGGAAGCCCACCACCTCGCACGGGACCGGCTTGCCGCCGCGCGTGATGACCCGGCAGCGCCCGCCGATCGACAGGCGCCGTTCCACGCCCCCCACCTCCACCATCATGCCCAGGACGGAGGTGACACGGCCGAAGACGGCATAGCCGGGCAGGGCGTTGATTTCCTGCAGCAACTGGTCGTGATCAAGCATCGAATGCCCCCGTTCTGCGGCAGCGATCTGCCGGCATGGATCACCACATACGAATGAACAGGCTATGACCCCTGGCATTGCCATTGGTCGGATAGCATATCCGTAGAGCGTCTGTTAACCTATATGCCTTAGATGGGTGACGCCCATTGAAAGCCCGAGGATCTTGTCATGCGTGTCCTGCTGGTCGAAGACGATACCGCCATGCAGAAGAGCATCCAGCTGATGTTGTCCGCCGAGGGTGGGTACATCGTGGATGCCACCAGCCTGGGTGAGGATGGGCTGGAGATCGGCAAACTCTATGACTATGATATCATCATTCTCGACCTGATGCTGCCCGACATGGACGGGTATGAGGTGCTGCGGCGTCTGCGCGCCTCGCGGGTTAATACGCCCATCCTGATCCTGTCGGGCTTGTCGGACCTGGACAACAAGATCAAAGGGTTGGGCTTTGGTGCCGATGATTACCTGACCAAACCGTTCGACAAGCGCGAGCTGATCGCGCGGGTCCAGGCCATCATTCGCCGGTCCAAGGGCCATTCGGAAAGCGTCATCCGCACCGGCAAGCTGACCGTGAACCTTGATGCCAAGACGGCCAGCGTGGAGGGCGCCCCCCTGCACCTGACCGGTAAGGAATATGGCATCCTGGAGCTGCTGTCGCTGCGCAAGGGCACCACCCTGACCAAGGAGATGTTCTTGAACCATCTCTATGGCGGCATGGATGAGCCTGAATTGAAGATCATCGACGTTTTCGTCTGCAAGCTGCGCAAGAAGCTGTCCACCGCCACCGAGGGCGACAATTATATCGAGACGGTGTGGGGCCGCGGCTATGTGCTGCGCGACCCGAATGAAGGCGCGACGGCGAAGGCTGCCGGGTGACCGGTTCGCAACGTATCCTGCTTCTGGGCGGCGGTCATGCCCGTCCGCCCTTGCTGAAACATGTGTCCGCCCTGTCGCGGCGCGGGCATCGCGTGACCCTTCTGGCACCCGCCCCCCAAATCTGGGCCGAGGCGGTGCCGGCCCTGTTGGCGGGCCGCATCGATCCCGGTATCGCGCGGCTGGATGCCGGTATGATGGCGGGCCAGGCCGGGATCGGTTTCATCGATGATGCCGTCCTGGGCCTGGACCTGAAGGCCGGGCTGGTGCATCGGCATGAGGGGGAACCCGTTCCCTTCGACCTGCTTTCCATCGCGCCCGATGCCGGGACAAGGACCCTGCCGGGCGCCGCCGGCCATGGGCATTGCTTTGCCACGCGGCCGCTGTCGCGCCTGCTGGACCTGCGGGCGGCGCTGGAGGCGCGGTTCGCGCAGCATCCGGGCCGGGTGGTGGCCCTGACCATCGCGGGTGGCGGGCTGGAGGCCATCGGTGCCGCCATCGCCATCATCGCGCTTGCGGCGCGGTTGGGCGGGCATGTGGCCATCACCATCCTGGCGCGCGGTCGGCTGCTGACCGGGCTGCCGGAACGGGCGGGCGTGCGCCTGCTGGAATACCTGTCGGCCCGTGGCGCCATTTTGCAGGAAATGGCGGCCGTCGCACGGGTGGAGGGGCACGAGGCCGTGCTGACCGGCGGTGACCGCGTTGCCTTCGACCTGTTCGTGAACGCCACGGGCCGGGTCGGGCCAGCCTGGTTGAAGACCAGCGGTCTGAATGTCAATGGCGACGGCTGTCTGCGCTGCGATGCCAAGCTGTTGGTGGGCGGGCTGGACCATGTGCTGGCCGTGGGCGAGGCGGTGAGCCCCGAGGGCGGGCGGCATCCGGGCTGGGACACGCTGGGCGACAACCTGTCGGCTCTGGTCACCGGTCTGGTGCCGCGCAAGGCCCCGCGCCAGCGCCCGCCGCTGTTTATCGACCTGGGGGATGGCACTGCCCTGGCGCACTGGGCCGGCCGCTGGACCCTGGGCCGCCCTGCGCTGTGGGCCCTGCGCTGGGCCGAGGGGCGCTGGCTGCTGTAGCACCGCAAGAACCGGGTCGCTGCCGGGCCGGCGGGCGGGCAGGGTGGCGCCATCACGATCCGATGGAGCGACCCCCATGTCCTATATTGTCAGCGGCCTGCAATCCGCCGCGTTTGCCCCCCTGTTCGGGCTGGATGAACAGGCGCTGGCCCAACGCGGCATCCGGCGCATGACGGCGCCGCAGGACGGGCTGTACCCGTGCCGCGTCACCCTGGCCGATGTGCCGGCGGGGACCGATGTCCTGCTGCTGTCCTATCAACATCAACCCGCGCATACGCCCTATCGCGCCGCGGGGCCGATCTTTGTCACCGAGGGGCTGGCCGAGACCGCGGTGGCGCGGGATGCGGTGCCGCCCATGATGGCCAAACGTATCCTGTCGGTCCGCGCCTATGACGCGGATGACATGATCGTGGATGCCGATGTGGTGGATGGCCAGCAGGCAGACGCCCTGTTCTGTCAATATCTGGCGCGGCCCGAGGTGGCGTACCTGCATGTGCATCTGGCCCGGCGCGGCTGTTATGCGGGTCGGGTGGACCGGGTTTAACCCACCCGGCGATCCTGTTCCGCCGCGCGCTCGATCGTGCGGGCGATGGGGAAGCGGATATGGACGCTGGTGCCCTTGCCCGGTGACGTCTGGATCACCAGGGTACCGTCATGCAGGCGCACCAGGGCATTGACCAGCGACAGGCCCAGGCCCGACCCGCCATGGCCCTTGGCCAGCCCGCCTTCCAGCTGTGTGAAGGGTTCCAGCGCCTTGGACACCAGGGCCGGGTCCATGCCGATGCCGGTGTCAATGACGCTGAGGCAGAGGCGGCGGTCGGGTTCAAGGGTGGCGATCAGCTTCACCCTGCCGCCGGCCGGCGTAAACTTCACGGCATTGCCGACCAGGTTGATCAGGATCTGGCGGATGGCGCGTTCATCGGCATGCAGGGCCGGCAGGTCAGTGCCCGCCTCCAGCACCAGACCCATGCTGCCGCTTTCGGCCAGCGGCAGCATCAGGCGATGGACCCCGCGCAGAACGCGGGCCATATCCAGCGGCTGTTCGTTCAGCTGGAATTTGCCGGCCTCCAGCCGCGAGAAATCCAGCACGTCATTGACCAGCGCCAGCAGATGCTTGCCGCCATCATGGATGTCGCGGGCATGTTCCACATAATGCTGGTCGATGGGGCCATAGGCCTGATCAGCGATCAGCTGGGAAAAGCCGATGACGGCGTTCAGCGGCGTGCGCAATTCGTGGCTCATGGTGGCCAGGAACTGTGACTTGGCGAGGTTGGAGTTTTCCGCCTCCACCTTGGCCTTGCCCAGTTCCTCCAGCAGCAGGGAATGGCGCTGAATCTCTGACGTCACCCGGTCGATGACGCGGTTATACTGGGCGGCGATCAGTTCCACATCCGATTGCGGCTCTACATGTACCGGCCGGTCGAACTTGCCCTCCTTCCGGTGGCGCTCCATCTCGGCGGCGAGGTCCAGCATGGGAGAGGTGGCGCCATGTTCGGCCACGTTCAGGCCCAGGCGTTCCGCCTCCACATCGATCCGCAGCGGGAAGACATGGTTGATCAGGCGCAGCAGCAGATAGCCGCTGGTGAAGGTGAAGGCGCCACAGGCCAGGATGCCGGTGACCTGCACCCCCAGTTGCTGCCAGCGGGTGAGGCCCGTGCCGAACAGCGCCACATCGCCGAACAGGGCCACGCAGAGGGTGCCCCAGATGCCGGCAAACAAATGCACGGGTACGGCACCGACAGCATCGTCGATCTTCAGCCGGTCCAGCAGCACGCCGCCAGCGATGACGATGATTCCGGCCACGGCGCCGATGAGGGCAGCCGACCCGGTACTCACCACCAAGGCGCAGGCCGTGATGCCGACCAGACCACCCAGGATGCCGTTGAGGAAATGTTCGACCCGCGGCTTGGGTTCCATCAGCACCGACAGGAAATGCCCGGACAGGCCCCCGGCACAGCCGGCCACGACCGTGTTCAGCAGCACGCCCGGCGCCTTGTCCAGATCGCCCAGCACCGACCCGCCATTGAAGCCCAGCCAGCCGAACCAGAGAACCAGCACGCCCGACGCCGCCATGGTCAGGTTGTT
>JAIXTS010000143.1 GCA_027483805.1 Azospirillum sp. | reverse complement strand
TCGATCCGTCTGGGCGGTCCGGTCACGCTGACCGGCAACAGCAGCATCGTCACCGCAGGTTTCGCCGGTAACGATGTACGGGTGACCGGGGCGATCGACGGTGCCTATGCGCTGGTGGCGGATGCCGGGGCCGGTGCGGTCAGCCTGTCGGGTCCGGTGGGGGGAAGCCGCGCGCTGACGCTGCTGTCGGCCGGCGGATCGACCGTGCGGGTTGGCAGCGTGACCACCCGTGGCCAACAGGATTATGCCGGAGCCATCACCCTGGCCGGCGATCTGGTCAGCACAGTGGGCGGGTCGATCCGCCTTGGCGGGCCCGTCACGCTGGCTGCCAACAGCAGCATCGTCACCGCCGGGTTTGCGGGTGATGATGTCCGGCTTCAGGGCAAGGTCGATGGCGCCTACAGCCTGATCGCCGATGCCGGCCGCGGGCAGGTGGTGGTTGATGGCGCGGTGGGCGCCAGCCGCGCCCTGACCCTGTTTGCCGCCGGCGGTGCATCCGTCAAGCTTGCAGATGTGACGACCAGCGGTCGTCAGGATTATGCGGGCGCGGTCACCCTGGCCGGCAATCTGGTCAGCAATGCCGGCGGCGCCATTCGTCTGGCGGGGCCGGTCACGCTGGCGACCAACAGCGCCATTGTCACCGCCGGCTTTGCCGGGGACGATATCACCATCGCCGGCACCGTGGACGGGGCCAGGTCCCTGGTCCTGGATGCCGGTGCCGGTCGGATCGGGGTGACGGGTCCTGTCGGGGCCGGCCGGGCGCTGACCAGCTTTGCGGCCGGTGCCGCATCTGTCGCAGTACGGGATGTGACTACCCGCGGCCAGCAGGATTATGCAGGCGCCCTGTCGCTGAACGGCAATCTGGTCAGCACGGTTGGCGGTGCCATCCGCGTCGGTGGTCCGCTGACCCTGACCGGTGCCAGTGCCATTGTTTCCGCCGGTTTCAGCGGTGACGATATCCGGCTGACCGGTGCGGTGAACGGTCCCTATGCCCTGCTGGTCGATGCCGGTGCCGGGCGCGCGGTGCTGGACGCTGCGGTGGGTGCCAGCAATGCCCTGAAGCTGCTTTCCGTGGCCGGCGCGGGTGTCAGTGTCCGCGCCGTCAGGACCACGGGACAGCAGGATTATGCCGGTGCAATCACGCTGAACGGCGATCTGGCCAGCAGTGCGGGCGGGACCATCCGCCTGGCCGGTCCGGTGACGCTTGCCGCCAACAGCACCATCACCAGTGCCGGTTCTGCGTCGGACGGTGTTGCCATCACCGGGGCCGTTGCCGGACCGTACCGGATGAATATCCGGGCCGGCAGCGGCACGGTGGGGCTGGGCGGGCCCGTCAACGGGCTGTCGGCGCTGGACGTGACCGGCGGGGCCGTGACATTGGCCAGCCCGGTCAGCGTCACCGACGCCGTGATCGCCAATGGCACGCGCCTGACAATGGGTGCGCTTGCCGGCGCCACCGTCACGCTGAATGGCAGCGAGGCCCTGACGACCGGCGCCATCACGGCCAGCCAGGATGTCCGCGTTTCGGCAGGAAAGGGCGCGACCCTGGGCACGGTATCCGCCCGCAACCTGACCGTAACCGCGGGTGACGCCCTGAGCCTTGGCAATGTCACCACCAATCAGGACGCGACGGTCACGGGGGCGCGGGCGGTCACCCTGGGAACCGTCAGCAGCCGTACCCTCATCGCCAATGCAGCCACCGACCTGCGTCTGGCCGGCGTGACCGGTGACAGCGCCCAGCTTACTGCCGGAAACCGGATCGCCGCGACGGGAACGCTCAGTCTGACGCGTGGGCTGGTGCTGGAGACGGCGGGGACGGCCACGGGGCTGGATGTTCGCGCCGGTTCGCTGACCTATCGCGGGGCCGGGCAGTTTGCGGCCAGCGGGACGGTGGGCGGTATCGCAGGCACCGGGGCCGCCGATCTGGTACAGGTGGCGGGCTCGCGCAGCGGCACCTACCTGTTCGCCGACCGGCCCGTCTTTGGTGTGGCGGCCCTGGTGGATCGCCAACGCCTGGATATTCCGCTGGTCGATACCTTGTCCGGGGTTGAGGGGGATGTCCGCACGGCCCCGCTGGTCCTTGATCCCGCCCTGGTCAAGGATGACCTGATCAGCTTCCAGGACTGAAACCGGACATCAGTGCGCGCGGCATGCCTTTACGCCCGCTTGAAGGCGGGCGTAAAGGTTTTTGCCTGATCACAGTGCCGTGAAGGTGAAGTTGGAGAATTTGGCAGTGCCCGCCCCCGCCGAATAAATCCCCGGACGCAGCATCAGAAAGCCTCCGCGGACATTATGATGGTAGCCCGACACTTCCATGCCGCGATCGAACCGGGCCCACGTCTTACCGCCATCGCCGCTGAAATCGTAATAGACGATGTGGCGGTCATTGGTGGTGCGTATCCGCATCCTGCGGCCAAGCGGATTTGCTGGTCGTCCACGTTCAATACCGTATTGGTGTGTCACAAAGCGCTTCTCGTCGAACCCAAGGCCGCAATAGAGCTTTTCATCATAGAACAGCACCACGCCGGCGACACCGCCCGCCTCGATCTCGATGTCACATTCGAACTGGTACGAGGTGTCACCGGCGACCAGCAGCAGGGGCGAACTGTCCTTGGGCGCTGTCCCGCTGGCGACAAGGCTCAGCGTGCCCTGGGCGACGCTTGCGCGTGCAGCTTCATTCGGGCTGGGTTTGAAGAAGTTCCATTTCGGGCCGATTTGCAGGGTCTTGAAATCGTCCGACAGGGCCATGCCATGCGGCCCCTTGCGCCCACCCTTGGGGGCCGGCAGCGGCTGTGACAGGTCACCGCCCGTCATGCGGAACCAGCCATCCGCTGTCCATTCCACCGGGTCCAGCAGCGTCTGTCGGCCCAGCGTCCAGAACCCGTTCTCATATCCGTGATAGACCGCCCACCAGTCGCCCGCCGGCCCCTCCACCAGTGTGGCGTGACCGCGTGACCACCAATACTCATCATTGCTCTGGGTACGGACGAGAGGATTGTGGGGACAATCCTCCCACGGGCCGTGGATCGACTTCGACCGGGCGGCGATCACCATATGACCAGTCGGCGGGCCTGCCGTGCCGCCCACGGCGGTGATCATGTAGAAATACTCGCCATGCCGGGTGATCTTTGGTCCTTCGGGTGCGAATGCCTCCACAATCCAGTCGGACGGGTAGCGCCAGGGATTATAGACCTTCTCTGGCTCACCTAACGTGGACAGCCCGTCATCGGTCAGCCGTACACGGTTGCCACTCGACAAAAAAAGCCACCGCGACCCATCTTCACCGACAGCATGGCCAGGGTCGATAAAATTGCCAAGACCCAGATATTTCGGCTCGCTCCAAGGGCCTTCGATCTTATCGGCCCAGATTACGTAGGTGCCGTTCGGATTTCCTTTCACAGGGATGTAAAGGAAATATCGGCCTTCGTGTTTGATCAGTTCCGGCGCCCAGACGGACCCCAGATTTTTGGTCAGCGCGGCCGTGACCGGCTTCCAGTTCAGCAGGTCGCGGGAATGCCAGATGACAAGGCCCGGATAGCTGTCGAAGGTGGAGAAGGTGATGTAATAATCATCCCCATCCTTCAGGATCGTCGGGTCGGGATGGTCGCCCGCGAAGAGCGGATTCAGGAAACGGCCATCGCCCAGATCGGCCTTTCGCTGATTATCCAGCCCACGGGCCCATTGCGGGCCGCCCTTCTTGCCGGGCGGGATGCAGGTGGGGGCGGCCGGGGCGGCGGCGGCCGTAACGGGGCTTCCGGCGGCCAGCCCTGCACTGCCCATCAGGGCCAGGCTGAGCGCGTTGCGGCGGGAGATGTCGGTCATCGGGCAGGCTCTCTCTCGTCGGTCGGAATGTGTCAAAGGGGGTGTTGGATAGGTGCGTTCAGGCCGCCGCCGCCAGTTCTGGTGTGTCGACCCTGTCGATCTGGCCGCTGGGATAGACGGCATAGAGATGGGAGACATGGCGGCGGTGGATTTCCGGGACCTGCATGTCGCAATCCTGCTGCCCTTCCTGAAGCTGTCTCACCCGGCCGATGCGGTCGGGTGTCAGACGCGCCCAGGTCCGGCGGCCTTGATCGCGGAAACTCGTGTTCAGGCCCAGGATCTGCGGGTCCCTTGCGGGACCGGCCACCAGGGAGGCGTCAGGCGGATGGGGATTTTCCGGTGACAGGGACGGGCCGGTCATCGCCAAACCGGTCGCGCCCATCCCTTTCAGGGCCTGTCTGCGGGTCCATCCTGCCATTGACCTGTTATCCTCCCCGTTTTTCCCGGCCTTTTTTGCTGGGTTTATTTTAACGCTAACATGTTCTGTCACCGGTGTCATCGCTTGAAGAACGTCTAGGGATGGCAAGTGAACATTCGGTCGCATCAGGCCGCCATTGACGGTTGGGACGGCAGCCGGCATTAAACCAACATGGGCAGGGGCATTCTTTCCGCACTGATGGGACAGGCACGGCAGGTGGCGCCGTGGTTGCTGCTGCTTGCTCTGCTGCTTCGCGGGATGATCCCCGGCGGCTATATGCCCAACATGAACCCGGATAATGGCAAGGGCTGGCTGGTCATCTGTACCAGCGCCGGTTCGGCCAGCATCCAGGTCGATGGTGATGGCGGGGATGACAAGGCCCCCGCCGATACCGGCCATCCGGGCCTGTGCCCGTTCATGGCCATGACCCTTCTGGGTCCTGTCCTGCTGCTGCTGGCGCTGCTGCTTCCGGCTGCACGCGACGGGCTTGCCTTGCGTCCCTTCATGGGGGCCCGGCGTCGCCGGCACCTGTGCGGACCGACACTGGGGGCGCGGGCGCCGCCCTTTTCCTTGGCTTGCTGATCCCAATCCATCCCAGGAAAACGCCCATATTGGCGCCGCCCGCTTGAGCCATCTGTGATCGCGGGTCGGGTCGCCGGAGGATTTTGCCGTGCACCGCACGTTTATTCGCGCCCGCAGCCTCGCTTCGGTCGCCCTTGTCGCCCTGTCCACGCCTGCCCTTGCCCAGGATATCCAGTTGGCCGAGGCTGCTGCCTTGCAGGAGGTGATCGTCATCGGCCAGCGCGATGCCCCTATCACCATCGTGCCGCGCGGCCTGTCGGTCTCGCTGGGCCAGGAGCAGTTCGCGGCCATCAATGCTGTGAATGTCGAAGATTTGATGAAATACGCGCCGAATTTTTTCGTGCGCAAACGCTTCATCGGCGATGCCAATGCCGTTCCCGGCTTCCGCGGTACCCATTCCACGCAATCGGCCCGGTCTCTGGTGCTGGTGGATGGTTTCGTTGTGTCCAACCTGCTGGGCAACAGCTTTGGGTTTCCGCCGAAATGGGGCGTGGTGGGCCCTGGCGAGGTGCAGCAGTTTGATATCGTCTATGGCCCCTATTCGTCCCGCTATCCGGGCAATTCCATGGGCGGCATCATTTCCATCACCACCAAGCCCCCGAAGGAGGGAACAGAGGCGTTCGCCACCGCGCAATATTTCGTTCAGCCCTATAAGCAATATGGTACCGACCGCACTTTTGACGGTTACACGGGCGAGGCCGGGTTCGGGTGGAAGCAGGAGGACGGGCCGTGGAATGCGCGCCTGTCCTATCGCCGTTTGCAGAATGAGGGGCATCCCCAGCAATTCTACCAGTTGACCCCGGCCACGGGCACCGCGACATCGACCCTGGTCACCGGTGCTGTGACCGATCCGGGACTGATCACCAAGACGCCTGTCTCCGGCGCCTTTACCGTGGAGGACACCACCCAGGATCAGCTGCGTGGCCGCATCGGCTATGATTTCGCCAATGCCTGGTCGGCAGCCCTGCTGGCCGTGCTGTGGACCAGCGACTATGACGGCACCACACCCACCACCTATCTGCGCGATGCGGCCGGCAATCCGGTCTTCACCGGCCGGGTGAGCGTGGATGGCAAGCAATATACGATGCCCGCCATCAACCTGTCCCAGACCGAACGCCGGGAAATCCTGGGCGGGGCCAAGCTGGAAGGCCCGATTGGCGCGTGGCAGGCCAGCCTGAACCTGTCGCGTTTCGTGATCGACAAACAGCGGGCCCGCACCTCCACCGGTTACCTGAACGGTATCAATAGCGGGGCTGGCACCGACACGCGCCAGGGCGATACGGGCTGGTGGACCGGCGACGGCCAGCTTGAACGCACGCTGGGCGATCATGAACTGGCCATCGGTTTCAACAGCAGCCTTTATGAGACCGATCAGACCATCTATGGCGTCAGCAACTGGCGTACCGGTGCCACGCCAACCTTTACGACCCGCACAGGCGGGCGCTCCCGTCTTTTGGGTGCATTCGTCGATGATGCCTGGCAGGTGGCGCCGACGGTCAAGCTGACCTTGGGTGTGCGGGCCGATCAGTGGCGGGCCTTTGACGGGCGTATCGGTACGCGGGTGGCCGGGGCGCCGAAATACCAGTCCTATGTCGACCGCAAGGAAACCAGCATCAACCCGTCGGCCGGCATTCAGGCGGACCTGCCCGGCGATTGGGTGGGACAGCTGAGCCTGGCCACCGCCACCCGCTTTCCCACCGTGGGTGAGCTGTTCCAGGGCCGTCTGGATGGCAATGGCAATTTTGACATCAACAGCTTCGATCCCAATCTGAAGCCAGAACAGTCGCGTGATGCCAATCTGATGCTGCGCCGGGGTTTCGACACTGTCCGCTTCACGGGCAGCGTCTTCTATCAGCGGGTCGAGGACGCGATCTTCAGCCAGCAGGGCTTCAACCAGTTCGGCGTCGTCACCTCGTCCTTCAAGAATATCGACGTGGTGCGGCAATGGGGCGTTGAAGGCATCATCGAGGCCGCGGATATCGGCGGTATCGAAGGCCTGGATGTCGATTTTAACGCGGCCTGGATTGATGCGCAGACCGTGCGCAACCGTTCCGTCCCCGCCTCCGAAGGGGTGCAGTTCCCGCGTATCCCGAAATGGCGTCTGAACGGCAATGCCCGGTACAAGTTTGCACCGGACTGGCAGTTCTCGACCGGCTGGCGCTATGCCTCGCGCCCCAACACCAATCTGGAGGGGACACAGCGCGGGGATACCTATGGCTATACGTCGGAACTGATGATCTTCGACGCCAAACTGTCCTGGGACATGACGGAAGAAACCCAGCTCAGTGTCGGTGTCGACAATATCGGCAATGACAGGGCCTGGGTCTTCCACCCCTATCCGCAACGCACCTTCACGCTTGAACTGAAATGGAAGGGCTGACGCCATGACGGACCTGTCGACCAAGGTTTCCGGCGGCGCCGGAACGGGTAAGGCACCGGCCGCCAAGGGCTGGATGGATTACCGCACTATCTGGCGCTGGCATTTTTATGCCGGCCTGTTCTGCGTGCCCTTCATCGTGGCCCTGGCCCTGTCGGGCGCGCTCTACCTGTTCAAGCCACAGGTGGAGGCCCTGATCGACAGGCCTTATGACAATCTGGTCCTGACCGGGCCGGCGGCGGATGCCAATGCCCAGGCCTTGGCCGCCCTGGCCGCCGTGCCCGGCGGGAGCTTGCGCACCTATATCCTGCCCGAAGCGGCGGATGATGCGGTGCGTGTGCTGGTCCGCGACGGGCAGGGGGCGACATGGCGTGTCTATGTCCATCCCCAGACGCTGGCGGTGCTGCACAAGATCCGGGAGGAAGACCGGCTGATGCAGCAGATCAAGAAGTTCCATGGCGAGCTTCTGATGGGCGATAACGGGTCCTTGTTCGTGGAACTGGCGGCCTGCTGGGGCATCGTCATGGTGGTCAGCGGCCTCTATCTCTGGTGGCCGCGCGGCAACCAGGGTTGGGCCGGGGTGCTGTATCCAAGGCTGACAGCCGGGGGCCGCACCTTCTGGCGTGACCTGCATGCCGTGGTGGGGCTCTGGGTGTCGTTCCTGGCCCTGTTCCTGCTGCTGACCGGTCTGCCCTGGGCGTCGGTCTGGGGAGAGGGGTTCAAGGCGGTGCGCAAGGCCACGGGTATGGCCGCCCAGCAGCAGGACTGGACCACCAGCCGCCGGGCCGAACGGGCCGGCCACGATGCCCATGAACATGCGGACGAGGCGGCGATGGATCATGCCGGCCTGTCCATGGCCGACATGATGGTGGGCGCCTTCACCCTGTCCGATGCGGTGGCATCGGTCGCGCCTCTGTCTCTGGCAGCTCCCGTCCATGTCAACCTGCCGGCCAAACCGGGCGGTGCCTGGGCGGTGCGGTCGATGACGGCCAACAGACCGGAGCGGGTCTCCATTGATCTGGACGGTGCCACGGGCACCCTGCTTCGGCGTGAGGATTTTGCCGACCGGCATGTCATCGACCGGGTTGTCGGTGTCGGCATCGCGGCCCATGAAGGACAGCTTTTCGGCTGGTTCAACCAGTTCTTGGGCGTTGTCGCCGCCCTGGGGCTGGTGCTTCTGTCGGTCAGCGGGGCGGTGATGTGGTGGACGCGGCGCCCGTCGGGCGCGCTGGGTGCACCGCCGCCGCTGCGGATCAAGGGCAGCCCCGCGGTCATGGGCATGATCCTGCTGGGTTTTGCGCTGTTCCTGCCGCTGCTGGGCGCATCCATCATCCTGGTGGCGCTGATTGATCTGGCGGTTCTGCGCCAGCTGCCGGCGGCCCGCCGTTGGCTGGGTCTGCGCCCGACCTGACCAAAATCCCATGCCTGCCCCGCGCGCAGCAGCTTTGACAAAGTTGCTGCGACGCGGGATAAGGGTGGGGCATGAAAGAGACTGATTTCGACGCTTTGCATGAAAGCGTTCCCGCGCTCCCCCGTATCGGGGCCGGT
>JAIXTS010000150.1 GCA_027483805.1 Azospirillum sp. | reverse complement strand
CCGAATGCGACCTTCCGCACGGATGCGCGCTTGGCCGGCTTGCTGTTGTTCACCTGCATGAGAGGTCCCCTGTTCAACTCGGTTGTTTGGTTCCTTCCTCCTCGGTTGCGTTTCATCCCCGAGATGGCCCCTTTTGCGGGGCGCTTGGTCGGGGTCCGGTTCCTGTCGCCGGTATTCCGGTCTACAGGCCCATCCGGCCCCAGTTCCCCCATCCGGCCCTACCCGCGGGCCATTGAGGGTTCGTTCAAAACCGGAAGGGCCGGTCGAGGGCTTTCCCGTGCCCCCGACCGGCCCTTGCCGATCATTTCTTCGCCTTGGCAGCCACCACTTCGATTTCCACCAGCATGCCCGGCGTCACCAGGCCGGAAATCTGGACCGTGGAGCGCGCCGGCTTGTTCGGCTGCTCCGCTGTTCCAAAGAATTTGGTGTAGCCGGCCATCATGCCGGCGAAATCCATCTTGCCCTCCTTGGCCGGATCGCCAACCAGGTAGACATGCATCAGCACCACATCACCCATGGTCAGGCCTTGGGCTTTCAGCGTTTCCTGGATACGGGTCAGAACATTGACCGTTTGTGTCTCAGTATTGCCGAACACCTCGGTGCTGCCGGCGGGAGCGTCCTTGTTAACGGCCGGCGGCACTGTGCCGGACAGGAAAAACAGATCAGACCCGCTGGGTACCTGCACTGCCGCGGCAATGGGAAAATTCGGTACATCCGTGCGCTTAATCTCGCGGGCCTCTTCCTTGGTGCAGGCTGTCAGCGCTGCTGCGAGGACCAGGAGACTACCCAACCGCTTCAACATTCTTCCTCCGTTTTTCATGGGCCGGCCAAGCGATCAGCCGCGGGCCGGAAAGGATGATGGATGCACCAGCCAGACCTTGCGGCCTTCATCCCAGGATACGCCGGACAGAAGCTCCGATGTCGGAACGCCGGCCGGCCGGCCCGTTTGGTGAGGGTGACGACCATCGACGGCCCCCTTGGCCACAAGGGCGGGCGGCGCCTTGACCACCCTGACGACGTTCCTCACGGCGACCCTTACGGCATGTTTGGCCATGTCCACCTTCGCGTCTATCGGTGGGTGACGGGCCGGCCCCCTTGGCCATCGCGTTGCCGCGAACCGCATCCCCCTGATACGAAACACCGTTTCAGCAACAACCATGCCAGGGCTGCGCATGTGCGGAATCAAGGATGCCATTGGGGAAGCCGGCTGGATGACTGCTCAACAAAGAAGCAGGTTGCCATTAAAGAAGAGATTCTGATGGATTTTGAGGCAAGAATGAATTCCAAAAGGGCGGTTTGGTTAATTCTATGTTTGTAGATGCACGATTAGTGCCGAAATGCCCGACATATTCATTGTATACCCCGACCTTCGTCGTGGCTGCCCATTCCCCTGGCTCGCCCCTGTTCATCGGCACCCTTCAGTCGCCGCGGTCGGCGACCATCAAGGCTGGTTGGTGTGTGGCCCGTTGCCAATCCCGGCGGCCCGGCACTTCCTGTGCAATCAAGACATTGCCCTCAGCGGCAAGTTGTTCCGGACGCATCACGTTATGATGGCGGTCATCCAGGAAAATCTCTTCCACCCCCTGTTCGCCCTGACGCCTTACGGACAGGATCAGATGTGACCAGCCGTGCCCGGCAGGCGCACGATGGTCGCACGCAGGGCCGCCCGTGGGAAACCTCGGTGCAGGAATCGGACGATGGTGGTCATCCCGACATCATCGCAATCGCCCGCCATGCCCCCGGCCAGGCGTGCCCAAGACCTTCCAACGGTCATCCTTATCCTCACGGAAGATCAGGTCCTCCACCACCTGCCGATGGACCATCACCGCCATGCCCAGCGTGGCGCGCCCGGCATCCACCTGATCAATTCCGATCGGTGTGCCTATTTTTCCGCCAAGACCGACGGCACAGCCCGGGTCCCGGTCTCCATAGGTCTGGCAGCAGGTGCGATACTGCGCCAGCGGTTCCATTTAGCCATTCCAGACCAGGGCAAAAGCCGGCGCATTGGCCATGAGCACCGCAGACAGCAGGAGAAACAAGGCCAGAAAGGGAGACCGGCGCCGGACTCTTGTTAAAGTAATAGGCCGTAAGGAAGGGAAAGTATGATGAATAAAGGAGAAAAACAAGTGACTAATAATCAGAATCAAAGCGGAAATATACCGGATATCGATGAAAGAACCACGCACAGTGCAACGCAATGTGGACATATTTGCGCAGCAGCAGCGGATTGTCGGTGATATATCAAAAAGACACACTGACGTTGCTTGCCGCTTATTGGCGTTTCCCCTGCTCTATTAATCGATGCTCTCAATATTTATTATCCACCCGAACATTGCCTGGGGGACAAAGAAAAGGCGCGTCTCTCCTGTGCCGGCATTGCTGCCGGGTGGATCGACGCGCCAAGTGGGTAACATGGGTGTGAGATGAACGACGGGATCGGACTTCCCCGCCATCCGGTAAACCGAGGGCCGGAGCCCCCGGGGGATCAGGCGCGGCTGCGCCAGCCTGGCGCTTCCGCGTCCAGGATCTTTTCAAGCTGAAGGACACGATCCTCCAGCCGGGCGGCCCGGTCCGACAATTCGGCGGCCGCCCCTTCCGACAGGCCCCCGACCCGCATGGCGCGCATCTCGGTCAGGTGTTTCATGACAATGGCCACGATGGGGATCATCAGGGCCATGACGGGAACGATGTAGGGTGTGTTGAACATCTTCTTCGCCTCTGGCGCCGATGGATCAGGATTGGGGGCGTTCCAGATCGCGGAACTGCCGGTTCAGACCGAATTCGGGGCTGGTGACATAGCGTTCGATGCCGGCGACCCGGCGGTCGATATCATCCAGGGCCCGGAAGCGCCGTCGCAGGTCAACCTCACTCTGCGCCACCTCGATATCGATCTGGTGCCAGCGCCGCACGCCACGGGCAATCAGCACCACGATGGGGATGGACAGGGCCAGGACGGGGATCAGATAGGGGCTCATGCGTCACCTGAAGCTGGCGGGGAAGAAGGGGCGGGACAGCCGCCTTACTTCTTCTCCAGGTCGCGGAACTGCCGGTGCAGGTCATATTCGCGGGAAGCCACGAACCCTTCCAGTTTGGCCAGATCACGGTCCAGGTCGCGGAACTTGCCGCGCAGGCTCGACAGGCTCTGGTCGGGCTTGGTGGCGACGGTGCGCCAGAACACCTCTTCCTCCCGGCTTTCATAAAGGCCCGTGGGCCGTTCCTTCAGCAGCCACCACAGGATCGGGTAGCCGAACAGGAAGACCGGAGGAAAAAAGAAGAAGCCGATGATGAAACCCAGGCGGACGATCCAGGCATCGACATTGGCATATTCGGCGATGCCGCCGCAGACGCCAGCGATCTTGCTGTCTGTACGGCTGCGCCAGAGCCGGTAGGGTGTGGAACTATGATGTGTCGCCATGCCATCCTCCCCCTCATGCCGATAGCCGTTGCGGGCATCGTCCTGATAGGATCCGGCAGCGCCAGGGGCGGAGCCCCAGTCATCACGCTGGCGGTACTTGCGGCGGGATCCCCTGAAGGTCTGCGATCCCAGTCCGAAATAGTCTGCCCAGCTCTGGTCCGGGCGCTTTCCGAAATATTCCTGTTCCCAGCTGCGGTCCTGCCGACCGCTGCCCGGCCGTGACCGATACGGGTCACGACCGGGGAAGGGCGGCGGGGTGCCAGGGTCGCGGCGATCGCTCATGCTTTCGCCCTCCAGCCCGGCGCCTCGGCGTCGAGAATCTTTTCCAGCTGGCGGATGCGATCCTCCATCTTGTTGGCGGAGTGCCACAGATCGGACAGCATCTGCTCGTCATCTGAAGACAGCGTCTTGGCGATGCGCCAGCGGGTCACGTAGTGGAAGATGATCCAGACGGGCGCCACGATCACCATGAAGATGATGGCGACGACGATTGCTCCTTCAGGCATTGTTGCCCCCTTTTCCCAAGGCCCAGCACATGGCGGGCCCCCCTCTCATTCCCAAGCGAGGGGCCCCCTCCCTGGACGGGAGTTAACCCTGCT
>JAIXTS010000356.1 GCA_027483805.1 Azospirillum sp. | reverse complement strand
TGAAAAGGGAACATGGTGCGGCGCCGCAAGGTGTCAATGCCATGGCTGCCCCCGCAACTGTAAGCGGCGAGTACTGCCCGACATGGCCACTGGGAAACTGGGAAGGCCGGGCGTGTGCGACGACCCGCGAGCCAGGAGACCTGCCATCGGCAATGCGTCGCGCGGCCATTGGGCGGGGTGCCCCGATGGGACGGTTCACCGTTTCGCGCTGGCGCTTCGGAAGGAGTGCGCGGGTGAACCGGTTCGATACCAAGCCCCCCTGGGGCTTTGACAGGACCAGATTATCGACATGACGTGACACGTGCCCACCAGGGCGCGGATGTGAACGCATGCGCATGCCCTCCGAATTCGTCGACAAGAACGAAACGGAGTTATGAAGTGAGCCGAGTATCCTATTTCCGCGCTGCCCTGCTGGGTGCCGCGGCCAGCCTGACCGCCTCTGCCGCCCTGGCCGAGCCGACTCAGGTGGCAGAGATCATCGTGTCCGCCAACAAGGTACCCACCGCGCAGGAACGTGTGGGCAGCAGCGTCAGCGTCATCGACAGCGCCGAGATCCAGCGCCGGCAGCAGGTGCAGGCGCTCGATCTGTTGAAGCGCGTACCGGGTGTGTCCATCTCGCGCAATGGCGGGTTGGGCAGCACCTCGACCGTGCGCCTGCGTGGGTCGGAAAGCGGCATGGTCAAGGTGCTGATCGACGGGGTCGAGGTGAATGACGCCTCGGGCGCAAACAATGAGTTCGATTTCAACAGCCTGCTGACCGGCGACATCGAGAAGATCGAGGTGCTGAAAGGCCCGCAGAGCGCGCTTTATGGCAATGACGCCATGGGCGGCGTCATCAATGTCATCACACGGCGCGGTGAAGGCGAGACCAAGATCCGTGGCACCCTGGAAGGCGGCGCCTATGGCAGCTTCCGGCAACTGGCCAGCCTGACAGGCGGCACGCAGCAGGTGGATTACGCCCTGTCGGCGGCCAACCTGCATACCGACGGTTTCTCCCGCACCTTCGCCGGTAATGAAAAGGACGGCACCGATGCGAGGTCGGTCAGCGGCCGTTTAGGTGTGAAGGCGTCCGATATCCTGCGCTTCGATCTGAACGCCGCCTGGTCCTGGCTGGACACGGAATTTGATCCGTTCGGGGCCGATGGGGCTTCGGCCCAGGAAAAGGAAAGCTGGCAGGTTCGGGGTGCAGGCACGCTCAGCCTGCTGGATGGCACGTTCGAGAATGTGCTGGCGGCATCGTACGCCACCACCGACCGCGACTTTGACGAGCCCACGGGCTTCTATCGCTTCTCCACTTTCGACAGCCGGCGCAAGGCGCTGGATTACCAGGGCAATCTGCGCCTGCGCGAGGCCGACATCGCCAGCATCGGCCTGTCGGTCGATGAGGAGGATGGCAAAACCACCAATACGGTCGGCACCAGCACCAGCACGGGCCTGGATGACAGCGTCACCACCAAGTCGGCCTTCGTTCAGTATCAGGCCGCCATCACCAGCGACCTGACCCTGACATTGGGCGGGCGCGTCGATGATCATGAGCAGTTCGGGACCGAGGGCACCTGGCGCGCCACGGGCGCCTATCAGGTGCCGGCCACGGGTACCGTGCTGCGCGCCAGCTATGGCACCGCCAACAAGGCCCCGACGCTCTATCAGTTGTACGACCCGTTCTATGGCAACAAGAACCTGGTCGCAGAGGATGGCAAGGGTGCCGATATCGGCTTTGACCAGAAGCTGCTGGATGGCCGCGTCGGTTTCGGCGCCAGCCTGTTCCGCAATGTCTATACAAACATGATCGGCTTCTCCAACGGCTATATCAACGTGGCCCGCGCCCGCACCAAGGGCGTGGAACTGACGTTCGAAGCCAATCCGGTCGAGACGGTGCTGATCCAGGCTAACTATACTTACCTGGATGCCAAGGACCGGGTCACGGGCCGCGACCTGCCGCGCCGGCCGCAGGATACGGTCAATGCGTCCATCGACTGGACCATTGTCGAGGGCATCGATCTGGGCGCCGCCCTGCGCTATGTCGGCAAACAGCGCGACACGGCGTCGGCCACGTCGCCCATCCTGGACAGCTACACCACCGTCGATTTCACGGCGCGCTGGGCGGTGCTGGATAATGTCAGCCTGTTCGGGCGGGTGGAAAACCTGTTCGATGAGGATTATCAGGAAGTTCGCACCTATCGTGCGCCAGGCCGGTCGGCCTTTGGCGGCGTGACGGTGACCTTCTGATGCGGGCCGGCGTCGCCCTTCTGCTGGCGGCCTTCATGGCGCTTCCTGCGGGGGCGGCGCCGGCGATACGCGTGGTTTCCCTGTCGCTGTGCGCGGATCAGTTCCTGCTGGCGCTGGACGCGCGTGCGCAAACGGCGGGCCTCACAAGGTTGGCAGGGGATGACCATCTGTCCCCCTATGCCGACCGGGCCGCCGGCCTGCCCATCCATGACGGGACGGCGGAAAGCGTTTTGATGCTGAAACCTGATCTGGTCATTGCCGGGGGCTATGCCCGGGCGCAGACGGTGGGCATGCTGGAACGGCTGGGCGTGCCGGTGCTGCGGCTGAAAACGCCGCAGACGCTCGCCGATATCC
>JAIXTS010000373.1 GCA_027483805.1 Azospirillum sp. | reverse complement strand
GCTGAAGTGGAAATTGGCGCGCAGCCAGCCATGGTTGGCCTTGCCCAGGCCGGCGAAGGGGCGATGTTCGATCATGACACTTCTCCTTGATGGCTCCCTGCCGCACCCCGGACTGGCGAAGCGGCAGGGACCGTTACGGTCATGGGATAAGGGGCCGAAGGCCATCCTCGGATGACCTGCGGAGGCCGGCGACTGCCGGCCCGGCGCCCATGCGCCGTGAGCCAAGCCGCCGGACGGCGGCGCCCGGCGTTTGACGGAACAGGCGTCAAGCCGACAGCTTGGCCGCCAGACGGGCGACATGGGCACCCTGGAAGCGGGCGCCGTCCAGCTCGTTCTGTGACGGCTGGCGGGAACCGTCGCCGCCGGCGATGGTGGTGGCGCCATAGGGGCTGCCGCCCGTCACCTCGTCCAGGCGGGTCTGACCGCCGAAGCTGTAGGGCAATCCTGCGATGACCATGCCATGGTGCAGCAGGCTGGTATGGAAGGACAGCAGCGTCGCCTCCTGGCCGCCATGCTGGGTGGCGGTGGACACGAAGACCGACCCGACCTTGCCGATCAGCGCACCCTTGGCCCACAGACCGCCGGTCTGGTCCAGGAAGTTGCGCATCTGGCTGGCCATCATACCGAAGCGGGTGGGTGTGCCGAAGATGATGGCGTCATAGGTCGGCAGCTCGTCCACCGTGGCGACGGCAGCATCCTGCTCCAGCTTGATGCCGGACCGCTTGGCCACCTCTTCCGGGATCAGTTCCGGTACACGCTTGATCACCACCTCGGTGCCGGCGACCGACGCCGCCCCCTCGGCAACGGCCTTGGCCATGGTCTCGATATGGCCGTAAGAGGAATAGTAGAGGACCAGAACCTTGCTCATTTCGCTCTCCGTTGTCGCGGTGTGTTGCGCTGTTGAAGGGAAGATAGGCCGTTGCGCTGGTTCCGATAATGGTCCAATTTCGAACAGCTTTGTCCCGCCGAGCGGGATAATCCAGGGGGAACCACATGGACCGGCTTGAGGATCTGCGGCTGTTCACGCTGGTGGCGGAGGGGCGCAGTTTCACCCGGGCCGCCGACAAGCTGGGCCTGTCGAAATCCGCTGCCAGCCGCCGCATCGGGGAACTGGAGGCGCGGCTGGGTGCGCGTCTGTTCAACCGCACCACCCGCCATATCAGCCTGACCCAGGTGGGCGAAGGCTTTTATGCCCGTGTCACCCAGGCGCTGGACGCGCTGGAGGAGGCGGAGCGATCGGTGGCCAGCCAGCATGCGGCCCCGCGCGGCGTGCTGAAACTGGCGGCCCCGATGTCGTTTGGCATTGTCCACCTGTCCGGGGCCATTGCCGATTTCATGGGGCTGTACCCGGAAGTGACCGTGGATATGGACCTGTCGGACCGGTTCGTCGATCTGGTGGAGGAAGGTTATGATCTGGCGGTCCGTATCGGGCGATTGAAGGACAGTTCGCTGGTGGCCCGCCGCCTGTGCCCTGTGCGCACCGTCATCTGTGCCAGCCCGGACTATCTGGCCCGCCGCGGCACGCCACAGACCCCGGCGGATATCGCCGACCATGATTGCCTGATCTATACCAATGTCCAGCCCCCCGATCAGTGGAGCTTCCGCGCCGCCCCCGGATCGCCGGACATGCAGAATGTCCGGTTGAGGGGGCGGTTGCGCGCCAATAATGGCGACGCGCTGCGCGAGGCGGCGCTGCATGGCCAGGGGCTGGTGCTGCTGCCGACCTTCATCGTGGGGGATGCGCTGGCGGTGGGGCGGCTGGTCCCGGTGCTGGACGCCTGGCTGCCCGACCCTGCCGCGGCCCATGCCGTCTATCCCGCCAACCGGCATCTCAGCCCCAAGGTCAGGGCCTTTGTGGATTTTATGGCGGGGCGGTTCGGGCCTGTGCCTTACTGGGATTCGGCGCTGACCGTGATGAAGGGCGGATGACCGCCGCCGGGGCTTCACAAATCCTTCACGGCTTTCTGGCATCACATTACACTTTGTTTCCAGGCGGAAAGGGGCGGTTTTGGACCGGCACATCGGGGAAGCCCCAGCATTGGACAGTGCCACGGCCGAAAGCGCCTGGACCGCCGCCCGGCTGTGCCGCCCGGCGCCGTCGGTGACCGAACGGACCAGCTGCGGCGCCGTTGCCGAACTGTTTCAGGCCGATCCAGACCTGCCTGGTGTCATCGTCCTTGATGCGGCTGGAAGACCCGTTGCACTGGCTGACCGCGCTACCTTCCTGCTGCATTTTTCGCAGCGTTATGGCCGGGATCTCTATGCACGGCGCCCCGTCACCCATCTGGCCGACCGGCAGCCCTTGCTGGTGCCCGTACAGACGGGCCTGTCCGACCTGAACAGCCTGATCGCGGAGCGTAAGCCCGACGCGCTGCATCGTGGGTTCGTGCTGGTCGATCCTGACGGGACGGCGGTGGGGCTGGGCCAAGGCATCGATGTCATGCGCCTGACGGCAGAGGAGATGGCGCGCACGCTGGAACGGCTGCGGACCACCCAGCGCGATCTGATCCAGGCGGAAAAGATGGCTGCCCTGGGCGGGCTGGTGGCCGGTGTGGCGCATGAGATCAACACGCCGCTGGGTGTGGCGGTCACGGCGGCCACCGCCTTTGCCCAGGATACGGAACGGCTTTCCGCCGCCTATCGGCAGGGGACGCTGCGCCGAAGCGACCTGCAGGACTATGTGGCGTCCGCCACGGAGGCCATGGGCTTTGTCCTGGGCAACATCACGCGGGCTGCCGATCTGGTGCATAGTTTCAAGCAGGTGGCCGTGGACCAGACCACCGATCAGGTCCGCCGCTTCGACCTGGGCGATTATCTGGGCGAGGTGCTGCGCAGTTTGCAGCCGCAGTTGCGCCGGCTTCCCCACCGGCTGGAGCCCGATCTGCACGAGGGGCTGGTGGTGGAAAGCACGCCCGGCGCCATTGCCCAGATTGTCACCAACCTCGTCATGAACGCCCTGACCCATGCTTTCACGGGCCGGACGGCGCCGGGCAGCATCCGCGTTGCGCTGTGCCATGCCTCCGGCACACCGGGCTGGGTTGAACTGTCGGTGACGGATGACGGCAACGGTATCGATGCCGCCACCTTGCCCCGCATCTTCGACCCGTTCTTTACCACGCGTCGCGATGCCGGCGGCACGGGGCTGGGCCTGCATCTGGTCTATAATCTGGTCACGCAGCGTCTGGGCGGGCGCATCGATGTCGACAGCCGGGTCGGCCAGGGCACACGCTTCACCGTGGCCTTTCCCCGCCGGGGTCTGGCCTGACCTCTTGCCGACATTCCCTGCTGCCCTGGGTCAGAAAACTTGACGTGGAGCGTAAAGAACATATCATGAACAAAATCCGATGGTTCTGCCGGGTCCCCAATGGCCAAATCGCTGAAACAACGTCTCGCCATCCTGTCCGATGCCGCCAAATATGACGCGTCCTGTGCGTCCAGCGGCACGCAGCGGCGCGATTCGTCGGCCAGCGGGGGGCTGGGATCGACAGAGGGCATGGGCATCTGCCACGCCTATGCGCCCGACGGCCGCTGCATCTCCCTGCTTAAAATCCTGCTGACCAATTTCTGCATCTATGATTGCGTCTATTGCGTGAACCGGTCGTCCAGCAATGTGGAGCGGGCGCGGTTCACCGCCGATGAGGTGGTCTGGCTGACCCTGGAATTCTATCGCCGCAACTATATCGAGGGGTTGTTCCTGTCGTCGGGCATCATCCGGTCGTCCGATTACACGATGGAACAGCTGGTCCGGGTCGCCCGGGACCTGCGTACCCTGCATAATTTCCGCGGCTATATCCATCTGAAGACCATCCCCGAAGCGGCGCCGCAGCTGATCGAGGAGGCGGGGCTTTATGCCGACCGGCTGTCGATCAATATCGAGCTGCCGACCGACCAGGGCATCGAACAGTTCGCACCGCAGAAACATCCGGCCCGCATCCGCCGATCCATGTCCGATCTGTCCTTGAAGATCGAGGCGGCGAAGGAACCGACCCTGAAGACCAAAAGGCGGCAGCGTTTTGCGCCGGGTGGGCAAAGCACCCAGATGATCGTGGGCGTAGATGGGGCCACCGATGCCACCATCCTGGGGTCCAGCGTTGACCTGTACAGCCGGTTCCGGCTGCGCCGCGTCTATTATTCCGCCTTCAGCCCCATTCCCGACGCGTCCAGCGCGCTGCCTTTGTCGCGCCCGCCGCTGATGCGCGAACACCGGCTGTATCAGGCGGACTGGCTGTATCGGTTCTATGGGTTCGACGTGGCGGAGATCACGTCGGTGCGGGCCGATGGCAATCTGGAGCTGGATATCGATCCAAAACTGGCCTGGGCCCTGGCCAACCGCGACCGGTTCCCCGTGGATGTAAACCGGGCGGAGAAGGAGATGCTGCTGCGCGTCCCGGGCCTGGGGACCATTTCGGTGCCCTCCATTCTGTCGGCCCGCCGGCACAAGCGGTTGCGGCTGGACGATCTGGAGCGGCTGCGCGTGTCGGTGTGCAAGGTCCGGCCCTTCATCATGGCCGAGGGCTGGTCGCCGCTGCGCCTGACCGATCGCACCGACCTGCGGGAGCTTTTTGCGTCCAAGCCCCAGCAGCTGAGCCTGTTCGGATGATCCGCCTGGGTCTGCGCGGACGCGGCGATCTGGCCGAATGGCGGGACGCGGCGCGCGCGCTGCTGCGGGCCGGGGTGGGGCCGGGTGATGTGGAATGGCAGGTGCGGTATGATGGTGCCGATCTGTTCGGTCTTGCCGATGATCCGCTGCCGCCGCCCGACCCGGCCGTGCCGGCGCCCACGGTGCCCGCCGCTTTCCTGACGCTGGCCGATGCCGTGATCTGCCACCGCGATCCGGCGCGGTTCGCCCTGCTGTATCGGCTGCTGTGGCGGGTACAGGGGGAACGGGCGCTGCTGTCCATCCCGTCGGACCCGGATGTGGCGCGGGCGGAGACCCTGGAAAAGGCCATCCGACGGGATGCACACAAGATGAAGGCCTTTGTCCGGTTCAAGGAGATGGGGCTGCCGCGCGATGGGCGCCGGCGCTTTGCCGCCTGGTTTGAGCCGGACAATTTTATCGTGGGCCGCACATCCGGCTTTTTTCAGCGCCGCTTCACCGACATGGACTGGATCATCGCCACGCCCAAGGGATCGGCCGCGTGGGACGGGCGGGAACTCACCCTGTCGGACCAACCGTCGGCGAAGCCGGACCTGATCGACGCCACCGATGATCTGTGGCGCACCTATTTCACCCATATCTTCAATCCGGCCCGGTTGAAGGTGCAGGCGATGCAGTCGCAGATGCCCAAGAAATACTGGAAAAATCTGCCGGAAGCCGACCTGATCCCCGACCTGATCGCCGGTGCCGAGGACCGGATGCGCGAGATGATCGATCGGGAGGCGACCCAGCCCAAACCCTTCCATCACCGCATCCGGGAGCGGGAGTAAGTCGTCTTCCTTCTGACTGGAATCGCGTCTTTCTACGTTATCCCGGCGCAGGCCGGGATAACGACAGGGGATGCTTCCAGTCCGCTCCGGGATCAAACCCCGATGAAGCGCCCGGCCTCCAGCGCCGGCATGGGGCGGCCATAAAGGTAGCCTTGCAGGAAGCCGCAGCCCAGACGTGACAGTTCGTCGGCCTGCTCGTCCGTTTCTACCCCTTCGGCCACCACTTCCAGGGCCAGCTGCTGGGCCAGGGCCAGCATGGTGCGCAGGATGGTCCGGCTTTCGAAACGGTCGATCATGCTGGACACGAACGCCCGGTCCACCTTCAGGAAATCGAATGGCAGGGTCTGCAGGTAGGACAGGTTGGAATAGCCGGTGCCGAAATCATCCATGCACAGCCGGATGCCCAGATCGCGCAGGCCGGTCAGGATTTCCGCCGCATGGGCCGGGTCGCCGATAATGGTGCTTTCCGTCACTTCCAGCTTCAGGAGCGTGGGATCGACGCCGCTGTCGGCGATCACCTGCCGTACATTGTCCAGGAAGCCCGGTTCCGACAACTGGGCGGCGGAGATATTGACGGAGACCCAGACCGGTCTGCCGGCCCGGCGCGTCCAGTCGGCGGTCTGCAGCGCGGCTTCGCGCATCACCCAGGTGCCGATGGGCACGATCAGGCCGGTTTCCTCCGCCGTGGGGATAAAGGCGGCGGGGATGACGATGCCGCGCGACGGGTGATTCCAGCGCACCAGCGCCTCGAACGCCACAATCTCCCGCGTCGCGGCATCGACGATGGGCTGGTAATACAGCTCGAACTGCCCCTGTTTCAGGGCGGTGCCCAGTTCCATCGTCAGGCCCAGGCGGCCACCATCGGCCCGGTCGGCGCCGATCACCACCTCCTGCAGGCGGCCATAGGCGCGTTTGGAAGCCTGCATGCTCTCCTCCGCCCGCGCCAGCAACTCCTCCCCATGGCGGCCGGGGCAGTTGCACCAGGCAAGGCCGGGTGACGACATGGGATGCACCTCCCGTCCGGCCAGGATCACGGGTTCGCTGACGGCACCCGCCACGGCATGCACCGCATCGCGTGCGGCCGCAAGGGCAGGGGCGCCGGGCAGAAGCAGGGCGAATTGATCGGCGCCGGTGCGTCCGCAGACCGCCTCCGGTCCGGCGGCGGCGGTCACGCGCTGGGCCGTGCTGACCAGCAGCCGGTCGCCGGCGGCCACGCCCAGTTCCTGGTTGATGTCGCGGAAATGGCGCAGGTCGATGATGCCCACGGCCACGCTGTCCGCACCGCCCGGCTGCATGCGGGCCAGCCGCGTTTCGATGGCCTGGATAAAACCCAGCCGGTTCAGCAGGCCCGTGGCGCGGTCATGCGTCCGATCCTTGGACAATTGCACCAGCATCCGGGCATTTTCCAGGGCAATGGCGACGGTACGGGCGAACAGCGACAGCATGCCGGCATCCGGCACACGGCCCGGCGCCAGATGCGACAGATGCAGAATGATGGCGGCATCCATCGACAGGTTGGCCGGCAGGGCGAACCAGTCCTTACCCGATTGCGCGGTGCCGGCGGCAAGCGTGGCGGCCACCTGCTGCCCCATTTCGGCCGGGACCAGATGGGCCAGCGCGCCCGGGGTCATGGCCACCCTTCCCTCCCCGATGCCGGCCAGCAGCCGCGGTTCCCCCGCCGTGCCATCGGGCAGCCGGTCGCAGCGGACCAGCAGCACCCCGGCCCCCGGTCCGGCCACGGCGGACAGGGCATCGACGGCGGCATGGGCCAGACGCTCGGGATCATGTTCGCCGAACAGGCGCGCCGACGCGTCCAGCACATGGGTCAGGCTCGCCCGGTGCTGGTCCAGCGCGCGGATCTGTTCAAAGGCGCGCAGGGCGGTATAGACCGAGGTCCAGAGGCGCCGGGCCGTCAGTTCATCCTTGGCGCGGTAATCATTGATATCGTAGCGCTCCACCACCTCGCGCTCCGGCGCCTGACCGGGCTGTCCGGTGCGCAGGATGATGCGCACATCATGATTGCCCATCTCTTCCCGGACGGTCCGGATCAGGCGCAGGCCCGCATCCTCCGCTTCCATCACCACATCCAGCAGAATCAGGGCGATGTCGGGATAGATGGCCAGCATCTGCCGCGCCTCGGCCGCCGAATAGGCGGACAGGAACAGCAGCTTGCGCCCCGCATGCAGCATGTCGCGCAAGGCCAGGCGGGTCACGGAATGAACCGACGGGTCATCATCGACGATCAGGACCAGCCAAGGCGGCAATGCCGGCGAAGCCAGAGCCGTTGCTGGCTCCGCCGCGAAATCCAGCAGGTCCTCCGCCATCCCCATTGCCCCCCGGCCCGATGGCCGTGCCTGTCCCTGCCCCGGGACGGCCGCCATCGTGAACATCGTTAAATCAACAGGGTGAGCCTACGACACCGCCCTGCAAGCGGCAAGCATGGCGCAGGGGCGACCTTCCACCAACGCCGGGTGCTGGTGCTGGCGGAAGCGATGATATCCGTGTCATCCTGGCGCCCGATCCCCGCCCTGCCGCGTGTGACGACGATGGAAACCTTGATCAACACGCTTCTGGCCGTGGCCGGCCTGCTCGGTCTGGTCAGCCTGCTGCCGCCCTTGGCGAAGCGGCTGGGCCTGCCCTACACGGTGGTGCTGGCGGCGCTGGGCGTGGGGATCGGCCTGCTGCTGCATCTGGGCGGCGGGGTGGAGCGCGAGGTGACAGGGCCGGTCACCGCCTTCATCAATGCCGTCGGCAATGTGGAACTGACCTCCGCCGCCTTCCTCTACATCTTCCTGCCCGTGCTGCTGTTCGAAACGGCGTTGGGCGTAGATGTGCGGCGCATGCTGGACGATCTGGGTCCCATCCTGCTGCTGGCCATCGTGGCGGTGCTGGTCTGTACAGTCGTCGCGGGCTTTGCCATGTGGTGGGTCTGGGGCCTGTGGCATGGCATGCCGACACAGAAGGCGCTGATCATCTGTCTGCTGCTGGCCAGTATCATCGCCACCACCGATCCGGCGGCCGTGGTCGGCATTTTCCGCGACCTGGGCGCGCCGCGCCGCCTGACCATCCTGGTGGAAGGCGAGAGCCTGTTCAATGACGCCGCCGCCATCGTGCTGTTCACCCTGCTGCT
>JAIXTS010000238.1 GCA_027483805.1 Azospirillum sp. | reverse complement strand
TTCGATTATGATGGCGCCATGACCGAGAGCAGCACACACCTCCTGGTCGTCGATGACGACCGTGAAATCCGCGATCTGCTGACGCGCTATCTGACGCGCCATGGCTACCGTGTGACGGCGGCCAAGGACGGGCAGGAGATGCGTCGCTACCTCGCTGACCGCAATATCGACCTGATCGTCCTGGATCTCATGATGCCGGGTGAGGATGGGCTGTCGCTCTGCCGCGCCGTGCGCGCGGAAGGCGGCCCCCCTGTCGTCATGCTGTCGGCCATGGGGGAGGATGCGGATCGTATCCTGGGGCTGGAGATCGGCGCCGACGATTATCTGCCCAAACCCTTCAACCCTCGCGAACTGGTCGCCCGGATCAAGGCCGTGCTGCGCCGGGCCTCCACGCCCACGGGGGTGGCGCAGGTGACGGCCGGTGCCATCAACTTCGCCGGATTCGTACTGGATCAGGCGCAGCGACGCCTGACCGACGCCAAGGGGGAGGAAGTGACCCTGACCGCCGGCGAATATGAGCTGCTGGTGGCCCTTGCCACCCGTCCGCGCCGTGTCCTGTCCCGCGATGATCTGCTGGAAATCACGCGCGGCCGGTCGGCAGGTCCCTTTGACCGGTCCATTGATGTGCAGATCAGCCGTCTGCGCCGCAAGATAGAGGTTGATCCCGCCGAACCCACCATCATCAAGACGGTGCGGTCCGGCGGCTACATCTTCTCACCCGAGGTGCAGGCACCATGAGGGCGCTCACCGACCGCATGTCCTACTCGATCTTTGCCGTGCTGGTCGGTGGCATTCTTCTGTCACAGGCCATCGCCCTGGGCCTGTACCGGTCCGACCGGGCAGAGGCTGTGGCTGACGCGGAAGGCGGGCAGTTGGCCAATTGCCTGGCCGGATTCGCGCAGGTGATCGAAGAACAGCCCACGGAGGTGCGCCTGTCGGTGCTGCGCGGCCTTAAGGAACGCGAACTGACCGTGCGGACCAGTGCCGGACATACCGTCCTGCTGGATGTTTACGAAAAGCAGCCCAAGACGCCGGGCAAGCCGGAAATGTCGCCGGCCGTATCCATCCCGCCCTTCGGCATGCCGGTACCGCCGCCGCCACAGCCCAATGTGATTGAAGTGTCCCGGCAACTGAAGGACGGCACCTGGATGCGCTTCCATGCACCGGTGACTGCCACGGATGCCCTGCGCGAACCGGGCTTCATCGCGTCGCTGGGTGGGTCGGCGGCGGTCGCCATCCTGCTGTCGGCCTGGGTTCTGGGCTTCACCACACGACCGCTCCGCCGGTTCGCAGCGGCCGCGAACCGGCTGGGCATCGACATGAACGCCCCGTCCCTGGACGAGGCAGGCCCGCGTGAGGTGCGGCTGGCGGCGTCGGCCTTCAACAAGATGCAGCGTCGCCTGCGTGCGTTCGTCGAGGATCGCACACGCATGCTGGCGGCGGTCAGCCACGATCTGCGCACGCCCCTGACCCGTCTGCGATTGCGCGCCGAATTCATCGATGATGATGTCGTGCGCGACAAGATGCTGGAGGATCTGGCGGAGATGGAGGCGATGATCGGCTCGACCCTGGCCTTTGCCAGGGATGAGGCGGCGAAGGAAGCCATCGAGCCGCTGGAGCTGAATGCGCTGCTGGCCCGTCTGGGCGAGGATATGCGTGACGCCGGCAAGCCTGTCGGCGTCACGCCGGCCCCCTTTTCCATCCCCATTTCCGGGCGGCGCATGGCGTTGCGCCGGGCACTGGGCAACCTGATGGAAAATGCCGTCAAATACGGTCAGACAGCACAGGTGTCCCTGGCCCTGACGGGGGAGAATGTGATGATCACCATCGACGATCAGGGGCCGGGCATCCCGGAGATCGAGTTCGAGAATGTGTTCCGCCCCTTCTTCCGCCTGGAGGCGTCACGATCCCGCGATACCGGCGGCACTGGCCTTGGCCTGTCGGTGGCCAATGACATCATCCGGGCGCATGGCGGTGAAATCCGTCTGTCGAATCGACCAGAGGGTGGGTTGCGGGTGACGGTTGTGCTGCCGGTGGAACCGTCCACCTGACGGGCGGGCCGCAGGTCGGGATGGTCCCAGCCTGCGGCGCCGGCTTCAGAATGTGTAGGACAGGCCCAGGCCGCCCACGAACTGGTCGCGGCTGCCATTATCCTTCACGAAGGGGCTGTCGGCGGCATCACCCAGCAGGCGGGAATAGCCTGCAAGGCCCGTGATGGCCCAGTTCTCATCCAGCGGATGGATCAGAATCGCCGTCAGACCGACATTCTTGAAGCCGGCATCGGCATCGAATCCCGTGCGCGAGCCAGAGGCTACCCTGGTCTGGTCCAGACGGTCCACCGTCGTGCTGAAATAGGAGTTCATATAGTCGCCACTGGCCCAGGTCAGCGAGGGACCCACCATCAGCATGGTCCGACCCACCGGGTTGAACATCCAGGTAGCCGACAGCGTGGCCTCCGTCCCCTTGTGGCCGTCGCCCAACAGGTCGGTGCCGATATCCACCGACAGCATCAGTTGGTCGATGCTGTATTCCGCGAAAACATGGCCGATCGCCGTATCGTCGACATTACGGAAGCCGCGCAGCGCAGGGTCCTTTTTCGACTTGCGCCCGCCGTCGAAGGCAATAGAGGCGCCGAGCGTTAGATTGTCATTGCTGATCAGATTGGCGCCCAGCCCCTGACGGGACAGGAAGAACCGGTCATAGGTGATTTCGATGTCGGGAACGGGCTGCACCTTATAGGTGTCTGACCCTTCATATTCGGGGGCGACGAAGCCCAGCGTGCCAAGGCGGACGTACCAGCCATCATCGGACGCGGGCCGTTG
>JAIXTS010000526.1 GCA_027483805.1 Azospirillum sp. | reverse complement strand
GTGATTGCGACCAGCCGTTTCACCCCGCATACTTCATCCACCCAATAGGGAGGGGGGAAACCATGTATACAGACGAAGAACTTGATGCCGCAGCGGCGACCGGTATCTTGAGCGACCAGAATGTCGCCAGCTTTCGTCACTTCGTGGCGGCGCGGCGGGGCCAGGTCGATGCGACGGAGCATGAGCGTTTCCGCTTGCTGACCGGCTTCAACGATGTGTTCGTGGCCGTCTGCTCTGGCTTGATCCTGGCCGCCGCTGCCTATCTGGGGGGACGGGTGCATCCGGCGGTGGGCGGGCTGGCGATGGCAGCCGCCAGTTGGGGGCTGGCTGAATATTTCACGCGCCGTCTGCGCCTGTCCCTGTCCAGCATCGTGCTGCTGCTCGGGTTTGCCGGCGGCACCCTTTTGGCGGGCCTGACGTTACTGGTCGATCTGCTGGGCCTGGATGGGGCACAGGTCCGCGACCCGGTTGATGCAGCCGGCGCCGTGGCCGGTGCCACCCTGCTGGCCGGGATTGGCGCCTATGCCCATTGGCGACGCTTCATGGTGCCCATCACGGTCGCCGCCGGATCGGCTATCGCCCTTGTGGCCGCCTTTGCCCTGCTGCTGCTGGCCGTGCCGTCGCTGCGGGACAGTATCCGCCTGCTGGTCCTGATGGGTGGGCTGGTGATGTTTGCCATCGCCATGCGCTGGGACAGCCAGGACCGGGAACGCACGACCCGCCGGTCGGACGTGGCCTTCTGGCTGCACCTGTCGGCCTCGCCCCTGATCATCCATCCAGTCTTCTCCTGGGTGGGGGCCAATGGCGCGGTACAGATGGTCAGCCCCGGGTTGGCGCTGGCCACCTGCATTACGACATATCTGGTGATCGCGCTGGTGTCATTGGCCATCGACCGCCGGGCCATGCTGGTCTCGGCCCTGGTCTATGTGCTCTATGCCATGGGGCAGCTGTTCGCCATGGCCGGCACGGCGAAGGAAATGAACCTGGCGCTGGCCGCCCTGGTCATCGGGTCGGGCCTGCTGCTGCTGTCCACCCGCTGGGAAGCCGCCCGCCGCCTGCTGATCCCGCACCTGCCGGGCGGCATGCGGGAAATGCTTCCCATCGCGCGGTGACGTGCTTGAAACGGCTTGGCGGCCAGCGACTGCTGGCCCCCGCCGCGTGGGATTTCCGAGCCTGCGGACGCCGGCGCCGGCGATTGGCGGGGCAGGAAAGCTCGACCAAACGGTCAAGATTTCCTGCCGCTGGCCCTACAGCGCCAAGGCTGCTTCCTTGGCGGCGATCTGGGCGGCATATTCGGCGGCCAGGATCTTGTGCTGCTCCAACTGGGCCGCACGCTGGGTGGCACTGGGCCGCTGGCTTTCGCTTTTCAGCTGGCCACAGGCGGCCAGAATGTCATCGCCGCGCGGGCGGCGGATGGGGCTGGCATAGCCGGCCTCATTCACATAATCGCTGAACTTTTCGATCTGTTCCCAATCGCTGCGCTCAAACGGGGAGCCGGGCCAGGGATTGAACGGGATCAGATTGATCTTGGACGGAATACCCCGGATCAGGCGCACCAGTTCGCGCGCGTCGGCCATGCTGTCATTCACGCCCTTCAGCATGACATATTCCCAGGTGCAGCGCCGGGCATTGTTGAGCCCCGGATAATTGCGCACCGCATCCATCAGTTCCTTGATGGGATATTTGCGGTTGATGGGCACGATGCGGTCGCGCAGCTCGTCATTCACAGCATGCAGCGACACGGCCAGGTTCACGCCCAGCTCCTTGCCCGCCCGCTTCATCATGGGCACAACACCGCTGGTCGACAGGGTGATGCGGCGCTTGGAGATGGAGATACCCTCCCCATCCATGATGATCTTCAGCGCCTTGGCGACGTGGTCATAATTATACAGCGGCTCGCCCATGCCCATCATGACGATGTTGGACAGCATGCGGCCATCGGGCGGGCTGGGCCATTCCTCCAGATGGTCACGGGCCAGCATGACCTGTCCCACGATCTCATCTGCCGTCAGGTTTCGCACCAGACGCTGCGTGCCCGTATGGCAGAAGCGGCAGGTGAGCGTGCAGCCGACCTGGGAGGAGACACACAATGTCCCGCGATCTTCCTCCGGAATGTGGACGGCCTCCACCTCCTGCCCGTCATGAAAGCGGCAGAGCCATTTGCGCGTGCCGTCGACCGATTTCAGGTCCTTTACCGGCGTGGGCCGGTCGACCACGAAATGGTCGGCCATTTTCTCGCGCGCCGGCTTGGCCAGCGTCGACATCAGCGCGAAATCGGTGACGCCGCGATGATAGATCCAGTGCCAGACCTGACGTGCACGGAATTTCTCGAATCCGGCGTCCACCAGCGTGCTTTCCAGCTCTTCGCGGGAAAGGCCGACAAGATTGATCAGACCGTCGGTGCGGGCCGCCGGCGCGAAATTGCTGCTGTGATTTTCGATGCCCATGATTGGCTGTAGATGACGCAAGCAGGCCCCGCTGGCAAGGGGCCTTGCCGCCAGGGGTGGCTTGCAGGGCGCGCAAGCAGGCGGGCCGCCAGGTAGCCGGTTTCTGCCCGCCCCTCCGGCCTAGGCCTTTTGGGTGGTAACGATATAGAACAGGCGCTGAACGCCACCATCGAGGCGACGCAAACCGGCCGCGCGACGGAGGATATCAGCCGTCAGGTGGCGGAAATTCAGGCCGCGACACGTGCCGCCGTGGATGCCATCGCCGGCGTGGCCGATGCCGTCACAGCCCTGGACAGCGGGGCCGGCGAAATTTCCGACGCCGTGCAGCAGCAGGAAGCGACCGTGATGGAAATCAGCCGCTCAATCCAGACGGTATCGATGCGTACCGCCTCGCTGGGCGCCGTCGTCGCGCGGATGGCCGACATGACGGGTGGCATCGCTGATGCGGTGGGCAAGACCAATGAAACGGCGGAGGATGCCGAACGTCTGTCCAGCGACATGAACCAGCGGCTGGACGGCTTCATCAAGGAGTTGCGCAACGCCGCCTGATGCCAGCGGCAGGGCGATAGGGCGGGAGCAGATCCCGCCCTATCGCCGCAGCCCCCGGCAGAGTTCCAGATATTCGGGATGGTCGGGTGTCAGCCAGCCATGCCGGATCAGGAAATCGATCACCGTCAGGTTGACATTGAATTTCCAGTCGTCGCTGTCGCGTACACTGGCGGCCACGCGCGACAGCGGCCACAGGTCGAACCGTTCCACCTCCCCATCGGTATTGCGGGGCACAAAATCGGCGGGCAGCTCCAGATCATAAAGGAACAGGATATCGGGTTTCAGCCCCTTATCCTGCTCCATGAGATAGCTGATGGCGCCCACGGGCAGGGCTTTCAGGGCCAGATCGGCCGGCAGGCCGGCTTCTTCCCAGGCTTCCTTGACCAGATTGTCGGCGAGGCTCAACCCCGCCGGCTGTCCGCCCGCCACCAGGTTATCGTACTGGCCCGGCGCCACGCCGCGATCCAGGGCGCGCTTGCCGACCCAGAGATGGATGCCATCGGGTTGACGCACAAAGCCGTTGACGTGCAGCCCATAGGCCGTGACCCCGAAATAGGGGATGGCAGCGCGGTCGAGTTCCATCAGGGTCGGCTGAGCCCAACCCTGTGTAACGGCATACATTTCCCGCCGCAATTCGCGGATCACGCCGGCCGCCACCAACCGGTCAAGGGCGGATGCGACGGCCCTTGACCGGGACGGGGCGTCGGTCAGGTCAGGGTGGAGGGCGATGCCGCCTTGATCGGCGACAAAGGGCGGGCCCAGGGTGAGCAGCCGTTCCATGAACCCGACCCGTACCTGCCCTACCGTCACACCCGCGATGCTGAAGGGCCGGAAGCCCGACAGGTCGTGCCAATTGCAGGCCTGGATATGGCGCAGAAAACCGGGCGACCGGAGATGATCTACCATCACGCGACCTCCGTCTGCGGGTCAGTGGTTTTGGGGGCGGGTGCCCGGCGCACAGCCCAGGCGGCAACAAACCCGGAGAGGACCAGCATGGCAGACCCGAAATAAAAGGGCATGCCGGGAATGGCGATCGTCGCCCCCTCTGCCGTGAACGTTTCGAACAGTTCGGCCCCGATCAGCGGGGCGAGGATGAAGGTCAGACTTTGCATGCTGGCAAAGGCGCCCTGCACTGAGCCTTGCTCATCGGCACCAACGCTGCGCGACACAATGCTTTGAATGGCGGGCGAACTCATCCCGCTCATGGCATGCACGGGGATGACGGCGGCGAAGGTCGTGGACGACCCGGCAGCCCCATAGCCGGCATAGGCCGTCGCCTCCAGGCCGATGCCCAGCAGGGCCGTCCGCGGTTCGCCCAGCCTTTTCACGATCCGGTCGATCAGCAGGCCCTGGACCAGCACCGTGGTCAGGCCCACGGCGGCCAGAGACAGACCGTTATCCAGCTCGCTCCACCCGAAGCGCTTGGTGGTGTACAGAACCCAGACCATCTGCATCACGCCCATGGCCAGCACCATGCAGGTGCGGCTGGCGGCCAGGCCCAGGACGGCGGGATGCAGGGCGAGCGCCCGCAGCGACCCGACCGGATTGGCGCGCGCCCAGCTGAAGGCGCGGCGGTTGGCGGGATGCAGCGACTCGGGCAGGACCATCAGGCCGTAGAGGAAGTTCAACGCGGCCAGTCCGGCGGCGACCATGAAGGGAAGGCGCAGGTCCACCTCCGCCAGGAGCCCGCCAAGGGCCGGACCCATGATGAAGCCGACGCCAAAGGCCGCACCCATTTTGCCGAAGTTCTTGGCCCGATCCTGTGGCCCGCTGATATCAGCGATATAGGCATTGGCGGCCGTGATGTTGGCGGCCGTCAATCCCGCCGCCATACGCCCCACCAGAAGCCAGATCAGGCCCGGAGCAAAGGCCAAGAAAAGCTGGTCGATAGCCATGCCGGCGATGGAGGCCAGAATGATGGGACGTCGCCCGAACCGATCCGACAGCGCCCCCAGCACAGGGGCGAAGACGAACTGCATGATGGAAAAGGCGGCGATCATGGCACCCATCCACCAAGCCGCGGACGCCTCGCTGGTCGCGAACTGCCGGATCAGGGAGGGAAAGACAGGGATTGTCAGGCTGAAGGTCAGGACGTCCAGCAGGACCGTGATCACGATAAAGGGGATGCCGGCTTGGCGGGGAGGTGACAAGGACATGAGCTCTTCTGGCTGCGGTGCCGTTGCCCGTCATATCAGAAACGAGGGCGTGAGTCCCGGGCTGCTGCGATTTGTCCCGGATTGCCCCTGGGCGGCAGGGCCGTCCCGCGCTATATGGAAGGGCATGAGCGGCTTTATGATCTTTCTCATGGTCCTGGCCATGATCGCCACGCTGGCTGTGCTGGTGATCGGGCTGTTCGCCATGGCGCGCGGCGGCGATTTCAACGCCAAATACGGCAACAAGCTGATGTGGTGGCGCATCCGGCTGCAGGTGGCGGCCGTCGTGCTGTTCGCCCTGGCCTTCATGGCCTCCTGACCCGTCAGCAACAGCAGGGGCATCCATGGTTCGCCTGACCCGCATCTATACACGTGGTGGCGACCAGGGACAGACGTCCCTGGGCGATGGCAGCCGCGTGCCCAAACATGCGCTGCGCGTTGCCGCCTACGGCACTGTGGACGAGGCCAACGCCATCCTGGGCCTGGCGCGCCTGCATACGGGCGCGGCCAAGGATGATCCGGTCCTGACGGAGGCCGATGCCATGCTGGCCCGTATCCAGAACGACCTGTTCGACTTAGGGGCCGATCTCTGCACACCGGAAGCGGAGAACCCCCCATACCCGCCCCTGCGTATCATTGATATCCAGGTCGACAGGCTGGAGGGGGAAATCGACCGCATGAATGCCGAACTGGCGCCGCTGAACAGTTTCATCCTGCCCGGTGGCCGCCCCGCCGCCGCCTGGCTGCATCAGGCGCGGACCGTGGCCCGGCGGGCCGAACGGGAAATGACCGAATTGGCCCTGACGGAAACGGTGGGGGCGCCGGCCCTGAAATATATCAACCGCCTGTCGGATCATCTGTTTGTTCTGGGCCGCTGGGTCAATGACAAGGGGGCCGCGGATGTGTTGTGGGTGCCCGGCCTGACGCGCGGGTAAAGCCGCACCATTGCTTCGCAAAACCCCCTTGAAATCTACGATACCCTTGGTATCTTCCCATTACGTAAAGGGAAGATTTGGGCGTCAGAGAAACGCAAGCTGGTAATGAAATTTCGTTTTTACGTTACCGGACGCACTCTATTGACATGTGCAGTGCAGCAATCCTAAGGTCCCTGCCCAATTGTCGGGCTGGACGGCGGGCGCTGATTGCCCAATCTTAGGCCCAGGTGAAAAGTGGCTGAACGCCAGGGTAAACAGGCGGGGACCATCCACCGCCGGCTATCATGCGAGGGGATCGCCAATGAAAGTCCTAGTCGCCGTTAAGCGTGTTGTTGATTACAACGTCAAGATCCGCGTGAAGCCCGACGGAAGCGGTGTCGAGCTTGCGAATGTGAAGATGTCGATGAACCCGTTTGACGAGATCGCGGTTGAAGAGGCCGTGCGCTTGAAGGAAGCGGGCAAGGCGACAGAGATCGTGGTCGTGTCCATTGGTCCCGCCGGTGCGCAGGAGACGATCCGCACCGCGTTGGCCATGGGTGGCGACCGGGGTGTGCTGGTGCAGACCGATGCCGAGGTGCAGCCGCTGGCGGTGGCCAAGCTGTTGAAGGCTCTGGTGGCCAAGGAAGCGCCGGATCTGGTGATCCTGGGCAAGCAGGCCATCGACGATGACAGCAACCAGACGGGTCAGGCTTTGGCCGCCCTGCTGGGTTGGGGCCAGGGGACGTTTGCGTCCAAGGTGGCGCCGGCCGATGGCAAGGTGTCGGTCACGCGGGAGATCGATGGCGGTCTGGAGACGGTGGACCTGAAGCTGCCGGCGGTGGTGACCACCGACCTGCGCCTGAACGAACCGCGCTATGCATCGCTGCCCAACATCATGAAGGCGAAGAAGAAGCCGATTGAGACGGTGGCCCCGGACGCGCTGGGCGTGGACATCACCCCGCGCCTGACCACGCTGAAGGTGACGGAGCCGGCCAAGCGCAAGGGCGGCGTCAAGGTCGCCTCGGTCGCCGAGCTTGTGGCCAAGCTGCGCGACGAAGCCCGCGTCATCTGAGCACCGCTGGTCAGGTCGCGGCGAATGCCCTGCCCTGACCTGCAACGGTGCCTGCGAGCGTCAGGGCTTGGGGCTATGCCCCTCGGCCTGACCTACGGATAAAGCCTTTTGGATTGGAGACACCAATCATGAGCATTCTGGTTATCGCCGAACCGTCGACCGGTGCGGTGAAGAAGCCGACCCTGACCACGCTGGGTGCGGCATCCAAGATCGGCGGCGAGACGCATGTGCTGGTCGCCGGTTCGGGCGTGACGGACGCCGGTGCCGCCGCCGCCAAGGCGGCCGGTGTTGCCAAGGCCCTGGTCGCCGACAGTGCCGACTTTGCCAACCCGCTGGCCGAGAATTTCGCACCGCTGGTGGTTGCTGCTGTGAAGGCGGGCGGCTACAGCCATGTGCTGTTCACCGCCACCACCTTCGGCAAGAATCTGGCGCCGCGGGTGGCGGCTCTGCTGGATGTGCAGCAGATCAGCGAGATCAGCGCGGTGATCGACGCCGACACGTTCGAACGCCCGATCTATGCCGGCAATGCCATCGCCACGGTCAAGTCCAGCGATGCCATCAAGGTGATCACTGTGCGCGGCACGGCGTTCGAGGCCGCCAGCGAAGCCGGCGGGGCCGGTGCGGTGGAAGCCATCGCATCGACGGGTGATGCTGGCCTGTCCAGCTTTGTATCGGCCGAATTGACCAAGTCGGAACGTCCGGAACTGACCTCGGCGCGCGTCATCGTCTCGGGCGGTCGTGGCATGCAGTCGGGCGAGAATTTCCCGCTGCTGGACGCGCTGGCCGACAAGCTGGGTGCCGCTGTCGGCGCCTCGCGGGCGGCCGTCGATGCCGGCTTTGTGCCAAACGATTACCAGGTCGGTCAGACAGGCAAGATCGTGGCCCCGGAACTGTATATCGCCGTCGGTATCTCGGGCGCCATTCAGCATCTGGCCGGCATGAAGGACAGCAAGGTCATCGTCGCCATCAACAAGGACGAAGAGGCCCCCATGTTCCAGGTGGCCGATTACGGCATTGTCGGCGATCTGTTCAAGATCGTCCCGGAGCTGACCGAGGCTTTGGGATAAGACGTGACAACGCGCCGGGGCATAACCCGGCGCGTTTCTTTGATGGCCATATTGGACAAATGTCGCCGGGACGAAGGCAAGGCCTTCATGCAAGACTGGGCACGTTGGATTTCCAACCCTGAATGGGGACAGCAATGATCGAGAAGGTTGGCATTATCGGGGCGGGTCAGATGGGCAGCGGCATCGCGCAGGTCTGCGCCGTGGCAGGCCTGTCGGTGGTGATTTCGGACATCAATGCCGAACAGCTGACCAAATCCCTGGCCGGTATCGCCAAAAATCTCGACCGGCAGATCGCCAAGGGCAAGCTGACGGAGGCGGAAAAGGATGTGGCCATGGCCCGCATCGCCACCTCCACCGATCTGTCCATCTTCAAAGACAGCGATCTGGTGATCGAGGCCGCGACCGAGTCGGAAGATGTCAAGCGCCTGATCCTGAAGGCATTGGTCCCCAACCTGTCGCCCAGCGCCATCATCGCCACCAATACCAGTTCCATCTCCATCACCCGTCTGGCGGCCTCCACCGACCGGCCGGAAAAATTCATCGGCATGCATTTCATGAACCCGGTGCCGGTGATGCAGCTGGTGGAGATCATCCGGGGCATCGCCACCGATGACAACACGTTCCAGTCGATCAAGGCGCTGACGGCCCGTCTGGGCAAGACCGCCGCCATCGCCGAGGATTTCCCCGCCTTCATCGTTAACCGCATCCTGCTGCCGATGATCAATGAGGCGGTCTACACACTTTATGAGGGTGTGGGCGGGGTGGAGGCCATCGACACGGCCATGAAGCTGGGCGCCAATCACCCGATGGGGCCTCTGGAACTGGCCGATTTTATCGGTCTGGATACCTGCCTGTCGATCATGCAGGTTCTGTATGAAGGCCTGGCCGACAGCAAGTATCGCCCCTGCCCCCTGATGGTGAAATATGTCGAGGCGGGCTGGCTGGGCCGCAAGGTCGGCCGCGGCTTCTACGATTATTCCGGCCCGACCCCGCGCCCGACACGGTGACGAATGGATTAAGGAACCGACGGCGGCTTGTTCTGCATCCTGATACCGCATACGGTATCTAGACCATGCGGAGAGGCCCTGAAGCTTGTCCTTGATCATCGGTAATTGTGGCTGGATTACGAAGCGATACGGGAGCGTCACGTTCCGCATTCCTGACGAACGGGAAGCAGCTTCTGCCGATCAGGCGGAACGCGCCGGTGTGGACCTCAACGCGTATATCACCGCCGCCCTTGCGGGACGGGTGGCAGCACAGGCACAACCGGAAATGCTTTTCCGCCTCAAGGCCGCCGGTTCGGCGAAGGAAGACTTCCTGACTGTGCTTAACAAAGCCGGGCGAAACCAGTCGCCTGTTGCAAGAGATGAACTGCCACCCAAGGCGTGATCCGGCGGACTGTTCTGTTCCGTTCAACCGCCCGATGCTACGCTTCTTCCGGTCTGAAGCGGTGAGGGGAGAAGCTGGTGGGTTCGGTTCTGTCGCGTGGTTTTGCCGTTGGTCTTCTGACCGGCCTGATGGTCCTGACCTCTCCCGTGCTCGCCGCCCGGGACTTCACCACGGCCCTGCAGCTACGGCTGACCAGCGGGGTCAATACACCGGAAAATGACCGCGACAGCCAGGATCTGGCCACGCTGGACAAATTCTATGACCAGCGCAAATTTGCCCCCGCCTGGATTGACCATGGCAAGCCGACAGCCAAGGCGGGGCTGCTGCTGACCGCACTGCAAAAGGCCGCCCAGGACGGGTTGAACCCCGCCGATTATGGGGTGGCCCGCATCACCACACTGATGGAACGCGGCGACAGCCCCGACGCGCTGGCGGAACTGGAAGTATTGCTGTCGCACGGTGCCCTGGATTATGGGCGCGATCTGGCCACAGGCCGGCTGGCGCCCATGTCCATCGACAACGAGCTTTATGTCGAAAAGCGCGAGATCGATACGCTGGCCCTGCTGAACCGGCTGGCTGCCGTGGAAGATGCGGGTGTGGAACTGTCCGCATTGCCGCCACGCCGAGCAGAATATCAGTACCTGAAAGGGGCATTGCAGCAGTACCGCGAGCTGACGGCGGCCGGCGGGTGGAAGCCCGTGCCGGTGACCGATATCTCCTTGAAGCCGGGCGGCAATGACGAACGACTGCCGGCCCTGCGGGCGCGGCTTAAGGTCACCGGCGAACTGCCCGCCGATGCGACCCTACCGGAAGACCCGACCCTGTTCGATGAGGCCACCATCGCGGCGCTGAAGAAGTTCCAGGCCCGTCATGGGCTGGAACCGGATGGGGTTCTGGGCAAGCAGACGCTGCTGGCGCTGAACATCACGGCCGATCAGCGCGTGGCCCAGATCGCCATGAATCTGGAACGCTGGCGCTGGATGCCCATCGACATGGGCCGGTCCTATATCCTGGTCAATCTGGCTGCCTTCCACCTGTCGATCTTCGACCAGGGCAATGTCGTGCATGAGGCGCGCGTCGTGGTGGGCACCACCTCCACACGTACCCCCGTCTTCTCGCGCAAGATGTCCTATCTGGAGGTCAATCCATACTGGCATGTCCCGGCCAAGATCGTGCGGGACGAGATTTTCCCCAAGGCCAGGAAGGACCCGTCCTATCTGGCCAAGCAGGGCTATGAGCTGCTGTCAGACTGGTCGGAAACGGCAGTGCCGGTGGACCCGTACAGTCTGGACTGGGCGCACATGACGCGCCTGCCCTATCGCGTCCGTCAGGTGCCGGGCGACAAGAACAGCCTGGGGCGCATCAAGATGATGTTCCCCAACGAATTCGATGTGTATCTGCACGACACGCCATCCAAGAACCTGTTCAACCGCGCCAACCGCAGCTTCAGCCATGGCTGCATCCGGGTGGAACATCCGTTCGATGTGGCGGAGACCATTCTGCGCCTGACGGGTACGGTGGACTGGCCCCGCACACGCCTGGACGAGGCGCTGGCCGGCGGCCAGCGCACCATCGTGCGCCTGAAACAGCCCATCCCCATCCATATCTCCTATGTCACCGTCTTTGTGGCCAATGACGGATCGGTCAATTTCCGCTCCGACATCTATGGCCGCGACCGCAAGCTGGCCATGGCCATGCGGGCCTCGCGGGTGAAATGGGACGCGGTGGAGGCCGAGGCCCGCATGGCCCCCGGCGGGGCCGCCGCCGGCCAGGGCAAGGACAGCCCGCAATGACGCCCTGATCACGGAAGAGATAGGCGGGAAATAGGCCGGAAGGGTGGATTTGCGCTTGCACCCTCTATGCCGTTCTGCCATGAGTGCAATTGTGTCCTGCTTGTGACGCAGGCTCATTTGACGAAATCAGGAAAGAGAGTGTCCCCGGCGCAACGGACGCGGGGGGTGCAAGATGGGGCAAAGGGGGATTGAGGCATGGTGGCACGGCCGAACACGACCGATCTGACCATTGGACAGATGTTCGCCGCCCCCCCGGATTCCCCCTCTCCCTCCCGTTTGCCTGTCGATCTTGGCGTCGAATCCGGCCGTCGCGGCTTTCTGCGCGGTCTGGGCGGTTTGTTTCTGGGTGCCGGTGCCGCCATCGCCGCCCCCACCATCCTGACCAACCCGGCCGATGCCGCACCGGTCAGCGCGCCGCGCCGGCAACTGTCCTTCGTGTCGCTGCACACCAATGAAAAGCTGAAAATCACCTATTTCAACAACGGCACCTATGACCGGTCGGCGTTGAAGGATGTGAACCATATGCTGCGCGACTGGCGCACGGGCGAGGTCGGGTCCATGGATCCGAAGCTGCTGGACCTGCTGCACCAACTGCGCCTGCGCCTGCGCACCGATGAGCCGTTTCAGGTCATCTCGGGCTATCGTTGCCCCAAGACCAACGCCATGCTGGCGTCAAAGTCGGAAGGGGTGGCGACCAAGAGCCTGCATATGGAAGGCAAGGCCATCGACATCGCCATGGCCGGCCGCCAGCTGAGCCGTATCCGCCAGGAGGCGCTGAACCTGCGCCTGGGCGGCGTCGGCATCTATAGCCGGTCCGGCTTCGTGCATGTCGATACGGGCCGCGTGCGGCAATGGGGCGTCTGAGGCGCCATTCAGCCCCGCTGCTGCTGCTGCCCCTGCTGCTGGGCACCGGCCCGGTTCTGGCCGCCGACAGCCCCCCGTACAGCAGCGCACCCGCCCCGCAGAGCCTGCGCAACCCCGGCAAGGGGGACGCGGAACCCATCGGCGGCTATGCCAATGGCTGTGTGCGCGGGGCCGGGGCGCTGCCCGCCGACGGGCCCGGTTTTCAGGTGATGAACCTGTCCCGCCACCGCAATTACGGCCACCCGCTGCTTCTGGCCTATCTGAAGGCTCTGGCCGGCGAGGTGGAGCGGGAGGGGCTGGGCATCCTGTCCGTCGGCGACATGTCGATGCCGCGCGGCGGGCGCATGCCGACGGGCCATGCCAGTCACCAGATGGGCCTGGATGCGGATATCTGGTTCGCACTGGATCTGGGCCGGATGCCCGTGGCGGACCGGGAGCGGGAGGACTTCGCCACCATGGTGGACACCCGGGCGCAGCGGGTGAACAGCAATTTTGGCCCCGCCCAGGCACGGCTGGTCAAGCTGGCCGCATCCGCCCCCACCGTTACCCGCATCTTTGTCAACCCGGCCATCAAGCTGGCCCTGTGCGAGGGGGAGACGGGCGATAAAACCTGGCTGCGCAAGGTACGCCCCTGGTTCGGCCATGCCGCCCATCTGCATGTGCGCCTGGCCTGTCCGCCCGACGCCAAACAATGCGAGACCCAGGAACCCCCACCGGACGGCGATGGCTGTGGTGAGGAACTGCTGAGCTGGTTCCAGCCACCGCCGCCCGTCACCAGCCCGCCGGCCCCGCCCAAGCCCCCGCCACCACCGCCGGCCGCTTGTCTGGTGCTGTACGGCGAACCCGATTAAGGCTCTTTACATCCGATATCGGATGGATTAAATCTCTTGTGCCTTGAGAGACGGAGCCTGACGCCCATGGATTTCACCCCGCACCTCTGACCGCCGCCCCCGACAGGGGGTATCCAGCGTTGGAACCGGGTGACCATCCATGCCGTCCTGGCTTGTGGCCGAGGGGCTGTGCTTCGCGCATGGCGACGACCGCCCTCTGATTGACAGACTTTCCTTTTCCATCACGGATGAACGGGTTGCCCTGGTGGGCGGCAACGGTGTGGGCAAAACCACGCTGCTGCGGCTGCTGACCGGCGATCTGCACCCGTCACGCGGCCATAT
>JAIXTS010000483.1 GCA_027483805.1 Azospirillum sp. | reverse complement strand
GATTCCAGCTCCGCGATCGGCTTTTCGAATTCCAGGAAATGCATCGACGTGACTGTTCCGCCCTTGGCATGAAGCGGGCTGATTAGCATGAGATGGGGCCGAGGGCCATAGTGTGTGTGTGCAGATGTGAGGTGCCGGTCGTTATCCGCAATGATCACCGGTTGGCCCACACCCTCATGGGCGCACAAGCCAGGCAGCCGGATGGCGGCACCGGCGCCTTGGGGAACAGGAAAAGTCTAGTCCAGCACGCGCACCGGGTCGCCCGCCTTCATCTCCCCACCCTGTTCAATCCGGGCATAGACACCGCACACCACATGGTCGAAGCCGCCTTTCAGCGCCTTCAGCAGGGCCATGTCACGTTCGCCGGTTGTGGGGTTCACTTCCACCGCCGCACAGCGTGTGGTGGTCTTGAACACCGACAGCACCGTGTCACCGATGGCGATGCGCCGATCCACCCAGGCCATTTCAGCCCAGGGCGCCAGTCCCGCCAGATGCAGATTGGCACGGAAGCGCAGCGGATCGACGGGCCGCTGCGTCACGCGACCGATATCCTTGACCGACGCCAGGTTCAGCAACGATACCGCCTTGTCCGGAATGTCGGTGAAATTGTGGCCGGGGCTTTCCACAATCTTATAGGGACCGGGAACGGCCGCATCCTTCATATAGGCCGCCAGAAACTGATCAATCAGCAATCGGCCCGTGGCGGTATCAATCCGCCCACCGGCCACTCGCTTGCCGTTGCGGTTCAGGACCAGCATGCAGGTCGCGGGATCGAACGCGGCCTGCAAGGTCGCCAGCTTCTCATCCCGCAGCAAGACCAGGAAGTTTGTCTTCGGTTTCCAGGCCGGTTGCAAAGGGTCGAACTGGGTGGCCCGATGCAGGATGGCAAAGCGCCGGTCATGCGGCAGGCAGCCGCCCGGCAACAGGGTGACATGGTCCAGGGTCTGGGCCGAAAGGCCCTTGACCGGATAATATTGGATGGCATCGAGTGTCGCGGACATGATGGTGACAGGATAATCCGCGCTGCGGTCACGGCGCAACCCGGACAATGCCCTTAAGCCGGTAATTCGGTTTCACGATTGCACGGTGCAGCACGGTACCGTCAGAACAGGCCCAACTGCCGCGGTGGCAGGGGCGCTCCCTCTATACGCAGAAGGGCCAGTTTCGTGTCGACCCCGCCGGGCGCGGAAAAGCCGCCTGTGCCGCCCGCTGCTGCCAGCACCCGATGGCAGGGTACCACGATGGGCCAGGGGTTGCGGCCCAGGGACTGTCCCACGGCACGCGGCACAATGGAGGGCGGCAGGTTGGCCAGGATGTCCGGCGGCAGACGCCTGGCCACCTGCCCATAGGTCAGGATCTGCCCCGGCGGGATGGCGCGGGCAATGGCATAGACGGCGCGGTCGAAGGGACTGGTGGTCGCCATATCCAACCGGATTTCCAGCAGATCGCGCCTCTCCCCCGACAGCAGCGCGCGGATGCCGGCAATGGCGGCGGCAGCCCCCTCATCCGGCTCCCCATCCACCGCCCCCGGAATTGCCCGGCGCATGCGGCCTGCCAGATCGCCCCCTTCTGCCGCCGGCAGGCGTACGGCCAGCAGCCCCGCTGCCCCCCAGGCGATGGCGCAGGTGCCGACAGGTGTATCGAACAGGTGGAAACGGCGTGTGCTCATGGGCGGCAGCATAGCCCTCCCGGTCAGGTGCCGTCACGGGCCCTTGCGGGCTTGGGTCCCGCTTCCCACATCAGATACGATCCTCCCGGATCGCACATGACGTGGATCATCGCATTCATCGGGCCCAGCGGGGACGATGGGGCAAAATCGGGGAGTTTGTGGGTTATGGATTTCAAGAACTATACCGAACGCGCCCAGGGTTTCATCCAGGCGGCGCAAGGGGCGGCGGCGCGGGCTGGACATCAGCAGCTGGCGCCCGAACATCTGCTGAAGGCACTGCTGGAAGACCAGGAGGGCATGGCCGCCAACCTGATCACCAGTGCAGGTGGTAATGCCCGTACCGCAGAGGCTGGCGTTGACGCCGCCTTGCGCAAGCTGCCCAAGGTGGAAGGCGGCGGCACCCAGCTATTTGCCACGCGCGAACTGGTCCGCACCTTTGAACAGGCGACAGAGCTGGCCAAGAAGGCCGGTGACAGTTTTGTCACCGTCGAACGGCTGTTGCTGGCGCTCGCACTCTCCACCGGTACCGATGCGGCCAGGGCGCTGTCTGACGCAGGCGTCACGCCGCAGAAGCTGAATGAGGCCATCAACAGCCTGCGCAAAGGCCGCACCGCCGACAGCGCATCCGCCGAACAGGGCTATGATGCCTTGAAGAAGTATGCCCGCGACCTGACGCAGGCGGCACGCGACGGCAAGCTGGATCCCGTCATCGGTCGGGATGAGGAAATTCGCCGCACCATCCAGGTGCTGGCACGGCGCACCAAGAACAACCCCGTCCTGATCGGCGAACCCGGTGTGGGCAAGACCGCCATTGTCGAGGGCCTGGCCCTGCGCATCATCAATGGCGACGTGCCGGAAGGGCTGAAGACCAAGCGTCTGTTGTCATTGGACTTGGGCGCGCTGGTGGCCGGGGCCAAGTTCCGGGGTGAGTTTGAGGAGCGGTTGAAGGCCGTCCTCTCGGAAATCCAGTCGGCAGCCGGTGAGATCATCGTCTTCATTGATGAACTGCATACGCTGGTCGGAGCCGGTAAGGCCGACGGTGCCATGGATGCCTCCAACATGCTGAAGCCCGCGCTCTCGCGGGGCGAACTGCATTGCGTGGGCGCCACCACGCTTGATGAGTATCGCAAATACATCGAAAAGGACCCGGCCTTGGCCCGCCGCTTCCAGCCCGTCTTCGTGGCCGAACCGACGGTGCAGGACACTATCTCCATCCTGCGCGGGCTGAAGGAGAAGTACGAGCTGCATCATGGCGTGCGGATCACCGACAGCGCCATCGTGTCCGCCGCGACGCTGTCCAACCGTTACATTACCGACCGGTTTTTGCCCGACAAGGCCATCGATCTGATCGATGAGGCGGCTTCGCGGCTGCGCATGATCGTGGACAGCAAGCCGGAAGCCATCGACGAACTGGACCGCCGCATCATCCAGCTGAAAATCGAGCGCGAGGCGCTGAAAAAGGAAACCGATCAGGGCTCCCGCGAGCGACTGGAGAAGCTGGAGGTCGAACTGGCCGAGCTGGAACAGAAGTCCGGCACGCTGACGGCGCAGTGGCAGGCGGAGAAGGATACGCTTACCGGTGCCCAGAAGCTGAAGGAGGAGTTGGACCGCGCCCGGGCCGAACTGGAACAGGCACAGCGGTCGGGTGACTGGGCACGGGCCGGGGAGATCACCTATGGCCGCATCCCCGAGCTGGAAAAGCGCCTGGCCACGGCCGAGGCCGCCAGCCAGAACCGCATGCTGAACGAGGCGGTGCGCGAACAGGACATTGCCGCGATTGTCAGCCGCTGGACCGGTATCCCCATGGACAAGATGCTGACCGGTGAGCGCGAGAAGCTGTTGAAGATGGAAACCCATCTGGGCGGTCGTGTCATCGGGCAGGAGGAGGCGGTGATCGCCGTTGCCAATGCCGTCCGCCGGTCGCGCGCCGGGTTGCAGGACCCCAACCGCCCGATGGGTAGCTTCCTGTTCCTCGGCCCCACGGGCGTGGGCAAGACGGAACTCACCAAGGCATTGGCAGAATTTCTGTTCGATGACGAGACGGCCATGGTCCGGCTCGACATGTCCGAATATATGGAGAAGCACGCGGTCAGCCGGATGATCGGCGCACCCCCAGGCTATGTCGGGTATGACGAGGGTGGGGCCTTGACCGAGGCCGTGCGTCGCCGCCCCTATCAGGTCGTGCTGTTCGACGAGGTGGAAAAGGCGCATCCGGATGTCTTCAACATCCTGTTGCAGGTGCTGGATGATGGCCGCCTGACCGATGGTCAGGGCCGGACCGTCGATTTCCGCAACACCCTGATCATCCTGACCTCCAATCTCGGCTCCGAATTCCTGGCCAGCCTGCCGGATGGCGAGGATAGTGGTGCCGCTAGGGCCCAGGTGATGGAGGTGGTCCGCGGCTCCTTCCGCCCGGAATTCCTGAACCGGCTGGATGAGATCCTGATCTTCCACCGCCTGTCGCGGGGCAACATGTCGGGCATTGTCGATGTGCAGGTTGGGCGGTTGACAAAAATGCTGGCCGACCGTGACCTGGCCCTGGACCTGACACCCGCTGCCCGGGAATGGCTGGCCGACAAGGGCTACGATCCTGTCTATGGAGCGCGGCCTTTGAAGAGGGTGATTCAGCGTGAGTTGCAGAACCCGCTGGCGACCCGCATCCTGGAGGGCATCATCACACCCGGCACACCGGTGCAGGTCGACGCCAATGAGGATGGGCTGCTGATCCAGGGGGAGCCTGCCCATGGGCCGGTGCCGCCGGCCGGCGAATCCGCCTGGGGGCAAGCTCGGACGCTGCATTGATATGAACGGTCATGGACCATGATCGTTGCTGGCCGGTGATTGATGCCCGACCGCCGGCAGCAGCAGGGCCGAACAGCAAAAAGCCCGGCTGAACCGTTGCAGCCGGGCTTCTTTGACAGAGCGGGACTGTCAGCAGCCCCGCTTGCGGTCGCAGCTGGATTGGGATGACTTTGCCGCCTTGGGTACGGCGGAGACCAACCCAATCCCCTCGGCAGCCTGATCTCCACCGGCTTCAAACCGCTGCTGAAGGCTGGCCATAACGCCCTTGAAACGGGCCAGTTCCTTGCCATCCAGGGTCCGGCCCGTGGGGACGGTCACCGACAGCGGATTGACCTGCTGTCCGTTCTTCACGATTTCATAATGCAGATGCGCGCCGGTGGACCGACCGGTAGTGCCGACATAGCCGATGACATCGCCCTGGGCGACGCGCGCACCCTTGCGCATACCGGCCCCGAATCGCGACATATGGGCATAGGCGGTGGAGATCTCGCTATTGTGCCGAATGCGGATGTAGTTGCCGTAGGAGCCGTTGGGCCCAACCTCGTCCACCACGCCAGCGCCGGCCGAATAGATCGGCGTGCCTTCCGGGGCGGCGAAATCCACGCCCTTGTGCATTTTGGAATAGCCCAGCACCGGATGACGACGCATGCCAAAACCGGACGACAGGCGAGCGCCGTCGATCGGTGTTTTCAAGAGGGCCTTACGAATCGACGACCCCTGGGCATTGAAGAATTCTGCGATGCCTTGGCTATCCTCGTAACGATAAATAGCCTGCTCCTTACCGGACAGGGTCAGTGATGCGTAAAGGATATTGCCACCGCCGCCCGCAACGACCTCACCATCTTCGGTGACGACCTGTTCATAGAGAACCTCGAACCTGTCTCCAGGCTGAATATCCCGCTGGAAGTCGACATCGTAGGAGTAGTTGCGGATCAGTTCGGTCAGCACATTCATCGGCACGCCGGCTGCCCGGCCTGCCTCGAACAGTGAAGAGCGAATCTCGCCCTGCGCCGCAACGGCACGGCGACCAAGTTTCTTGGCGGTTTCGGCCGCCTGGAAGCGAACACCATTGAAGCTGACGGAAACGGAGCGCTCCACCGCCGGCTGGAATTCGAATCCAACAAAGCGATCCTCGCCACCAGTGCGGTCGAACATCACCTCAACGGGTTGTCCGGACTTCATGCGCCGCGGATCGTAAACGGCCTTCAGGGCGATGATGGCTTCCTGCGCATGCGGCTGCGGCACGTCGGCCTCCAGCAGCACCTGCATCAGCGTATCGCCACGGCCCAAATTGACCAGGCGGCGTTCAACGGGGTCAGCCGCTTTCTCGATATCCCCCCAGGCATCAGTGGCGGCAGAAGGGCCTTGCTGAGCGTCCAGCGATGCGAGGGCGGGAGTCGATTCCTCCTGGACGGCCAACGTCGACAGGCTGGTGGAATGAAGGAAGGCGGCAGTACCAGCGCCACCCAGTGTCGCCAGGGCAATGGTCGCGATCGCAAAACGCTTCATCAGCACTGACGAACCTCCATCCCCACGCTCCTCCTGGCTTTTTGACCGATTGGCTGCCAGGCCCATGGGCTTGGCGGGTGTTCGCGGAAGTGACGGCCCCGACACTGTCAATCACGCTCTTCGCAAGACGAATGCGTTTGTCGCAGCGGACCCGTGCTTCCTGCACCGATGTGCAGGGCATAATCCTCATCCCGGCATCGGATTGCGAGCAAAAAGACATAGCCAGATGGAAAAAAACTTCTGGCCAAACTGGCCTTTGGATGTTCCACGGCCGGACAGG
>JAIXTS010000232.1 GCA_027483805.1 Azospirillum sp. | reverse complement strand
GGTCATGCTGTCCATGGTTACCACCGACGTTCGAATTTCTTGCGCAGCCAGATGGCGGCACCGTTCATCAGGATCAGGAAGGCCAGCAGCACAAGGATGGCGGCCGAGGTCAGTTCGACAAAGCCGCGTTCCGGCTTGTCGGCCCAGATGAAAATCTGCACCGGCAGGACAGAGGAACTGGCCAGCAGGCTGTCGGGGGCCGAGGTGACGAAGGCATTCATGCCGATCATCAAAAGCGGCGCCGTCTCACCCACGGCATGGGCCATGCCGATGATGGTGCCCGTCATGATGCCCGGCATGGCCAGCGGCAGCACATGGTGCAACACCGCCTGCAGCTTCGACGCCCCCATGCCCAGGGCTGCTTCACGGATCGACGGCGGCACCGCCTTCAGGGCGGCGCGGCTGGCGATGATGATGGTGGGCAGCACCAGCAGGCCCAGGACCAGACCACCGACCAGCGGGGCCGATCGCGGCATGCCGAAGAAGTTGAGGAATACTGCCAAGCCCAAGAGACCGAACACGATGGAGGGCACGGCCGCCAGATTATTGATATTCACCTCGATGATCTCGGTGAACCGGTTCTTTGGCGCGAACTCTTCCAGATAGACGGCCGCCGCAACACCGATGGGCAGCGAAATCACCAGCGTGACCAGCATGGTCAGCAGGGTCCCGACCGCCGCGCCCAACAGACCGGCCAGTTCCGGATAATTGCTGTCGCTGGCCGTGAAGAAGGTGGTGTTGAAGGCCGAGCGCACGTCACCGCGCTTCTCCAGACTGTCGAACCAACCGAGTTGCTGATCGTTGATTGGACGCTGAAGTTCAGGCAGGTCGCGGTCGATGCCGCCCTTGACGATCTGGTTGATGCCATCGGACGCGGGCAACCAGACATCAATCGTCTGACCGACCAGGGACGGGTCCTTGTCCAGCATCTGCCCCAGGCGCACACCGGCGACCGGGCTGACCAGACCGCGCAGATCGCGCTTATCGGTACGGCCCGTGACATCGGGGAACGCCTTGTAAACGGCGTCGACCACCAGTGTCTGGAACGCGCCCCGATCCCATTGGGCCGGGTTGCCGGTACCGCTTGGGTCGATGGTGCCGGCATCGATGGTGACGGCCAGCTTGACCTCCGTCTGGAAGAAGGCCGAGGTGCCTTCCTTCAGCAGGGTCGACAGCAGGATGACCAGCATCGAGCAGGCGAACAGGATGGCCAGGATGCCATAGAGGCGGAAGCGGCGTTCGGCGGCATAGCGCGCCTTCAGTCGCTTGGTGGCGGCGGCGCCGGTGTGAAGGGACACGGGCATGGCTGTATGCATCGGCTCTGCGATCTCAGTCATATTTTTCCCGGTATTTCTGGACGATGCGGAGGGCAATGACGTTCAGCGCCAGGGTCACCAGGAACAGGACCAGACCCAGGGCGAAGACCGACAGCGTCTTGGCGCTGTCAAACTCCTGATCACCGACCAGGATCGATTTGATCTGCACCGTCACGGTGGTGACGCTTTCCAGCGGGTTCAATGTCAGGCTGGCCTGCAGGCCGGCGGCCATCACCACGATCATCGTTTCGCCGATGGCGCGGCTGACGGCCAGCAGCATGGCGCCGACAATGCCGGGAAGGGCGGCGGGCAGCAGCACCTGCTTGATCGTCTCCGACTTGGTGGCGCCCAGACCGTAAGACCCGTCGCGCAGCGACTGCGGCACGGCATTGATCACGTCATCGGCCAGTGACGACACGAACGGCACGATCATGATGCCCATCACCACGCCGGCAGCCAGCGCGCTTTGTGAGGAGATGTGCAGGCCGATGGCCGCACCGACATCACGGATGAAGGGCGCTACTGTCAGGATGGCGAAGAAACCGAACACCACCGTCGGCACGCCGGCCAGGATTTCCAGCACCGGCTTCACGATGCCGCGCACCCGCTTCGGCGCATATTCCGACAGGTAGATGGCCGACATCAGGCCGACCGGCGCCGCCACAAACATGGCGATGGTGGCGATCAACAGGGTGCCGGTGAACAAAGGCACGGCACCAAAGGCCCCGGACGAGCCCACCTGATCGGCCCGGATCGCCGTCTGCGGCGACCATTGCAGGCCGAACAGAAACTCGGTGATCGGCACCTTGGTGAAGAAGCGGATGCTTTCAAACAGCAGCGACAGCACGATCCCGACCGTGGTCAGCACCGCGATGATGGAGCAGAGGACCAGCAGCGAGATAACGATGCGTTCAACATTGTTGCGCGCGCGGAACTCGGGGCTGATCTTGGCAGCGGTGAAGGCCAGCCCACCAGCGGCCAGCGCGACCACGGCCCCGAACAGGGTCCAGTTGGTCAGAATCCGCAGCTGGGACAGATGGCTGGCGGCCGGGGTGATGGCATCGATGACGCCAGCATTCACATACTGCGCCTGGCCGATGGCCAGATTGCTGATATTGATCAGCAGCAGCTGGCGATGCGTCTGGGTCAGGGCCGAAGCGCCATCAGCGATGCTGGGCAGCAGCGTTTCAAGCTCAGCCGGGGGCAGCATGACGCGCGCCCAGCTTTCCAGCTGTTCGGGCGACATGGCCGACAGCACCATCCAGTCCATGACGGCGCCGCGCAGGGCGACCCAGGTCAGGACCAGCACCAGGGCCGGGATAAGGGCCCACAGCGCCACGTAGGAGCCATAGTAGTTGGGAACGGAATGCAGATTGGCGATACGTCCGCCGGCCACGGCCACGGCCCTGTTGCGCCCCAGCCAGAATCCGGCCAGTGACAGGAACAACAGGACGGCTACGGTCAAGGTGACTGACATGTGGGTCGATCCGCCGCTGTCAGGGAAATTACCGGTTACGGCAAACCGGCGGCATCATGTCTGACGCCGCCGGTCCCGCCATCTGCTTATACACCGGGCCGGGGCAGGAGTCCGCACCGGCCCGGTCTTGCACATTACGAAGCCGGCTTGGCCATCGGCGTCAGCTTCAGCGCGGCGGCCTCGGAGGCCTTGCGCTTGTCGGCCGGCAGCGGCACCAGGCCCTTGTCGCCCAGGTAGCCATCTTCACCCATGGCGCGTTCCGACGCGTACTCGGCCAGGAATTCCTTCAGGCCGGGGATCACGCCGAAATGCTGGTTCTTGAAATACACGAACAGCGGCCGGGAAACCGGGTACTGACCGGAAGCGATGGTCTCGTACTTCGGCTCGATGCCGTTGACCGGCACGCCATGCAGCTTGTCCAGGTTTTCTTCCAGGAAGCTGTAACCGAAGATGCCGAAGGCGTTCGGGTTGGAGACCAGGCGCTGCACGATCACGTTGTCGTTTTCGCCGGCTTCGATGAAGGCGCCATCTTCACGCATCGTCTTGCAGACGGCAGAGTGGCGGGTGGCGTCCAGGGCCTTGATGGCCGGGAATTCCTTACAGCCCTGTTCCATCACCAGCTCAACCCAGGCGTCGCGGGTACCGGACGTCGGCGGCGGGCCCAGCACTTCGATTTCGATCGCCGGCAGGGACGGATCAACGTCCTTCCAGGTCTTGTTCGGGTTGCGCACGATCTGGCCGTTCTTCTCAACTTCCTTGGCCAGCGCAGCGAACAGCTGGGCCTTGGTGATGCTGATCTGATTGCCCTTCTTGGACTGCGTGAAGGTCAGGCCGTCATAGCCGATAACCAGCTCGGTGATCTGCTCGACGCCGTTCTTCTGGCAGGTGTCGTACTCGCTGGCCTTCATGGCGCGGGAAGCGCCGGTGGCGTCCGGGAAATCAGCGCCGATGCCGGAGCAGAACAGCTTCATGCCACCGCCGGTGCCCGTCGACTCCAGGATCGGAGCGCCGAACTTCGTGGTCTGGCCGAAGCGCTCGACAACCGTGGAGGTGAAGGGGAACACCGTGGAGGAACCGACGATGCGGATCTGGTCGCGGGCGGCGGCGGCGCCGGCCAGGCCGACGAAGGAAACAGCGCCGAGGATTGCGGCGAGGACGAGCTTCTTGGTGGTCACGACAAGGGCCTCCGGTTAACTGGGCAGCACACGCAAGGCCCTGGCATCCCCTGACGCCCGCCTTTTCATGTGGCCATGTCCCTGCTGGGTGCCGGGACCATAGCCGCGCTGCGAGACGCAAATACTACATCAACGTTACAGTTCCATGACACCCGCCCCGGAAAGTACCCCAAGCCCCGCACGATACAGTCACGTTACACATTGGCCGTTGGCAATGAGGCGATAGTCCTTCACCATTGAAATACAAGTGAAATTTCACTTTTGTAAGGAGCTGGACATGGGGCATTCGGACACGAAGCGGCGCAAGGCCAGCACGCTGGCGCGTACCTTCGGGGCGCTGACCTGCGCAACATTCATGACACTTCCGGCCTGGGCCCAGACCCACCCGGCCCAGGGGGTGATGGATGCCGACCGGGCCTTTGCGGCCCGCGCCAAACAGGTGGGACCGGGCCCCGCCTTTGCCGAATATGCCGAATCCCGCGTGCTGATGCTGAACGATCCCGAACCCGGCACGGATGCGGGCGATCTGGCCACATTGTTCGGGCCGGGGTTGGAGATCGACTGGGCGCCGATGGACGGTGCCGTCTCTGTCGACGGCACCCTGGGCTATACCTGGGGCAAGGCCCGCTACTTCCGGCAGAAACCGGATGGCACCCGGGAGGAATTGCCTCCCTCGCGCTATGTCACCATCTGGCGCCAGCAGAAGGACGGGTCCTGGAAGTTCCTGGCCGATGGCGGCCTGCACGCGCCCGAAGCCAAGGAATTCGCTGAGAAGACGAAGGCGGACACGCCGCAATAGCATCAACAACCATCAAGGATGACGGTTGGTACGGCGCGCCCGAGCCCAATGATGGGGGTACCGGCGATGGAGCGGTCGGAAAGATTGACCGAAGATCAGGGTTCCCTGCCGTTTCTATTCTGCCCTCACGGGTGCGGCAACGGAATCCCATGGCGCAGGGCCAGCGCCTTCATGATGGCCGCCCGCGTACCGGCAAAACGTACGGACCCGTGCCGCCCCGTCTCCAGCCCGTCATCGGCATCGTCACCAAAGATCAGCAGCGGCAGGCCCTGGTTCGCCTCCCCGACCAGCGCCACCACCGCCGCCCGCGGGCGCGGGAAATCATGGCGGCGGACCTCCACCCGTTCCGCGATCACCGGGAACCGGGCCAGGATGCCCTCCATGAACATGCAGTCGGCGCAGTAGAATCGCTGACCGGGATATTTCTCATCCGGGAAATCGGACGGCAGCAGGTACAGGATGTCGCGGGTCATGGGGCTCTCCTCCAATCTGCGCCCTTCTACCATGGCTGGGCGCTTGCCAACCACTGGCACCCGCGCCATTGTTGCGAATGATTTGCGATTGACAGTGGAACACGGGATGAGCGAGCCGAAAGGCAGCCGCCGCTGGCGGCCCTTCTATATGGCGCTGGGCTATGTCTGTATGGGGCTGGCCATGGCGGGAACGGTGCTGCCGGTTCTGCCGACCACGCCGTTTCTGCTGGTGGCGCTGTGGGCCTATTTCCGCTCGCACCCGGAAAGGGCGCAGAAGCTGCTGGACCATCCGCGCTGGGGGCCGATGCTGCGCGACTGGCATGAACAAAGGGC
>JAIXTS010000228.1 GCA_027483805.1 Azospirillum sp. | reverse complement strand
GACGAAGAACTTGGCCCGCCAGGCCTTGATCTGGCGTTGCAGGTCGCGCCCGGCCGGATGGGCGGCGGGAAACCCCAGCATTGCATCCAGCCCGCGTTCGGCCTTGGCGGCATAGGCTGTCAGCGTGCTGTCCTTCAGGCTGGGGCGGCGCTTGCCGACACGGATGGCCCAGCGCAGATGGTCGCGGATTTTCGGGGCGGTGATGCTGTCGCCGCTGTCGATGGCATATTGGACGTCGCGCAGCACATGGGCCAGGCAGACCTGATGGGTCTGGCCCAACCCCTGTTGCCCGGCATAGCGGTCGGACACCTAGATTTCGGGGCGATAATCGCCCAGCACCTGTTCGGCCACGGCCCGTCCCCGGCTGGGCACGATCTGGTGCAGCACGGCCTGGTCGCTGTGGAACACCCATTGCCAATGGGTGGTGCCATCCACCCGCGTTGTCGTCTCGTCCGACGCGATGACCGGCGCGGTCAGCAGTTTGGCCTTGATCGACGCACCGGCCTTGTCCAGCGGCGCCTGCATCCGGCGAAAACTGTTCGCGATGGCGCCTTCGGAAATGGACAGCCCGAACATTTCCCCCAGCATCCGCGACAACCGCTCGAACCCGACATGGTGGCTGTGATGCAGATAGGCCAGCAGCGACCGGATGCCGGGGCCAAACGGCGTGCCGGGCAGCATCCCCGTCGGCGGTGCCGCCCGATAGCGCTTGCCACAGCACCGGCAGCGCCCGCCGAACAGCTCCACCCGCGTCACCACAGGCCGGATGACGGGCAGGTCGATATGGTCATAACCATGCCGGCGATGCTGCTCCGCTGCCGTCACGGCCGTCTCGCAATGCGGGCACTGCTCGGCAAAACGCCGCTCCGTCCGGTCGGGCTCCGCCGCCAGCGACCGCGACACACCAGGGCGCGACGGGCGCGGCTTGCGGGCTTTGGAACCGGGCCCGCCATCCTGCCGGTTCTGTCGGCCGGGGCCATCCTGCGAAGGGGGCTGATGCGAATTCGATGAATTCTTCCGCACCTTGCCGACAAGCGCTTCCAGCTCTGTGACCCGATCCACCAGCCGCGCGATCATCGCCGCCTGATCAACGAGCAGGGCGTCTTTCTCAGCATCACTCAGGCGGCGAACGAAGGGCTTGTCCATCCACACGTTGACTCATATTCCACGACCCAGGGCAACCCCATTTTGCCAACCACCTGAGCAATTACGCCCATCCTGCTCATCCCGCCGAGCCGGGCCCTACCGCCGGATGAGAACGGCTTCGGTACCAAGTCGAGCCATGTGGCAAAGTTCCTGCCGTTGGCAAAGGTCCGCAGATCCGGCGCAAAGGCGGCAAACGCCCCAGCGGTAACCGGTCCGACACCGGGAATGGAGCAGATGCTCAATTATTAAGTGCAACTGAATGTATTTTCTTTTGAGAAAGAGATTCCGACCACGATGGCGACTATGCAATCTCACGCCTTTAATATATAACTTTTTCATTCATATAGCTGGCAGGCGTAGGGATCAGAAGAGATGGAGTCACCAATACCCCCACCGCAAGGGCCGACCCTTACAAGGAAAATTTTTCATGTTTTGCTTATAAAGCCCACGCATTATGATGATGATGGTTATCCGATCATCTTTCAGAAGTCAGCCATGCCCTCAAATACGCTGGCATGCCTTTATGCGCTTACCGAGGATGCAGGGACCCGGCGTATTCTTGGTGAGGATGTTGAAGTCCGCGCGCACGCAATCGATGAATCGAATCAGCGGGTAGTGCCGGAGAAGATCATCCGGAGCATACAGAAGTCGGGGCACAAAGCACTGATCGCTCTTGTTGGCGTTCAATCTCCGCAGTTCTGCCGGGCCGTTGATATTGCACGACCATTCACTCAAGCAGGTTTCCCGGTCTGCATGGGTGGTTTCCACGTTTCCGGCACGATTGCCATGCTCCCCGAATTGACACCGGAAATGCGCGAGGCTCAAGAGATGGGCATCTCCTTCTTCGCTGGGGAGGCCGAAGACGGACGACTGGACTATGTGTTGCGTGACGCCTGGGAAGGCAAGTTGAAGCCCATCTATAATTACACAGGTAATGTTCCTGGCCTACCAGGGGAGGTAATGCCCAATTTGCCAGACGAGGTGTTGGACCGTGTGTATGGTACAATGTCTTGCTTCGACCTCGGTCGCGGGTGCCCGTTCCAATGTTCCTTTTGCACCATCATAAATGTGCACGGTCGGAAAAGCCGTTACCGCACGGCAGATGATGTCGAAAAATTTCTTCGTGTCGCCCATGGTCAGGGCACTCGCAGCTTCTTCATCACCGATGATAACTTCGCGCGGAACCAGAACTGGGAAGCCCTGCTGGATCGTATCATCGCGTTGCGCGAGGAAGAGGGCATGGAGTTCAGCTTCATCATACAGGTGGATACGCTCTGCCATCGGATTCCCAACTTTATCCGGAAATCCGCCCGCGCTGGCGTGAAGCGAGCCTTTATCGGGTTAGAAAACATCAACTCGGATAACCTAGTGGCAGCTAAAAAAAGGCAAAACAAGATAACCGAATATAGGAATATGCTTCAGCAATGGCGTGAACATGGCGTTATCACCTACGCGGGCTATATTTTGGGCTTCCCGGGCGACACAAAGGAATCCATTCTTCGCGACATTGAAATCATCAAGCGGGAATTGCCGTTGGATATATTGGAATTCTTCTATCTCACTCCCTTGCCTGGGTCGGAGGATCACAAGAATCTCTTAAAGCAAGGGGTCTGGATGGACCCGGATCTGAATAAATATGATCTTACCCACCGCGTTACCCATCATCCTAAAATGTCAGACGAAGAGTGGGAGTCGGCTTATGCGGAAGCCTGGAGGGTCTATTATTCGTCCGATCATATTAAAACACTTGTCAGTAGGGCGGCTGTCACGCCGGGCTATCCGGTTGACGACCTGCGCAGTCTGATCCTGATTTTTTCGATGTCGTTTGATATCGAAGGCATGCACCCGCTTGAAACTGGCACTTGGCGTATGTTCTTCCGGGAAGATCGGCGCCCCGGAATGCCGTTTGAGGAAGAAGATGTATTCCGTCAACGCTCAAGGACTGAAGGTGAGAGCAAGATGCAGCGTTATGCCGTGGCAAAACGCGCTGTCGATAAAATCTTCGACGAAGTCCTAAACGATCCGGATCGGATGAACTACACAGACACTGCCATATCACCCCAATCTGAAGACGAATTCGAGACATTGGCCATCTATCAAGAAACCCGTGGAGGCGAAGAAGCGGTATCCAGGCAAAAACGCCTGCAATCGGCTTCAAAAGCCTCCATGAGCGCAGGCGGCTGACAAGAGCACGATCTCCCCAGGCTGGGCGCGGTCCCGCCTGGAGAGATGCGTTAAAGGAAACCTTCATCGAAATCCAGATCATCATCCGCGGATTTGGCTTCCGCGATGGTAAGACAAAAGTCCTGCAAACTAGGAGATCGGAAGACCGAATTCTGGGCGAGCTCTACATTGAATTCTTCTCGAACGCGTGACAGGACCATCATAAGCATCATCGAATCACCCCCAAGATCAAAGAAACTGTCCTCCGGTCTGACCTGTTCGACTTTTAAAGTCGCGGCCCAAATTTCCGCAATGCGTTTCAGCATTTCAGGTGGCACCACGGCGTCCTCAACGCCCTCGGCAACCCGCTGATCTTTATATGTCATGGCGTTACCCTTCCCTACACAAGAGATGATGATGATAGCGATCAAACACCAAGCGTGTTTTCGACTTACGGGTCGTCAACCGTTTCACGGTGTTGAGGATGAAGTCATCCTCAACCCCCACAAACTCTGCTCCATATGCGAGCATCTGCGCCCGCTCGTTCAATGGACCGATAGGGAAACGGAAAGCCTCCCGCGAGGTGCGGCGGAACAGACTGCCCGGATCCATCCGTTTACGCACCGCCTTCTTAACCCAAGGCGATATATCGGCCTCCACGACCAAAGACATTCCCTTTGCAGACTTGATGAGACTGGACGCCAGTTCAAAACGGTCACATGTATAGAGATCTGCTATGGAGAGATAACCGCCAGGTTTAAGCACCCGGCAGACCTCAGACAGAAATCTGCCAAAGTCAGGATAATTATGTGCACTTTCGACGCAAATAACAGCGTCAAATTGTCCGTCAGGAAAAGGCAGACTTTCCGCATCGCCATGGATGTATTTTAGTCCTGGCGGTCGGGATAACCGACGGTTGGCGCTGTCGATGGAAACTTTAGACAGGTCGAGACCGGTGAATTTGGTTTCCTGATGGCAACGAGATAGGAAATTTAATCCCGCCCCAGATCCGCACCCAACCTCCAACACATGTTGCCCGGCTTGGATGTAGGTTGGAATTTGGTGCAGCACAAAATAGTAGAGTTGCTCGGAGAAACCATCGGTGTCGGCGGCATTATAGTGTGGGAGCTTTTCCTGGATCGCGTGGTGGATTGCCTCATCATCGAATCCCCAGTTCCAAGCCCGCACATTCTTCCATGTAGCGGTAAGGTCATAGAGCGCGATCAACTGTCGCTTTAATTCGGCCCTCTCTTCATCATCATATGCCTTATCCACGCATCCGCTGTTGACACTATGCAACGCCCCTGCGAACTCGCTAAACACCTGGGATAGATTTTGCTTCTGCGCTTTCATATTATCGCTTCCCTTCAATGCATCAGCTCAAGAAACTGGCTCATAGATTGCCCATGGTACAGCAGATAAATGCACGATTTTCTGTTGTGCAAACGGGTAAGGTGGCAATTCGACCAGTGAATGCGCACCATCATCATTCTGGATCTGTTCCGGCAAGTAGGTGCCAGCAACCCATAACGACGCGACCCTTGCCAAATCCTTCTTATGTTCGGATGAATTATCTATCGGTTCATCTTCATTTTTGACAAACCGTTCATTTTCATCCAGATCTGTAGCAGACAGTCTTTTACCACAGAAATATTTTAACTGAAATCCCCTGTCAATGGAATCACTGGAGCGGTCCTGCAGAAATTCATCCAGCACCGCGATAAGGTCGCGGATATCGTCGGCAATAGCTGCGAAACGCCACTCCCTGTGCTCACGCCGTGAGCGGAGAGTGTATGCCAGATTCACCGGATCCATATCAGGTCTGGCCGTTAACCATCGTATCAAGTCTTTCACCATGACGTCCAGTTGCTCCGCTGATCCGGCGGACAGCAGGAACAATTGCGGTCCAACAGCGCTCTCTTTATGCGCAGGAGTACGATCCGGAACATACTCTTCAAGTAGTATACAGACATTGGTGCCATCGGCGCCCGACGACGTTATCAAGGCGCGGCGCGGAACGTGTTCGACATGGCCCGAGATCGAAATCTTCGGGCGATGCCAGGGAACAAGTGATTGCTGTATCCGCAGCGGGGAGTTCTCGTCCAGAAGATTTCGGTTGACCGGTTCCGCCTTAATGGATGGAACCAAGGTTCCATGCCGCATTTGCAGGATCACCTTGGTCATCTGGCTGAGCGCGGAAGCGGCGATGGCGTGACCAATGTTCGACTTAACGGAGCCGATGGCGCAGAAGCCGACATCTTGCGTCGTCTCCTTGAACACGGATGCATAAGCGGAGAAATCAACCGCATCCAGGGCCGCAATGCCCATTCCCATGGACTCCACATAGCTGATTGTACGAGCCGGTACCTGCGCCTTGTTCAGGGCTCTGCGAATAATGTCGGAAAGTACGATTGGCTGGGTGATGTTCGCCACCCTGCGACCGCCTGTATGGTTTGTGGCGATCGCCTTGATCACAACTTTGATGTCGTCTCCGTCACGTCGAGCGGCATCGAGTGGTTTCAACAGGAAGGCTCCGACGCCCTCCGCAAGCATACAGCCATCCCCCTCGGAGAAGCTCCGGCGATGGGGCTGGCTGGCAAGCCCTTGTATTGCGCTCATTGTTATATAGAGAGATGGATGAAGGAATTGGACGCTGCCGGCAATGGCCAGTTCACAGTCTCCCCTGAGCAACGCCTCGCAGGCATGGTGAATAGCCGAGGCGGCCGAGGCACTGTAATTCTGGATAAAGACGCTCGGCCCCGTGATCTTCAGATGGTTCGATACTGCGCTGGCCGCGAGGTTCGCAGACAATCCCGTGGCCGGCTCGGTCAGCGCCCCCACGAAAACCCCAACCTGCCCTTTGTGACGCCTTTGCAGATGCTGCATCGTGTAGCCAGCGTCATCCAAGGCACGATGAGCCTCCTGGAGAAACAGGCGTTCCTGCGGATCCATGATTTCGGCCTCGGCCTCTGTAAGCCCGAAAAATGCAGGATCAAATTCATCAATGCCATTGATGAAACCACCCCACTTACTATACGTCTTGCCGGGCTTTCCCTTCTCTGGGTCGTAATATCGCTCATGGTTCCAACGGTCGGTCGGTATTTCAGTCACGCTGTCACGCCCAGCCTTCAGATTCTCCCAAAAGTCATCCAAGTCACGAGCACCGGGATAACGCCCGCTCATCCCGATCACAGCAATGTCCGAGGTGCCACTTCCCTGTGGCTTCGCCGGCGCAGTGGAAGATGACCCAACCGACGCGAACCTTGTGCGTTGCCGACCATCCTGCTTACCAGCATCCTCAGGGATGGACATGTCCGGGAATGTGCCAGACAGGTTGGAAGCGACCAACCTGGACAAAGCCTCGCCATGTTCGCGAACAAGATAGTCGGCCAAGATACCCATGCGAGGATATTCAAAGAACAGCGTCTTGGACAAAGCCCCGAAATCTTCTTCGAGCACGGCGACCAGTTGCAAGGCTGAGATTGAATCGATGCCATAGACGTCAAGATCATCATCTTCGTTGATGTCTTCCGCAGGAACGTGAAGTTCCGCGCCCACCTGATGACGCAGGTAAGTCAGGGCTTGGTCCCGCAGGCTCCCGCTGACACCTGACGCCAAGTGGGAAGCCAGCTCCAAATGGCGACGCGCAACCATATCCGGCGGCTGCGAGGGCTGCTGGTTTGTCATGACGCCGTTCAGCCAATGCTGGCCGGGCGCCACCGTCACAGCCGCACCTCTGGCGCTGCTGCTGGCGCGGGCATGGGCCAGAGCTCGGTCCAGGGCTGCCACACCATCGGCTGTTTGCAGCGGATGCAGGCCCTGGCG
>JAIXTS010000251.1 GCA_027483805.1 Azospirillum sp. | reverse complement strand
GGTAACCTGCTCTACGGCATGTCGCGCGCCCGGCAGGCGGCGGCGGACGGTCAGCGGCTGATCGTCACCGAAGGCTATATGGACGTCATCTCCTGCGTGCAGGCAGGGTTCGAGGGGGCGGTGGCCCCGCTTGGCACCGCCATGACGGAGACGCAGATCCAGGTGCTGTGGAAACTGGCACCGGAGGGGCAGCGCAACCCCATCCTGTGCTTTGACGGCGACAATGCCGGACGGCGGGCGGCACAGCGGGCCGTGGACCGGGTGCTGCCCATCCTGGTGCCTGACGCCACCGTCCGTATCGCCTTCATGCCCGACAAGGAAGACCCGGACAGCCTGATCCGGTCGGGCGGGCCGGATGCGTTCACCGCCATCCTGGACCGCGCCCTGTCGCTGGAGGATTTCATTTGGGAGATGGTGCGCCAGGGCGAAGATCCGAAGACGGCGGATGGCCGCCTGCGGATCGAGACCGGCATCAACCAGATGATGGAGAAGGTCACCGACAAGTCGGTGCAGTACAGCTACCGCTCCGTCCTGCGCGAGAAGCTGCGCGCCGCCATCCGGGCCAGTGGGGGCGGGTTTGGCGGGGCCGGGGGCGATCGGGCCGGCGGACGCCCACGCCGGCTGACGCCCGGTGAGGTGCCTGTCAGTCGCCTGTGGGACAGCCGTTTCCGGTCCGGCACCTTGCGCACCGAACCGCGCCGGCGCGAACGCTATCTGGTGCTAACCATCGTGCATCATCCCGAGCTTTTCCAGGATGTGGGGGAGACGCTGGCCGGCGCGGAATTCGCCGATGGCGAGATGGAGGCGCTGCGCCAAGCGCTTGTCGCATGCCTAACCACCGAATCAGCACTTGACGCCGAGGCTTTGAGACGCCACCTGTCTGGTCGTGGTTTTTCCGAGACGCTGGATAGTCTGCTGAGTGCAGACATGCCGAAATTCGCGCAACCAGGAGCGTCGTTCGAAACCGCGAAGAGTGGCTGGCAGGAGGTTTGGCTGAGTTCCGAGGATGGTTTGCTTCAACGCGAGCTGCGCGATGCCGAGAGACGGTTTGCCGAGACATTCAGTGAGGATGATCTGGCACGATTACGCGCGCTGCAACGGGAGCTGCTGATTCTCCGGGGCCATGCTGATGACCTGACGGAAAGGGATGGATGATGGGCGGGCGGCCGAGCAATCGGGCGTCGTGCGACGCATTTGTCCTGCAAAACTGTGTCTTGGCGAACACAGTTTCCAGCCTCTTGCCAAAGTTATAGCCAGGAAGAGTTTCGTCGGATGACCGGGCCCTTGCCCGAGTCGTCCATTTGCGTTTACCGGTGGCAGCCTTAAGAGTGCGGGGGCAGCGAACGAATGGCGACGAAAGCGGCGCAGACGGCAGAAGTGTCGGAGCAGCGGGAAGAGGAAGCCAATGGCCCTCTGATGGATGGCATGGCGATTGCCGTCAAAAAGATGATCGCGCGCGGCAAGGAGCGCGGATACGTCACCTATGACGAATTGAATGCGGCTCTGCCGCCGGACAGTTCCTCGTCCGAACAGATCGAGGACACGATGGCCTTGCTGTCCGAGATGGGCATCAATGTCGTCGAGGCTGAGGAAGCCGACGAGAGCAGCGGCGGTGAGGGTGAGGGCGAGGGTCGTCAGTCCGGTAACCTGGACGATGACGATATCGGCCGCACCGACGACCCTGTGCGCATGTATCTGCGCGAAATGGGATCGGTCGAGCTTCTGAGCCGCGAGGGCGAAATCGCCATCGCCAAGCGCATTGAGGCCGGCCGTGAGATGATGATCGGCGCGATTTGCGAATCGCCGCTGACCATTCAGGCCATCATTGAATGGCACCAGTCGCTGCAGGACGGCAAGATGCTGCTGCGCGATATCATCGACCTGGACGCGTCTTATGGCGTCGATCCGGAGGCCGGTGAATTGCCGCCCGAGGCGCTGGACGGTCCCGCCGCCGAGCGTGAGGAAGAGGAGGCCGAGCGTCCCGAGGGTGAAAGTGCGGCCACCGGTGAGGGCGAGGAGGAGGGCAATGTCTCCCTCTCCGCCATGGAAGCCGAACTGAAACCCAAGGTTCTGGAGACCTTCGGCAAGATCGAGGAAACCTATGAGCGCCTGCATAAGTTGCAGGAAGAGCGTCTGGGCCTGCTGCAAAGCGGCCAGGAGTTGCCCAAGGGTTCCGACAAGAAGTATGAAAAGGTGAAGGCGGAACTGACCGAGCTGGTTAATTCCGTGCGCCTGAACAATGGCCGTATCGAACAGCTGGTCGAGCAGCTCTATGCCCTGAACCGCAAGCTGCTGGGTTTCGAGGGCCGCCTGCTGCGTCTGGCCACCGATTGCCGGGTCAAGCGCGAGGACTTCCTTCAGCATTATTACGGGTCGGAACTGGATCCGAAATGGCTGGACCGCTGCAAGAGCCTGTCCAAGGCCTGGGCCAAGTTCGCCGAGCGTTCATCCTACGAGGTTGGTCGCGTCCGTGAGAGCATCTCGGAAGTGTCCAGTCAGGCCCGGCTGCCCATCGGCGAGTTCCGCCGCATCGTGTCCACGGTGCAGAAGGGCGAGAAGGAAGCCAGCCGCGCCAAGAAGGAGATGGTGGAGGCCAATCTGCGCCTCGTGATCTCCATCGCCAAGAAATACACGAACCGTGGTCTGCAGTTCCTGGACCTGATCCAGGAGGGCAATATCGGCCTGATGAAGGCCGTTGATAAGTTCGAGTATCGGCGCGGCTACAAGTTCTCCACCTACGCCACCTGGTGGATCCGGCAGGCCATCACCCGGTCGATTGCCGACCAGGCCCGCACCATCCGTATTCCCGTGCACATGATCGAAACGATCAACAAGCTGGTGCGCACCAGCCGTCAGATGCTGCACGAGATCGGGCGCGAGCCGACGCCGGAAGAACTGGCCGAGCGTCTGTCGATGCCGCTCGAAAAGGTCCGCAAGGTGATGAAGATCGCCAAGGAGCCGATCTCTCTCGAAACGCCGATTGGCGACGAGGAGGATAGCCATCTGGGCGATTTCATCGAGGATAAGAACGCCGTTCTGCCCCTCGATGCCGCCATCCAGGCGAACCTGCGCGAGACCACGACGCGTATACTCGCCACGCTGACGGCGCGTGAGGAACGCGTGCTGCGCATGCGTTTCGGCATCGGCATGAACACCGACCACACCCTGGAAGAGGTGGGTCAGCAGTTCAGCGTGACGCGCGAACGTATCCGCCAGATCGAGGCCAAGGCGCTTCGCAAGCTGAAGCACCCGTCCCGGTCGCGCAAGCTGCGCAGCTTCCTGGATACGTGATCTGGGGAGGACCCAACAAAAAGGCCGGCGGGGTAATCCGCCGGCCTTTTTTGTTGCATGCGCTGACGCTTATGCGAGCGACAATATCTCCATCAATACACCAGCTCATCCTCGCCCTTGCCGCTGGCGATGACGATTTCGCCGCGCGCGGCCATGTCCTTGGTCAGCTGCACCATGTACATCTGCGCCTCGTCCACGTCGCGCAGGCGGATGGGGCCCATGGCGCCCATGTCCTCGCGCATGATCTTGGCCGCGCGTTCGGACATGTTGGTGAAGAACAGGTCCTTCAGCGTGTCCGACGCCCCCTTCAGGGCGGTGGCCAGCTTCTGCTTGTCGACCGAGCGCAGCAGGGTCTGGATACCGCTGGGGTCCAGCTTGGACAGGTCCTCAAACGTGAACATCAGGGCGCGGATACGTTCGGCGCTGTCGCGGTTGCGTTCTTCCAGGGCGGCGATGAAGCGGCTTTCGGTGTTGCGGTCGAAGCTGTTGAAGATTTCCGCCATCATTTCATGCGCGTCGCGGCGGTTGGTGCGGGCCAGGTTCGACATGAATTCGGTGCGCAGCGTGCGCTCGATATCGTCGATAACTTCCTTTTGCACCGCCTCCATGCGCAGCATGCGCATGATGACTTCCATCGCGAAGCTTTCGGGCAGCAGCTGGAGCACGCGGCCGGCATGGTCGCCCTTGATCTTGGACATGATCACGGCGACGGTCTGCGGATATTCGTTCTTCAGATAGTTGGCCAGCACCTGCTCGTTCACGTTGGTCAGCTTGTCCCACATGGTACGGCCGGCAGGACCACGGATTTCCTCCATGATCTGGTCGACCTTGTCCTTGGGCAGGACCTTGGTCAGCAGGCGTTCGGTACTGTCGAACGAACCGACCAGCGAGCCGGTGGAACTGATCTGTTCCGCGAATTCCACGAACAGCCGCTCGACGAGATTGGAACTGACCGAGCCCAGATTGGCCATGGTCTGGGACAGTTCCTTGATCTCGTCATCCCCCATCAGGGCAAAGAGCTTCGATGCGATTTCCTCGCCCAGCGCCAGCATCAGGATGGAGGCCTTTTCAGGCCCCGTCAGGCCACGATAATCCTCACGAACGCGCATCGCCATGGCGGC
>JAIXTS010000116.1 GCA_027483805.1 Azospirillum sp. | reverse complement strand
GCGTCGTAATAACCGGCCGACAGCACATAGGTACCGATCAGGATACGGCGGCGCACTTCCTTGCCGAAGCCCTCACCGCGCGTATTCTCATACATCTCCGCCAGATCCTTGCCCTCGACCCGCAGGCCGAAGCGCACGCCATCATAGCGGGCGAGGTTGGAGGAGCATTCGGCGGGCGCCACCACGTAATAGGTGGCCAGCGCGTACTTGGTGTGCGGCAGGCTGACCTCGACCGGCGTGGCGCCGGCTGCCTTCAGCCATTCGATACCCTGCTGCCAGACACGCTCGATCTCTGCCGGCATGCCATCGACGCGGTATTCCTTGGGAATACCGACGCGCAGGCCCCGGATGTCGCCGGTCATGGCCGACAGCAGGTCCGGCACCTTCATGTCGACCGAGGTGCTGTCCTTCGGGTCGAAGCCGGCCATGCTCTGCAGCATCAGGGCCGCGTCGCGCACGGTCCGGGTCATCGGGCCCGCCTGATCCAGCGAACTGGCAAAGGCGATGGTGCCCCAGCGGGAGCAGCGGCCATAGGTGGGCTTCAGCCCGACAATGCCGGTAAAGCTGGCCGGCTGGCGGATCGACCCGCCCGTATCGGTGCCGGTAGCGGCGATGGCGAAGCGGCCGGACACGGATGCGGCCGAACCGCCCGACGATCCGCCGGGCACCAGCTTGCGATCCGCACCGGCCGGGTTCTCACCCGTCCAGGGGTTCAGCACGGGGCCGTAATAGCTGGTGATATTGGCCGAACCCATGGCGAATTCATCCAGGTTCAGCTTGCCCAGCATGACCGCACCGTCACGGAACAGGTTTTCCGTGATCGTGCTTTCATATTCCGGCTTGAACCCGTCCAGGATATGGCTGCCGGCGGTGGTCAGCACACCCTTGGTGCAGAACAGGTCCTTGATGCCCAGCGGCATGCCGTCCAGCGGCAGATTGGTGCCGGCGGCATAGCGCGCGTCGGACGCCTTGGCCTGTTCCAGCGCGATGTCCGGCGTCTCCGTGATGAAGGCGTTCAGCGGACGCGCGGCCTCGACAGCGGCGATATAGGCGTTGGTCAGTTCCAGCGCCGTGAAATCCTTGTTCTTCAGCCCGGCCAGGGCATCGGACATGGAAAGATGGGTCAGGTTGGTCATTATTCGACGACCTTGGGCACGGAGAAGAAATGTTCGGCGGCGTCGGTGGCGCTGGACACGACCTTGTCGGGATAGCCGCCATCGTTCACGATGTCGGGCCGGCGGCGCAGCGTCTGGGCCGCGACAGAGGTCATCGGCTCCACCCCGTCTGTATCGACCTCGCCCAATTGCTCGACCCAGTCGAGCAGCTTGTTCAGCTCGCCCGCCAGATGCTCCTGCTCTTCAGCGGGAACCTTGATGCGGGCAAGATGGGCGATCTTCGCCACGGTCTTGGCGTCCAGGGTGGCCTTGTCCTGCGACATGGTGCTAAATCTCATCATTGCTGCGGGCAATCGTCCCAGCCGTCCGCCGAAATGGAAGACGCGGGCGTGAAAGCGGTCAGGAAGCTAGCATCCCATCATGTCCATCCGCAACCTTGTGGAACTGAAAGCGGTCATGCCGCGCCATGCACGCCTTATCGGCCTCGATATCGGCGAAAAAACCATCGGCATGTCGGTCTGCGACCCCGGTTTCACCGTCGCTTCGCCCATCGGCACCATCCGGCGCACAAAGTTTACGCAGGATGCGCAGGAACTGGCCCGCGCCATGAAGGACCGCGACGTGCGCGGCCTGGTCATCGGCCTGCCCGTGAACATGGATGGGACGGAGGGGCCGCGCTGTGAGTCGGTGCGCGAATTCGCCCGCAATCTGCTGATCCGGCCAGAGCTTTTCGGCAAGGTGGAACCGGAAATCGCGTTTTGGGATGAACGCCTGTCCACCTCTGCCGTTGATCGCATGATGATCGAATGGGACATGACCCGCAAACGCCGGGACGAGGTGGTGGACAAGATGGCCGCCGCCTACATCCTGCAGGGCGCGCTGGATTACCTGAAAAAGGCGGAAGAGGAAGGCCAGCCGGACGAAGAGGCGTGAGCTTTCCGCTTCGTCAGTAATGCTTGCGGCAGGACGCAACCTCGATCCGCTGATCGGCACCGGCACCCGCCACACGATAGACCAGCCTGTGTTCCTGGGTAATTCGCCGTGACCAGAAACCGCTAAGCGTGCCTTTCAGCGGTTCCGGCTTGCCGATCCCCGCGAACGGCGTTCGCCGTGCGTTTTGCAGCAGTTCGTTGATGCGGGCCGCGATCTCAGGTGCCTGGACCTGCCAGCCGAGATAATCCTCCCACGCATCCGCCGCGAAGATGACCTTCATTCAGCGGCGGACCATTCGACCGTCCGGCCGGCATCCAACTGCTCAATGGATCGCCGCAGATGTTCGGCATTGCCGGGGGAACTGAGCAGATGGACGGTTTCCTGCCATCCCTCGAACTCGCTCATCGACATGATGACCACATCCTCCGCGCCCTGACGCGTCACCACGACCGGGGACCGGTCCTTGGTGACCTTGTCCATCAGACTGGCAAGATTCTGGCGCGCGGCACTGTAATTCACGACATCCATGGCTGATCCTCCGGCAGGCAGGAGGATTTGTACCATATTTTGTACAACGCGGAAGGCCGGCTATTGCACCAGTGACCGGGCCAGACGGAAGCCCAGATCGTTGCCCCGGTCCTTGGGCTGGTCCTTGGCGCGGTTGGCGGGCCGGACCCCGGTGATGGAATTGCTCCACGATCCGCCGCGCCGCACCCGTTCCTTGCAGCTGCCACTGCTGGCTGCCGAACCGTCGGCCGGCGCGATGGCATAGCTGCCATAGCAGTCCTCGACCCATTCCCGCACATTGCCCAGCAATTCATGCAGCCGCAGGTCATTGGCCGGCAGGCTGCCGACAATCACCGTCTGGGCGCGGAATGTATCCTTGTTGTCGGTCTTGTAATTGACATTCAGGGGCGTGGTCAGGCCCGGGTTGAAATCCCGCCCGCCCGCGCGTGCCGCATATTCCCATTCCGCCTCCGTCGGCAGGCGGAACCGGTCGGGACGGCCGGTCAGGCCCAGCTTGCCGTTCAGCCAGCTGATATAGGCCTGTGCATCCAGCCAGCTGACATTGATCACCGGCTTGCGTCCCCGTCCCCATCCCTGGTCGGGCGGTGCATAGCCGTTGCACCCCCCTTCGGCCCGGCACTGGTCCCATTCCTGGAACGTCACCTCGAACTGGCCGATGGCGAAGGGCTGGCGGATATCGACGCGGTGCGGTTCCTCGTCCGGCTCGCGCCCCGCTTCACCGAT
>JAIXTS010000352.1 GCA_027483805.1 Azospirillum sp. | reverse complement strand
GGCCTGGGCCGGGGGCGTGGGTCCTTGGCAGCGGGGCCGGTGACCGCCCCATCCATGGACAGGGACGGGCCTGCGCTGACCTACCGTATCGACCTGCCGCCGGGTGACTGGGATCTGTCCCTGGACCTGATCCCGACCTTCCCGGTGCTGCCTGACGGGCGGCAGCGGCTGGCCCTGATGGTGGAGGGTGCCGCGCCGGTCACGCTGTCCCTGACGCGGGCGGCGGGGGATGCCGCCTGGACCCAGGGCGTCCTGGACGGGCGCGTGCAACAGGAAACCGGCATCACCCTGACCGGCGGCCGCCCCCACCAGGTGCGCCTGGAAATGCGGGATCCCGGCCCTGTCCTGGATGCGCTGGTGTTGCGACGCCGCAACCGGCCTTAGCGGTCCATGGCGGCCAGAATGCCATCCACCACCTGCTGTTCCCAGACGGTCAAGGAAGAGACTGCGCTCTTCACGCGCACCTGCGGTGTGCCGGTCAGCAGATAGACGAATCCCCACCGCCCATCGGGATCGGCCATCACCGACCCCAAAAGACCATAGGCGTCGCCAAAATGCCCGCACAGGCGCGGATCATCGGGCCCGCTCTTCCAGCGGTCGCCATCGCCTGGCCCGCCGCCATGGGTGGTGCATTGGATACCCAAGCCCCATTGCCGCAGCAGCCCGCCATCGGTATCGCCATTGCCGGTGGCGGAATCATAGGTCCAGTGCGGAGCCAGCATCCGCGCAAAATCCCTGGCGGGCAGCAAGGCCCCGCCCCCGCTCATCAGGAAGCGCAGCAGCTGTTCCAGATCGCGGGCCGAGGCGCGCATGCCGCCCTGCGGCGACAATGTGGTGCCATTGCGCCCCGGTACGATGTTGGGCAGTGGCACCAGGGCTTTGATGCCGAAGATGGAAGGCCGGTCATCCGGCCGTACCCCGCGATAATCATCGACCTTGGCCTGCCAAGTACCGTCCGTCTGCTTTTGATAGACAGGCGCCAGTTCCCTGAACTGGGCCTCGTCCAGCAGGCGCACATCGTAAACGGCGCGCATGCCCAGCGGCCGCAGGACACGCGCCGTCACCACAGCGTCGAATCGCTGACCCGTCAACCGCTCGATCAGCGTCGCCATCACCCCGTAATTCAGGTTGGTATAGGTGAAGCGGCTGCCCGGCACCTCCTCTGCCCAGCGTGCCCCGCCCGGATCAAACGCGCCGCCGGGTCGCACCAGTTCTTCAAGGCTGTAGGGCGGCGGCAATCCGTAAATCTCTGCGTCGCGAAGGGAGGACGTATGGGTCAGCAGCATCCGCGCCGTGATCGGCCTGTCGGGATGGTACGGATTGCGCAAGCCGAAACCCAGCGGCGGCGACAGGTCCGCATCCAGGTCCAGCCTGCCCTCTGCCGCCATTTGCTGGATGACGATCCCGACCGGCAGTTTGGAGATGGAGGCAACACGGACCGGGGTATCCAGCGTCAGGGGCCGTTCACGGGCCGGGTCGGCGGCGTCGATCACGGCGCGCCCCGCGGCCTGGGCAAAGACGGTCTTTCCGTCACGGACCACGATCACCGCCGCCCCGCTGACCGGCGCATCGGGGCCGGAGACCAGACTGTCCAGCGTTTGACGCAACGGATGCCAGTCGCCCGCCACGGCCGGCGTCGACCACCACAAAAATGCCAGCAGGATCGCCCCTATCCGTCTCACCACCCACCCCGCTTCCGCTTCGGCTATTGGCGATGCTACCATCACCTGATCGCCATCCCATCTGGTATCAGGCATGACCCGCTTTCCCGACCATTTTCTGCCCGGCCAGCGCCCCTTTCTGATCGCGGAGATGTCCGGCAACCATAATGGCGATATTGACCGGGCCCGCCGCCTGATCGATGCCGCACGGGACGCCGGGGCCGATGCCGTGAAGATTCAGACCTACACGGCCGACACCATCACCATGAATGTCGACCGGCCCGAATTCCGGCTTGAAGGCGGGCTTTGGGCCGGTAAGACGCTGTATGAGCTTTATCAGGAGGCACACACGCCCTGGGACTGGCACGAAGCCCTGTTCGCCCATGCGCGCGACGCCGGCATCGCCCTGTTCAGCAGCCCGTTCGACCCGACCGCCATCGACCTGCTGGAAAGCCTGGATACGCCTGCCTACAAGATTGCCAGTTTTGAACTGATCGACCTGCCGCTGATCGCCAAGGCCGCCGCCACAGGCAAACCGCTGATCATGTCCACTGGCATGGCATCCCTGGGGGAAATCGCGGAGGCCGTCGCCGCCGCCCAGGAGGCGGGAAACAGCAACATCGCCCTGTTGCACTGTGTTTCCGGCTATCCGACACCGGTGCAGGATTGCGACCTGCGCACCATCCCGCACATGGCACAGGCCTTCGGCCTTCCCGTCGGCCTGTCGGACCATACGATGGGGGTGGCCGTGCCCGTCGCGGCCGTTGCCCTGGGCGCGGTCATCATCGAAAAGCACTTCACCCTGGCCCGCGCCGATGGCGGACCCGATTGCGCCTTCTCCCTTGAACCGGCGGAATTCAAGGCGATGGCGGAGGCCTGCCGCATCGCACATGCCGCCCTGGGCGACATCTCCTATGCCTTGAAACCGTCGGAAGCCGGGGGACGAACGTTCCGCCGCTCCCTTTATGTCAGCCGTGATGTGGCGGCGGGAACAGAACTGACCGACGCCGACATCCGGTCGATCCGCCCCGGCCTGGGTCTGGCGCCCAAACATCTGCCTGATGTGCTGGGCCGCGCCGCTGCGCGCGACCTGAAGCGGGGGGAACCGGTGGACTGGACCATGCTGGGCAAGGCGCCCTGATGGCACCGCGCATCATCGGCATCATCCAGGCCCGTATGGGCTCCACCCGCCTGCCGGGCAAGGTGATGAAGCCTGTCGCGGGCAAAACCCTGATCACGCATCAGATCGACCGGCTGCGCCGGTCCCATCACCTGTCCGGTCTGTGCGTGGCGACCAGCACCCTGCCGGGCGACGATCCGCTGGCCGCCCATGTCAAGGGTTTGGGCATCCCCGTCTTCCGGGGCAGCGAAAACGATGTGCTGGATCGTTTCTACCGGGCAGCCCTTGCCCAGCAGGCGGATATCGCCGTGCGTTTCACCGGCGACTGCCCGTTGATCGATCCGGCATTGGTGGACACCCTGGTCGATCTCTATCGCAATGCCGATCCGGCCCTGGCCTATGCCGCCATCGATGTATCCCGCTATCCGCGCGGGCTGGACGCCGAGGTGGTGGGGATGGCGGACCTGCGCACCGCTTGGGAAGAGGCCCATGAAGATTTCGAACGCGAACATGTCATGCCCTTCCTCTGGCGCCGGCCGGACCGGTTCCGGCTGGCCTGGCTGAGCGACCCATCCATCGACCCACCCTGGCGCTGGTGCGTGGATACCGAACAGGATTTCATCCTGGTACGGCACTTGCTGGAAACACTTTTGCCCGCTAATCCAGCATTCGGCTGGCGTGACGCGGATGGCGCCATGCGCGCCCATCCCAACTGGGGGCTGATCAACCGGGATGTGGTCCAGAAAACCCTTCCCCCGACCTGAATGTGAGGAGTTTGTCATGACGCGCGCTGAATTCGTGGCCGCCCTTGAAGAGATGCTGGAACTGGACGCCGGCAGTCTGTCGCCCGACACCGCGCTGGACAGTCTGGACAGCTGGGACAGTCTGGCCGTCATCAGCTTCATCGCCCTGGTCGATGAACATTTCGACCATGTGGTGGCGGGTGAGGATCTGGCCAAGGCGAAGAGCATTGGCGACCTGCTGGCCCTGACCGGTGCCGATCTCGCCTGACGACCCCATGTCCGCCCTTCCCCGCCCCGCCATACCCGTCGGCCGCACACGGCGGCAGGTGATCACGCTTGCCGGCGGTCCGGCCGCATGGATCAATGGCGGCCGCCTCGGCATCGGGGAAGGGACACAGAGGCCGCTGGTCCTGTTGCATGGTCTGGCCGGTGACGCGCTGACCTGGCAGTTCAACCTGGCGGCCCTGGGTAGCGACCGCCCTGTGCTGGCACCCGACCTGCCGGGGCACGGGTCCAGTACGCTGGATGTCGGTGCCGGCCATGTTGACGATCTGGCCCGCTGGGTTGGCATGCTGATCGATGCTTGGCAGCTCACCATTGTTGATCTGGTCGGGCATTCATTGGGCGCACGCGTCGCCCTGTCCCTGGCCCATCAGCGGCCGCAGATTGTCGGACGGGCCACCCTGATCGCCTGCGCGGGTTTGGGCAGCGATCTGGACCATGACTTCCTGGACAGGCTGGCCTGCGCCTCCGACCTTGAGCAATCGCGTCTGGCCGCCGCAAAACTGTTCGCCGAACCGGGAACGCTGATCGAACCCATGGCCCGCGCCCTGACATTGCGCCAGTCGGTGCCCGCCAATCGGGTCGCCATCAAGGCCCTGCTGGATGCCAACCGCGCCGACCTGTCGGAACGGCTGGTGACGCGTGACTGGATGCCGCCGGTGCCGGTGCAGTTGATCTGGGGGGCCGATGACAGCATCGTTCCCCCACCCCCGGCCGGACTGATACCCGCCGGCATCCCCTTCCATCTTCTGGCCGGCGCTGGCCACATGCCGCATGTGGAAGCGGCCAGCCGTGTCAACGCCCTGATCGGGAGCTTCCATTGACCGACACGAACACCATGCTGGACCTGATCACCCAGGAGACCGCCCGCATCCTGGCCGAGAAGGGCGAAGCGGCCCTACCCGTGACGGCCGATACCGCATTTCTGGACGGCCCCCTGCCCTTTGACAGTCTGGACCTTGCCACCTTGATCGTGGCGCTTGAAGGCATCACGGGCAAGGACCCGTTCCGCGCGGGCTTCCGGCAGTTCAATACGGCCGGTGAGCTGGCCGCCCTGTACGCGGCCGCGTGACATCATGCCCAGTACAGGGGAATGGATCGGTGGCGGTGTTATTCTCTATCTGCTTCTGCTGGCGCGCAGCGCCTGGAAACAGGGCGAGTTCAAGCAGTTCCTGTGGGGTTTGGTGATTGTCGCGGGCCTGATCGGCTTCATCGGCGGCATCATCTGGGCCTGGATCAAGCTGTCGGGCGGCTGAAACCCGTGGAACCGCGCCCCGCCCTGCCGCATGATGGCCTAATGCATGACAACGCCGCCCCGCCCTGGTTTCACCCCGCCTTCCGCCTGATCACCGGCGGACGGGAATGGAGCTGGGCGGATATCATGGCCCGGGCGGCAACATTACCCTCGGGTGCCTTATGTGCCCATGGCCATGATCTGGTTCATCTGGCTGCCAGCCTGGTCGGAGCGTGGCGGCAGGCGGTGCCGTTGGCCCTGCTGCGGGGTGGGCTGCCCCCGCCGGACCTGGGCGATGTGAGAGGGCGCGTCCTGTTGCTGGAAACCTCCGGAACAACCGGGACGCCCAAACGCATCATCCGTCCCTTCGACGCCATTCTGGGCGGGATTGACATACCGCGTGGTGGTAATGCGGCGCGTTGGCTTCTGGCCTATGATGCATGCGGTTTTGCGGGGCTTCAGGTTCTGCTCACGGCCATGGCGGGGGGTGGCACCCTGCTAGCCGCCCCTGACACAGAGGCGGCCGCTTTGGTGCGGTTGGCGGCACAAGAACAGGCAACCCATATCAGCGCCACACCCAGCTTCTGGCGCCTGTTGCTGCTATCATCGACCACGCCGCCCCTGGCCCGCATCACATTGGGCGGAGAAGCGGTAGACCAGCCTCTGCTGGACGCGTTGGCCGCCCGTTTCCCGGGGGTCCCCATCCGCTGCATCTATGCCTCCACCGAACTGGGCCGGCTGTTCAGCGTTGCGGATGGACGTGAGGGTTTTCCTGCTTCCTGGCTGAGCAATTCCCCTGGCGGATATTCATTCCGGATAGAAAATGATACCTTGCATGTTCTATGGGACGGTCGATGGCAGGATACCGGTGACCTCGTGGAAGTCAGCGGAGATCGAGTTCTGTTCCGTGGCCGAAATGATATGGTTGTGAATGTCGGTGGCAGCAAGGTGAACCCCGTCTTGGCGGAGAGGCGGATTTTGCGGCTACCCGCGGTCATCGACGCTTTGGTCTATGGCATTCCCAATCCCATTACGGGCGCCATCCTGGCCGCCGATATCGTGGCGCCGACATGGACCGGGACCGATACATGGCGTGTCCTTGTCGCCCAGGCCGTGGCCGACCTGCCGACCCCGGCCCGGCCGCGACGGTTACGCCTGCTGGAAACACTGCCCCTGTCGGCTGGCGGAAAAAAACGTGCCCTTGCGGAGGAAGCATGAGCCGTACAGTGATCGTCACCGGCGGCAGCCGCGGCCTGGGCCTCGCCATCACGCGCGCCCTGTTGGAGGCGGGCTATGCCGTCGCCACCTGCAGCCGTCATCCGGGAGATGATTTGCCGCCCTTGCTGGCGGCCTATCCTGACAGGCTGTTCTGGCAGCAGGCGGATATCGGCGTTGCGGCCTCCAGCCAGGCCTTTATCGACGGCGCCGTGCAGCGGTTCGGCGCCCCGTGGGCCCTGATCAACAATGCCGGGATCGCCCGCGAAGGCATATTGGCCACCCTGCCCCTGGTGGAGGTGGACGACCTGATCCAGACCAACCTGACGGGGGCCATCCAGGTTGCCCGCGCGGCCCTGCGCCACATGCTGTCGCGGCCGGGGGGAGGCCGCATCATCAACATCTCCTCCATCATCGGGCAGCGCGGCTATACCGGTCTTGCCGCCTATGCCGCGACAAAGGCCGGGCTGGACGGGCTGACCCGCGCCCTGGCACGCGAGGTGGGGCGGCGCCGGATCACGGTGAACAGTGTGGCGCCCGGTTACCTGGATACCGAGATGTCGGGCACCCTGTCCGGCGGCCAACGCGAGCAGATTGTCCGGCGAACCCCTCTGGGACGGCTGGGCACCGCGGACGATGTGGTGCCGGCCATCCTGTTCCTGCTGGGTGACGGGGCCCATTTCATCACGGGTCAGACCCTGACCATTGATGGCGGCATCACCTGTTGAACGAAAGGCACCGCGTATGGCCCAGGCCCGCATCAACGGCATCGCCCTTCGCGGCATCGTCTCCGCCTTGCCTGTCGGGGTGGAGGATGTGGCCGATCTGGCCGGTCGATTCGGTGCCGACCAGGCAGAACGGATTGCGACAGCCACCGGGATCCGCCGCCGCCATATTGCCGCCCCCGGCCAATGCATGTCCGACCTTGCCCTGCCCGCCGCGCGCAGCCTGCTGGATGGGCTGCAATGGGCCGACGACAGTGTCGATATCCTGGTGTGCGTGACACAGACACCGGACCACCCCCTGCCCGCGACCGCCTGTCTGCTGCAGCACCGGCTGGGCCTGGGCAAACGATGCGCCGCATTCGATGTGGGGCTGGGCTGCTCGGGCTATGTCTACGGTCTGTGGCTGGCCGCATCCCTGCTGGCCGCCATGGGGCGCGGTCGCGCCCTGTTGGTAGCGGGGGATACGACCAGCCACACGCTGGACCGCCATGACAGGTCGGTCGCACCACTGTTTGGTGATGCTGCGACGGTGACCGCCCTGGAATGGGACGTGACGGCCGGTACGCTGACCGTGGATGTCGGCACCGACGGTGCCGGTGCCCCGTACCTGATCCAACCCGGTGGCGCTGCCAGACAGCCGGATGGTCCCTTGCTGTTCATGGATGGCACCCAGGTTTTTGCCTTCACCCTGCGTGAGGTTCCCAAGGCCATCGCCGCCACCCTGGCGGCGGCAGGAAGCGACATCGCTGATATCGACCATGTGGTGCTGCATCAGGCGAATGAGATGATGCTGAAACGACTGGGCGCCAAGATCGGCGCCCGTCCCGATCAGGTGGTCCTGGCGATGACGGACCGTGGCAATACCAGTTCGGCCACCATCCCGCTGGCCATGACCGACGCCTTGACAGCGTCAATGACCACGGGACGCCGTCGTCTGCTGCTCTGCGGATTCGGGGTGGGCTGGTCCTGGGGGACTGCCCTTTGGGAGGCGGGGCCGGTTCACATCAGCCAGACCCTGCTGATCAGTCAGGAGGGTTCCGTCATTCCGGCTGGTTGAGCAGGGGCCTGCGGCGCACCTTGGTCACCACCACCGGCGCCTTGGCCGGCTTCTCGGCACCGTCACCGCCCGACGCGGACGACTCGGCCGGGAACAGTTTGCGGCAGATTTTCAGGGCGCGGTAATAGTTCCCGGTCTGCACCAGCGCCTGGATCTCATCGAAGATCGAGTTTTCAGACGGCTGCGACAAGCGCGCCTCTTCCAGGATGATGCCGAACTTGATCAGGTTCAGTTCCGCATCCTCTGGAAAGATGTAGATCAGCTGAATGATAAAATAGAGTTTCTTTTCAATGGTATCGCAGTTCTCTTCTTTCAGGATTTCCCGCCCGCGCAGAAAATTAACCTTGTTGTAGAAGAACAGCGAGACGGGATGGTCGCCGACACCCAAGACGGCACCGTTCACGATCAGCTTTTCACCCGGTCTCAGCACAAGTTTTAAAGGCACGGCGTCATTTCCCGTTTCGGCATGCCCGGCAGCGGCAAACGCTGACCCCAGGCAACACTAGGAAGTAAGCCACCCACCCCACGCTGGTCACGAAAAAACGACCATGGGTACCGCAACTTTTTGCCCCAGGTCTGGTTTGGGGGGAGGAAGCGGCCGGGGCTTGAATCAGGAACGGCGGGCTTTTGGCCCGCCGTTC
>JAIXTS010000369.1 GCA_027483805.1 Azospirillum sp. | reverse complement strand
TTGAAGATCAGCCCCTTGACGGTGCAAAAACACCGGGAGCGGGCGCGGGAAAAGCTGGGCGTGCATACGGTGGGGGAGATGATCACGCGCGGGCGTGTGTGCCGGCCAGCGTGAGCCCCCATGGCCCTGTGCCCGAGGGGCTGGGCAATAAAAGTCAGATCCGCAGCGTGCGACCCAACTGCCGTTGCGCATCTGGCTGCTGGCCCTGGGGTTCATCCTGTGATCCGACAAGGGCGTCCCCTCGATCCGGTTGGCCGAAATCATTGGGTGGGCCAGCCGATGGCATGGCGGTTGGGGCATGTGCAGCGCCTGCTGGTAGTCCGCGACCATATGCGGTGGGGCAAATATCTCGGCGGCGCTCCCCGGTCCGATCCCGATAAGCCTTCCCCCGGTCAGGGCCGCAAAGGGCAGCCGTACAAAACCCAGACCCCGGCCTTGGTCGTTTTCCAGCGTCCCGCCGGAACGCAACCGGGAACGCCGGTCGGCCAAGCCAGAGCCTGCGTTGTTCCCGGCTGATACCAACCCGCCTAACGGTTGACCTTTAGGCGGGTTGGAGGCTGGCGACCGCCGGCCCGCCGCTCGTGCGGCGTGAGCCAAGGGCGCGGATGCGCCCGTTCGGCGCCTAAGGGAACGTAAAATCTCCCTGGATCGGTCACGATCAAGGGAGATTGGTATGAGACGGAAAGGGTGCTGGAGGCAACCGGGACGCCGCAAGCCCATCTGAGCAGCGATGAAGAGAAGGCCTTCGTGGTGGACGGCAGCGGCCTCAGGCGGGCAGCATCCGCCGCATATCCCGCCACGGTCCATTGATGGCCAGGGTCAGGCCGGGCCTCTGGATATTCACGAACAGGGTGGAGGAGTCGGGGGAGAAGCAGATGCCCGTGAACTCGCCATTATCCTTGTGCATGTTCGTGGCAAAGGGCACCAGATCGCCGCGCCGGCTCAGGATCTGGAGATGGTTGCGCACACCCCTGTTTCCGACGGGCCGGTCTTCGCACAGGATCAGGCCGCCCCAGGGGGCGACGGTCAGATTGTCGCCCGCTTCCATCGCCTGTTCGCCGGGGCTTTCATAAAACAGTTCCAGTTCACCGGCGCTGCCGCGTTCACTGTCCTGCCCTTCGTTGGGCGACGGGCAATAGCGCCAGACCTGCCCCACCTGGGCAGCCCCGGCATCGGTGGTGGTGAAGTAAATCTCGGGCTTTCCCTCCGGCGAGCGGCCAAAGATGATGCCTTCGCCCCGGCTGAATATGGCCGCACCCTTGGCGGCACCGCGTTGGTTCAGGTCACCGTCGGGCGCATCGACCCGCTCCAGATCGATCCAGTCGACTTTCATGCGCTGGCCCGGCTTTACCGTGCCGGCCCCCCATCCGGGTTCGCTGTCCACGGGCCAGTTGCGCAGGTCGGCCATCCGGTGCCCCCGGATGGCAAGGGCCTGCAACCGCCCGCCCTTTGCCAGTTCGCCCCGTGCATGGGGCAGGTAGCGGTAGAACAGGCACCGCGGTTCATCCTGGGTCAGATAGACGATGCCGGTGGCCGGATCGACGGCGGCGGCTTCGTGCATGAAGCGGCCCATGGCCTTGATGGGCACGGGCGTGACGGGCGATGTCGCCGCCGCCGGCACCTCGAACACAAAACCATGGTCCTTGCCGGTCAGGTTCCCGGCCCTGTCCGCCCGTTCCTCACAGGTCAGCCAGCTTCCCCAGGGTGTGGTCCCGCCGGCACAGTTCTGCGTGGTGCCGGCCAGTGACAGGTTGGAGTGTTCGATACGCCCGGTGCGCAGATTGTAGGTGAAACTGCTGGTCCCGCCCAGCAGCGGACGACCGTCCGGCGCATGGTCATAGATCAGATCGGGGGACAGGCGGCGGGCCAGCCCGTGATCCGGCCCGAAGGCGCCCCGGTCGGTAACGGTGGGGTTCAGTTCATGGTTGCGGACCAGCCGGCAACGGTCCGGGTCGCCGGGGATGGCGAAGGCGCCCATGCCGTCCGGCGCACCCGGCGTCAGGAACCCGTCGGTCATCGCATCGCCTGTGCGGGAGATGATCCGATAGGAAAACCCTCTGGGCAGGTCCAGCAGGCCCGCCGGGTCCTGTTCCAGGGGCAGGGAAAGCGGCGCTGTCCCGCCGCGTGCCGCAAAGGCGGCCAGACCGGCAAAACCAAGGGAAGCGGCAGTGGCACTCTTCAGCCATTGGCGACGGGACAGCATGGGATGCAAACTCCGGAACGGTTGACGTGAGGGTCGGGGGGGATGGATCAGAACTTCGCCCGCAGACCCAGCGAGAAGGTCCGGCCATAATAATCGTAGCGGGAGAACAGATCGTCGGCTACGAACTGCCACTGCGCCTCGTCTGTGATGTTCGTCGCCTCCGCCACCAGGGTCAGATTGTCGTTGATCTGCCCGGTGACATTGCCGTCCAGGGAACCGAAGGCCTTGTCATTGGCGTTTTCCAGCCCGTTGGTGCCCACCTGGGCCAGTACGTCACCGCGCCAGCTGTAGGACAGGCGGATTCCGATAGGCCCCTTCTCGTAAAAGCCAGTGAGGTTGAAACTGTGGCGGGCCACATTTTCCAGATCATCCTTGATGATCCGGGCCCCGTCGAAATAGGTCGCTTCGGTATCGGTGAAGGTATAGTTGGCAAGCATGCCCAGCCCGTCGAGCGGTTCGGGCAGCATATCGAAGGTCTGCTGATAGGCGATTTCGACGCCCTTGATGCTGGCATCGCCACCATTGATGCGGGCCGACAGCTCATAATTTGCCCCATCCACCACCAGTGTGGATTTGCGGGTGGTCATGAAGGTGCCGATATCCTTGTAGAACAGACCGCCGATCAGGGCGCTGCTGGGCGCGAAATACCATTCCAGCGTGGCGTCATATTGCCAGGCCTCAAACGGTTCCAGGTTGGGATTGCCGCCTACCGCCGTGAAAATCCTGTCCGACGAATTCAGAGTCAGGCGCGGGGCCAGATCGGCCAGCGACGGGCGGGTGATCACCTTGGCCACCGACACGCGGCTGACCAGGTCGTCGGTCAGGTCCACAGCCAGATTGGCGGATGGCAGGATGTCGGTATAGTCCTTCTCAAACCGCACCGGGTCCGCCTTCCGCCCATCGTCGGCATGCCCGGCGGAGACCTGGTTGGTGCCCGCCACACGGACGCCGGCATTGCCGCGCACCGGCAGGCCCGCCACCGTGCTGTCCAGATCGGCCATGACATAGGCCGACTTGATCTTTTCCGTGATGCGGTAAGAATTGCGCAGGTCGGCACGGGCCAGCGGCTGGTTGATCAGGGCCGGGTCCATCAGTTCAAAGAACTTGTCACCATTGGGCACGGCCCAGACGGTGGGCAGCGTCGCCCCGGTTTCCCCCAGAAAACCATCAACCAGGAATGCGGTTTCGTAATATTCAGGACCATAGAAGGTGCCGGTGATGGACCTACCATTGCGGTCACGGGTAATGGTCAGGTCGCGGCGGTCATAGTCGCGCAGACGGTCGCGGTACTTCACCCCGGCCTTCAGCGCCGTCAGCGGCCCCGAGTCCATTTCCTTTTCCAGGTCGATCTGGGCGGCCTTTTCGGTATCCAGGCTGTCATTCACCCGCCATTCCAGGCGGCGGCCCGGCAGGGTCGCGGGGCTGTTCAGGTCGGCTGTCAGGAAGCGCAGGTTGTGCACCTGATCCCCGGCCTTGAAATATTCAAACGCGACATTGCCGACGGGACCCAGCACACGCGACCGGCGGATCGGCGTGGGTGTATCGCTGTAGGCACGGGAATAGGCGGTGTCTGCCGTCAGCGTCCAGCCGTCGCCAAAGCGGAAGGCGCCGTTCAGGCCCGCTTGCAGGTTCTCATGCGCCAGTTCGGACTGTTCACGCCCGATCTGGCTGGAGGCGCCGACCGTCCCGGCCACCAGCACGCCGTCGCGGACCACGGCTGTGTTCGGCACCAGTTGCGCCCAGTTGAAATCCGCCGAATAGGTCAGCTCGTCATATTTGATGTCGAGATCGGTGTAGGCGACGTCCAGATTGATGTCGATGTCGGGCGTGGGAAACCACTGCACCGCGCCCGACAGGCCGATCCGCTCGCGTTCCTCCTGCTCCAGCGTAGGGCGCGTGCTGGCGGAACGGTAGATGGGGCCGCTGTCGGCCACCCGGTCGCCATTGGTGTCGATCCCGGCGGGCAGATAGGTCCAGCCGCCATTCATGGCCCGGTCCTGGCGCATGGAGCGCTGGTCATAGACGGCGGCCAGCAGCACACCGAAGGTGCGCTCCTCATTGCGCCAGCTGGTCAGGCCGGAAAGGCGCGTATCCAGCTTATCCGCCAGTTCGGGATAGGACAGGGTGGCAGAAAAGGCGTGTTCCGTATCCTTCAGGTCCAGTGGACGGAAAGTGCGGACATCCACGATGCCGCCGATGGCGCCTTCATCCAGGGCTGCTGTCGGGCTTTTGATCACATCGACGCGGGATACCAGTTCGGATGGCAGCGTGTCGAAGCGGAATTGCCGCCCGCTCTGGCCGCTGTCGCGCACATTCTCGTTCACGGCTGCGCTGCGCCCGTTCAGGGTCGTCGTCTGGAAATTCGCCCCCAGCCCGCGCACCCGCACGAACAGCCCTTCGCCCCGGTCACGCACGATGGAGATGCCGGGCACGCGCTGCAGCGCCTCGGCAATGTTCTGGCTGGGGAACTTGCCGATATCTTCCGCCGAAATGGCATCCAGGATGCTGTCCGCCTCGCGCTTGATGTCCAGCGCGCGGGTGATGGACCCCTTGAAGCCCGTGACGATCACCTCCTCCAGCACCGGCGACGCCGCGGCTGTGCTCTGCGCACTGGTAGGCAGGGGGGCTGCGGTCGGGATTGCTCCTGCGGTCTGACGCAGCAGCAGTACTGTTTCGCCATCCAGCTGGAAATCCAGGCCGGTGCCGGCCAGAAGCTGCCGCAGGCCCGCCGGCACCGCGACGGCGCCCGTGACACCTTGTGTGCGCTTGCCCGACAGAAGGGCGGGGTCGGCCATGACTTGCAGGCCCGTCTGGCGGGAGAACTGATCCAGGGCGCCGGCCAGATCACCGGCGGGAATGGACAGACTGGCGCTGGCGGCCGGACTGGCCTTCTGTGCCATGGCGGCGGAGAGGGCGGGCGACAGGGTGGCCAGGGCCACACTGGCCAGCAAGGCAATTCGGATGGTCTTCACGTCTTTTCCCCCAGGGAACGCGGGCGCCGGCATGCGGCGCGGGATCGGTGGGAAGACGGGGGTGGGCCCCAAAACCGGACAGGACAGTTTCGTGAATGTTTGGGGGCGGTTACGTGACAGTGGCTCATGTCCGTCAATCGCCGGCGCTGCATCCGCAGCTTAGCTACCCCGCGCGAGCGGCGCGGCGGCAGTTGCCGCCGTACTGACGGTCAACAATTTGACCGTCAGTATCAAGCCGTCACCAACTCCAGCGCCCCGTCGCGCCGCCGCACCGTGAACCCGTGCAGCTTGCCAAGCGAGGACAGCAGCCTGTCCGGCTCCGTCAGCTTAAACCGCCCCGCCACGCGGTGGCGGCCGATAGCGGGATCGGCGATACGCACCGGGACAGGGGCCGTGCGGTTCAGCCGTTCCGTCAGTTGCGACAGTGACAGCCCCTGCGTGACCAGCCAGCCCGTGCGGAAATCACCGGCCTGTGGATCGAACGCCACCGGGCCGATGACGCGGTTGCCCTCCACCCCCGCCCGGTCGCCGGCACGCATACGGACCGCGCGGTCCCCCACGGTCACCAGGGCCACCCCCTCATAGAGGGAAATCTCCGTCAGCCCCTCTGCCACATCCAGGTTCAGGGCACCGGCCAGTGTCTCGATACGCGCTGCCCCGCAATCAAAGGCAAAGGGTGTTGGTTCAGCCATCGCCGCGACCCGGATGAAGGCCTCTCCACGGGTCAGCGTCAGCTGCCGGGTCGGGGTGTCGGTGGCGGTCAGAAGGTCGGTGCGGCCATTGGCGATCACCTGGCTGCCATCGGCAAGTGCGATGGTCCGCGGCGCACCCGGCGGTACCGTCAGCCGCGCGGATAATGTCGCCCCCTCCTCCCGCTGACGGGACAGCAGCAGGGGGGCGCCGATGGTCAGGGATAGGGCGGCGGCAATGCCTCCTGCCATCCAGGCCCGCCGCGTCGGCTGCGCTGGCACCGGATCGGCGGTGACAAAACGTGTCATCGCGGCCGTTAGGGCGCTATCTGTCAGGATGTCGCGCATGGCCAGCATATCCGCGTGGTTGGCCGGGTCGGCAGCCAGCCACGCGGACATTTCCTCCTGCTCTGCCGGGGAAAGGGTGGGGCCTTCGACCTGGCGCAAGGCCCAATAGGCACCGCCCTTTGCCCCGTCGCTGTTGGCGGGGGGCTGGGTATGGGGCATGCCGCTCATCGCATCCCCTCGCGGCCCAGTTCGCTGTGCAGCCATTCCAGGGCGCGCACCACATGCTTTTCGACAGAGGCAACGCTGAGATCCAGGGCCTGGGCGATCTCCCGATGGCTCTGCCCCTGCAGGCGTCTGCGGATGAAAACTTCCCGCCGCAAGGGCGGCATCCGCCCCAGCGCCCGAGCAAAGGCATCGGCCCGCTGGCGCGCCATGGCCGACTGTTCGGCACTGGGCCGGTGACAGGCGATCTCCGGCTCCAGCGCTTCCGTCTGATCCATGCCGCGCCGGCGGTAATGGTCACTGATCAGGTTGGCGGCGATGCGCAGGCTGAACGCCAAACTGTCCGCCACCTTGTTCGATTGCATATAGGCGATCAGCCGCGTCAGGGTCTCCTGCACAAGATCATCCGCGACGAACGGATCGCGGACCCGGCGAAGGATGAACCCATACAGCGCCTCGCGCTTGGGAAGCTGTTCTGCCAGTTCCATTGCGGCAAGCCTGTCCGATCACATGAGTCACCGCAGGCTGTTACAGCAGAATTATTACAGTGCCATGACGTCCGCAGGCCAATCCCGCAGGCCCTGCATGCAGCGGACGCCAGAAACCGGAACGCAAACAGCCGAACAGCCGGCGAAGTGACCCCTCCCCGGAAAACTGCACCGATTTGAATGAGAGTCGTTCGGCCTCAGGATTGACTTTTGATAATGGAGAGGCGAGCGGTAAAGACGTCGAGGTTCACGGCGGAACAGATCGCATTTGCCGTGGCACCACGGTTCGAGTACTGGGAGGAGTGGGTGGGGATGGCACATGATTCCGGTGGATAAGTCTGGGCAGCATGCCGCAGTCCGTGTGTCACTCACTGTCATCGGCTGCTTGATTCTGGCGGTTCTGGTACCCCTTGTGCCCCTTGCCCTGGCGCCGGCCCTGACGGTTTTGGCCTTGTTGATCACGGCTTTGTCCATTGCCACGCGGCATTATCCCAGACCCGACCCCGCCATATTGGTGACCTTGACCCTGTTCCTGGCCTGGTCGGGTGCCAGCCTGTTATGGACAATCGGTGGCAGCAAGGCCGTGGTGGCCTGGACGGGTTTCCTTTACTTGTGGCTGCCCGGATGGGTCCTGTTGTCGGTGCTGCCTACATTGCGGGCATCGACACTGGCGCGTTGCGTGCCGTGGCTGTTGGGTGCGCTGGCCGTCGGCATTGTTCTGTTTGCGATTGAACTCCTGTTGGGACAGCCGGTTCAGCATCTGTTTGCGTCTGCCAGCAAACCGCCCGTGGATTTTGAGCGAGACATTAACCGCGCCGCCTTGCTGCTGGCATTGATGGCCGGACCAGCTGCGCTGCTGCTGTGGCGGTTGCGGCGTCGGAAGTTGGCGGCGTTGGCGGTGGTTGTGCCTTTGCTGCTGGTCGCCGTCAGTACAAGCCAGTCGGCACTGGCGGCTCTGCTAGGGCTGTTGGGGCTGTTGGCCGTGGCTTTGCTTTCCTGGCGCGTTGCCAGCGCGCTGGTGGCGGCTGGCATCCTGGCCGGGATGACCCTCTGTGGTCCCCTGGCCGCCTGGATCAAGCAGACGGGGCTTGCCGACAATGAGGGGCTACCCATTGGTGTTCGCCACCGCGTCCTGACCTGGGATTTCGTGGCCGCTCGCCTTCATGACCGTCCCTGGATCGGCTATGGCCTGGAAGGATCAAGGGCCGTGCCTGGGGGTGATGGGTTCTTTATGGTGCCCGATATCGGACCCATGCCCATGTTGCCGATCCATCCCCATAACCTGTTTTTGCAGATCCGCCTTGAACTCGGTTGGGTCGGCGCTGCGCTGGCGGCCCTGCTGCTGCTGGCCATCCTGCGCCGGCTGACGCGGCTGGACCCTGCTATCCGCCCGATGGCGTTGAGCCTGTTCGGCGCTGCGATTTTTGCCCAGTGCTTTGCCTATGGTGCCTGGCAGGGCTGGTTGATCTGCGGGATGCTGTTTGCTGGGCTGATGGTGGGGTTGGCAAACTGCATCAAGGCTCCCACCTGACGGGGCGCCGTCACCGGCGACCGGCCGCATGTCGGCTCGCGCGGTGACAAAAGATCGCACCCTTCGGCCGCCGCGCGCCGCCAAAATTCATCTCAGGAAGTGAGGCGGCGTCCGCAATCACCCTATGTCTTGATATGGTGGGTGATAATTGGCGCCCAGGGTGGCAAGGCAGATTAACGTGGGAACGGCCGGGAAGCAGTATCTTCGGCTATGTGGTCATTTCCGACTTCGCCCCCATCGCCGTTTTTTGCTACAACTAATTCTTGATTAATGGGCTCGTCCCCACGGGGCATAAAGACGTAGGCATGTGTCGAATATGACGTTGATTACCAGCGATCTGGGTGCCCGATGACGGTTCGCCCTTGCCCGGATACAGCTTTAATCCTTGGAATAGGCGGCCAGGATGGTGCTTTGTTGGCACGACAGCTCTTGGCGATGGGTGTTCGTGTCCATGGCGGCTCACGCGATGTTGCGGGACGTGCCTTTCCGGCCCTGGCGCGGGTGGGATGTCTGGATCAGGTGACGCTGCACACGATTGACCCGACCAATGCCGCCGTTGTCGCGGACGCGCTGGAGACAATCCGTCCGTCCTGGATATTCAACCTGGCGGCTCAATCCTCCGTCCACCGATCTTTTGAACGTCCAGGGGAGACTGTGGACGGTATCGTAAGGGGGGCTGTCACTGTTCTGGAAGCAATCCAGCGCACCCGGCTTGATTGCCGGTTCCTGAACGCCTCTTCCAGTGAGTGTTTCGGCGATACGGGCGACATGCCAGCGAATGAGGAAACCACCTTCCGCCCGTGCAGCCCCTATGGTGTTGCCAAGGCGGCAGCGCATTGGACGGTCGCCCATCACCGTCAGACCTACGGTTTGTTTGCCTGTTCGGGCATCTTGTTCAACCATGAATCACCCCTGCGTCCGGATCACTACGTGACCGCCAAGGTGGTACGAGGCGCAGCAGATATCGCCGCAGGCCTTGCGGAGACCCTCTGTCTGGGCGATATCGACATTCAACGCGACTGGGGCTGGGCACCGCAATATGTCGCCGCCATGGTTGCGATGATGAACGCTGACACGCCCCAGGACCTGGTCATCGCCACAGGGCGCCTTGTCAGTTTGCAGACCTTCGTCGCCATGGTCTTCGAGGCTTTCGGGCTCGACTGGCGCCGCCATGTCATCGCCGGCGCCTATCCCCGCCGACCCTATGATCCAAAGATCATTGCCGCCAACCCTGCGATGGCCCAGGTCCGTTTGGGGTGGCAGGCAAAGGTTGATGTTGCGGGTGTGGCGGCACGGCTAGCGGCGGCTGAACAGCGGCGGCGGGCTGGCCATGATTGCTGGGTGGATATGGCGTGAGGATTGGAAGGCTGCGGTTCAGCAGCGCCATCGACGCACGGCCCGCCACCCCGGCTGTGGATTGGCCCCGTATCGCGATACCCATTGAGGGCTGTTGAGCGGGACCAAGGCGCCGCCGCCTCTTATCCCTGGTCAACAACGTTGTTCGTTGATCAGGGCGTGTGCTGCGGCGCGACCTTCACGGATGGCATAGTTGGTGCCGCGATCTTCGGGATAGATCTGCGCCATGGTGGCAATCAGCGCATTTGCGAACGGGGTCTGGCGGTCGGGAATGAGGCGGGAATAGCCGCGTTCGGCGATGGGCTGGGCGTAAGGAGCCCGCCAGAGTGCGAAATCCTTGATCCAAGACCTTTCGAGCTGCGGGAACATCCTCTGCAGATGGCCGAACGCGTAATCCAGATAGACTTGGTCATCATAATCCCACACCGGATCCTCTGTTGCCATGTATCGCGACAGGTAGACGATGTGGCGTCCCTTATACGCTGCCGGGTCATCAAAATTGGTATGTTCGATTACCCCAACGAAGGGAAAGCCCGGATCATTGACGTTCAGCCAATAGGTTGGCGACAGTGAACGGTCAAGTTCCAGCAGCAGGCAGGCATTGCCCAGATATTTCACGCGCCGCAAGCTGGCAAGCCAGGCGGCATTCACGCTTGGCGCATCACTGAACCAGTCGGCGATGATCGGGAGGGCAGGGGTGAATAAGAACTGATTTGCCCGGATTTCGCTGCCATCTGTACATTTCAGGGCGGTCACGCGCTGGCCTTCGGTCATGGCCCGGCTGATGCGTGTGCCGTAGCGCACGACCCCGCCATGGCGCGTCGCGTCGTCTGCCATCGCCTGCGCCAGGTCGCCGAACCCACCCTTGAAATAGGCCAATTGTTCGCCGCCGCGGGCGTTGCGGGTGCCACCGCGCAGGGCAAGCTTCTTCCACATCCAGACCGCGCCGACCTCATCAGCGTGGATTGAGAACTTATGTTCCAACAATGGCTGCCAGACGATGCGGAATGCCGCCGGGCCGCATAATGGTTCCAGCCATTCGCGAACCGACAGATGCTCAATGGCCCGCCAGTCGGTGATCCGCCGCACCCGAAATACCAGAAGCCCCAAGCGGATACGGTCAATCAATGACAGTGGCTTGAAGGTCAGCAGATCCAGCGGCGTCGACAGCCGCCATATCTGCTTGTTGTAGTACATTCCCGTACGCGACGGTGCCGTGAGAATGCGGTCCTGCAGGCCCAACTCGCCGATGATCTCCGGCAGGTGGGTATCACTGTCGAACCAGTGATGATAAAATTTCTCGACCCGCACGCCGTCAGCGAGGTCAAAGGCCGAGGCCAGCCCGCCGGGCCCGTCGTCAGCTTCAACGACAATCACCGATTTTCCGGCCCGCGCCAGTGACATGGCGGCCGCAAGACCGGTGAAGCCTGCGCCGACGATGCAGACGTCGATATTCTTGGCCTCGTGACTCATGACGCGGCGGTCTCCACAGGAACGGCGCGGAAGGTGATACGCCGGTTGAGAGTGAATTGCAGGATTGCGACCATCGGCAGGGTCGCGGCCTTGGCCAAAGCCTCGTCCAGCCCAGCCCAGCCCACCAGCACGAGCAGGAGCAAAGCCGACGCCGCCCAACCGATAGCGGCAACCGCTAAGAACAGGGCAAGCCGCCGTCCGACTTGGTCATGGACCTTGAAGGTCAGCAGGCGGTTGAGCAGGAAACTGACCAGCGTTCCCAAGGTGTAGCCGGCAATGTTCGCGGCCTGATAATGCAAACCCACCGCGCCCAGCGTCAGGAAGGTGGCGTAATCCACACCGACCCCGGTTCCGCCACAGGCAAGGTAGCGCAGAAATTGCGGCGCCGTTCGGGTCATGGGCGTTGGTCTTCTGCAACCGGGGACGGTGATCGACGCCGTGCGCCCACCGTCTCGGCGACCACATATTGCGGCTTGCCATTCACGGCGAGCGACAGGCGGCCCAGATACTCCCCGATAAATCCAAGCCCCGCCAACTGCGCCCCGGCCAGCAGCGAAGCCACTACGATCAGCGCTGCCGAACCGTCGACCGTGCCGCCTTTCAGCCAGATTCCGATCAGCAGGGCTGCCGCCAGCGATCCTGCCGCCATGGCGGCCATTCCCAGAAACAGGGAGAGACGTAGCGGCGCGATGGAGAAGCCAGTGGCCATGGCGGCCCAGAGGGCGACAGACTTTTTCAGACCATAGCCGCCCGCCCCCTCCCGCCGGGGGTGATGTTCCAAGGCGACTGTTTCTATGTGCACGGCAGCGGCAAGGATCAGACCGTCGAGATAGACAAACGGCCCGGTGAAGCGGGTGATCTCATCGACAACAACACGGTCGAGTGCTCGAAACGACGACAGGTAAAGGTTCTTTGGCTTGCCAAGCAGCCAAACCGCCGCGGCGTCGTTGAAGCGGCTGCCCCATCGCTTCCAGGTTGCGTGACGCTGTCGAGCGTAACGGACATAGCAAACATCGGCCCCGGCCATGACCGTGCGGTACAATGCCGGGATGTCATCAGGCGCATGCTGCAAATCATCGTCCATCGTGACGACGACGCGCCCGGTGGCAAGGCGGAGGCCAGCAAGCAGGGCCGGATGCTGGCCGACGTTGCGTCGCAGCCGCAGGCAGGTCAGAAACGGATATTCTGCCGCCAGCCGCTGCATCACCCGCCAACT
>JAIXTS010000364.1 GCA_027483805.1 Azospirillum sp. | reverse complement strand
TGGCCTGCCGCACCCCGGATTTGGCGCCGAACATAGCAACATCGGAATTCAAGGCAATGCCGGTCATCCGCACCCCCGCCCTGCGCAAAAGCCTGTCCGCCGCCCTGATCGCCCTGGGCATGGCCCTGCCGGCATCCGGCCAGGGGATGGACGATCTGTTCACGGTGCGCGACGTGGGCGTCGATATCTCGTCCGGCAATGCCAATATCGCCCGCGACCAGGGCGTGCGCGAGGCACAGCGCAAGGCCTTCGACCTGCTGTTCGACCGGCTGACGGTGGACGGGGCCCGCACGGCCCTGGCCCCGGTCGCGTCGGACGTGATCGAGCGCATGGTGCAGAGCTTTGAGATCCAGGAGGAGCGCACATCGGCCACCCGCTATGTCGGCAAGCTGGCCATCCGCTTCAACGCGGCCGCCATGCGCAATTACCTGCGCGCCAACAATGTCGCCTATGCCGAGGTGCGGTCGAAGCCGATCCTGGTCCTGCCCATTGATCAGACGGGCGGCGCGCCGGTGCTGTGGCAGACCGGTACGGTGTGGCGCCAGGCCTGGGCCGATCTGGCGCCCAAACAGGCGGGGCTGGTGCCTGTGACGGTGCCGTTCGGTGAGGCGGCGGACGTAACCGATATTGGGGTGGAGCAGGCGCTGGCCGGCGACGCGACGGCCCTGCGCCGCATCGCCGACCGCTATGGCGCCGGTGACGTGGCCGTCGTGGTCGCCAGCGGCACGGTGGAGACGGGCCTGACGGTGACGATCGGGCTGCACCCCGCCACGGGGACCGCGGAAACAGTCAGCCTGACCCAGTTGCCCCTGCCCGCCGACAACACGGAAGCGGTCAACCCGACTCTGCGCGCCGCCGTGGAAACCGTTACCCACCGGTTCGAGGAACGCTGGACCGCGGCCACCCAGATCGAAGCCGGCACCCTGTCGGAGCTGAAACTGACCGCCAGCTTCGCCGATCAGGCCGGGTGGCTGGTCATCCGCAAGCGGCTGGCCAGTATCAGCACCATCACCCAGACCAGCGTGAACAGCCTGTCGCGCACCGGCGCCGTGCTTGACCTGCGCCATGCCGGCGATATCAGTCAGCTGCGCACGGCCCTGGCCCAACGCGATCTGGTACTGGAGGAAGGGCCGGACGGACCGGTGCTGCGCGCCACCCGTTGAGAGGCCGGGCCTGTCGCTACCAGCCCATTGTTATCCATCCGAAAACCCTCATACTGCCGGTCATGTGACCCTTTTGGCTTGCCAGGTGTTCATGACGGGAACGCATGGACCTACCCTGACGGCGGAGTTAAGGCCCCATGAGCGACACTGCGCCCGAAACCATCGCAACCGATCCCACACTGGAACGGCTGCGCCGCATCACCATGGGTATCACGGCCGGCCGGCTGCTGGCCGCGCTGCTGATCGGCTGGCTGATTTATTCCGGCCACATGACGCTGGCCTTCTGGCTGTTCGTGCTGGCGGGTCTGGGCGCTCTGCTGGAAGGAGCGGCCGCCCTGCTGTTCAAGACACGCACCCGGCTGGGCGGGGTGCTGGACGGTCTGGCCGACCGGCTGCTGCCGCTGCTGGCCCTGGTGGCGCTGACCTATAAGGGCCTGCTGCCCCTTTGGGTGCTGATCCCTGTGCTGCTGCGCGAACTGGTCCTGGCGCTGGGACAGAAGCTTCCCGAATCGGCGGGCAACGATCCCTGGATACGCGAGCCGCGTTGGCTGTTCCATATCAACATCGTGACCATGGACGCGCTGGCCATCCTGTTCCTGCTGATTCAGGGGCCGGGATTTGGGGTCGATCTGTTTATCCTGCCGACGGAACTGGCGGTGGTCGGGCTGGCGCTGGCGTCGCTGCTGCTGGCCTTCCTCAACCGGCCGAAACCGGAAGATGAGTTCCTGACCGGCGACCAGGGCAAGGATGCATGATGCGCGCGAACCGTCAGTGGAAATTCTGGCTCTGGGGTTTTGTCGCCTTCATTGCGATTGTCTGGCTGCTGCGTTCCATGCTGGCACCGTTCGTTGCTGGCATGGCGGTGGCCTATCTGCTGGACCCGGTGGCTGACAAGCTGGAGGAACGCGGGCTTCCACGCTGGGCCGCCACCACCGTGGTGCTGCTGGGCTTCCTTCTGGGAGCGGTGCTGGCGCTTTTGCTGCTGGCACCGCTGCTGCAGGCCCAGGCCGTGCAACTGGTGGAGGTGGCGCCGCAATGGATCGCGTGGGCCAAGCAGGAAGTGCTGCCCGCGATCCAGCGTCTGCTGCGCCGCCTGCCCGCGGCCGAGGTGAAGCAGCTGCGTGAAGCGGCGGGCAATTATGCGGGTACTGCCGTGGGCTGGACCGCCGATGTTCTGCGCAACATCCTGACCAGCGGCGTCGCCATCATCGATATCCTGTCCGTCATCTTCATCACCCCTATCGTCGCCTTCTATCTGCTGCGCGACTGGGACCGGATGGTGACGGCGGTGGATAGCTGGCTGCCCCGGCCCTATGCTGCCACCATCCGCGAACAGGCCCGCGCCGTTGATCGGACATTGGCCGGATTCGTGCGTGGACAGGCCACGGTCTGCCTTTGCCTGGGTGTGTTCTATGCGGTCGCGCTGACGTCAGCCGGGCTGGATTTCGGGCTGGTGATCGGCCTGATCACCGGTGTCCTGTCCTTCATCCCCTTCGTCGGATCGCTGGTGGGGTTCGTGGCCAGCGTCGGTCTGGCCCTGTTCCAGTTCGACGAATTCTGGCGCGTCGGCCTGATCGCCGGCATCTTCTTTTTCGGCCAGGCGGTGGAAGGCAACATCCTGACGCCCAAGCTGGTGGGCGACAAGGTGGGGCTGCATCCCGTCTGGGTGATGTTCGCCCTGCTGGCCGGCGGCGCCCTGTTCGGTTTTGTCGGCGTGCTGCTGGCCGTGCCGGTGGCGGCCGTCATCGGGGTGCTGATCCGGTTCTGCCTGCAGCAATATATGCAGAGCAGCCTTTATCGCGGGTTCGAGATCGCGGAACCGACAGGCCTCGACTTGCCCCCCGACCCGCTGCTATCCCATCCGGCCGCGGAAGGGGCGGGACGGGGCGACGGTGTCGCCGATATGCCACCCCGACCTTGAACCCGATCACGACCGTATCAGCCCGTGGGAAAGGAGGGGCTGCGCCATGACAACGCCGCCCCGCCAGCCCCCCTTGTTGTCCACCCGCCAGATCCCCCTGGACCTGGGCCATCGCTCTGCCATGGGCGAGGATGATTTCCTGGTCGCCCCCGGCAACCAGGATGCGGTCGCCTGGCTGGATTCCTGGCCCGACTGGCCGGCGCCGGCCCTGCTGCTGTTCGGTCCATCGGGCTGCGGCAAAAGCCACCTGGCCCAGATCTGGCGGGCGCGGGCGCGGGCCAACCTTCTGTCGGTGGAGGATCTGCGCGACGAGGCGGAACTGCCCGACCTCTTGCGCCCCATGCGCACCGCCGTTCTGGACGGGGCGCAGGATGTGGCGGGCGACCCGGCCCTGGAACGGTCCCTGTTCCATCTCTACAATCTGGCCAAGGAGATGGGCGGGCATCTGCTGCTGCTGGCCGAACATGCGCCCGTCAACTGGGTGATCCGCCTGCCCGACCTGCGCTCCCGCCTGCTGGCGGCGCCGGCCGTGGGCATGGCGGCCCCCGACGATGCGCTGCTGATGGCCGTGCTGGTCAAGCTGTTCGCCGACCGGCAGATCCGGGTGGGGGAGGATGTCATCGACTGGCTGATGACCCGTACTGAACGCAGCTTTGCCAATGCCCGCCGTGTGGTGGCCACCCTGGACCATGCCGCCCTGGCCGCCAAGAAGCCGATCACGGTCCGATTCTGCCGGCAGGTTCTGGGCGATCAGGTGTAGCTTTTGCGGGCGCCGCAAGCGCCAACGTCGGCGGCGGACAGGCTGCTCTATACCGGCGCCTTGGCAGCCTCTATCCCCAGCGAGCCATCGAAGATCCCCGGCAGGACGGGCAGGTCGGTCACACCGGGATCAACACCCAGCTGCATCATCAGGGTCGTGGCCTGACCGCGATGATGGGTGGCGTGATTGAAAAAATGTGTGACAGCAACCCAGGCCGGCAATGTCCAGTGGTGAGGATTGAACTTCGTCACATAGGAAAGCGGTGCCGCCAGCCATTCCGGGGTGACGCCCGCCGCCCAGGCCGTGATGCGCGCATCCGCCGCCGCACGGTCGGCAACCAGCTCATCCCAATTCGGACGCAACAGGGTATCGCCCCTGGCCATCGGCGGGGCGGTGCCGTCGAACCGGCTGAGCCAGATCAGGTCGGCCCAGAGAATGTGATCCAGCGTGCCGTGAAGCGATTTGAAAAAGGCGCCCAGGTCGCGGGTGCGGTCCGCCGCCGGGATAGTGGCGCAGGCCGCCATCAGGCGGCTGTTCATCCAATGGCCATAGGCGGCCATGGTGCGCACGTAATCCACGCTGATCATGCCTCGCATCCTCTTTATCCGCTTTATCGGCAGGTGCGGGTTGACTATCGCCGCCCGCATCTAAATCCTTTGGGGACGATCATTATTCCCCAAGGACCCTTTCCATGACCATCGCCATTGGCCAGCCCGCCCCCGATTTCACCCTGCCCACCGACGGCAATGGCAGCGTGACCCTATCGGCCCTGAAGGGCAAGAATGTGGTGGTCTATTTCTACCCCAAGGACGATACCTCGGGCTGCACCACCCAGGCCTGCGGATTCGGCGAACAGCTGCCGCATTTTGAGGCGGTGGACGCCACCATCATCGGCATTTCCAAGGACAGCGTGGCCAGCCATGACAAGTTCAAGGCCAAGTACAAGCTGCCCTTCATCCTGGCTTCCGATGCCGACAGCGACGTGACGGAGCGTTATGGTGCCTGGGCGGAAAAGAATATGTATGGCAAGAAGTACATGGGCATCGAACGGTCGACCTTCCTGATCGACAAGGACGGCATCCTGCGTGCCGAATGGCGCAAGGTAAAGGTACCGGGCCATGTCGATGCCGTGCTGAAGGCCGCGCAGGCGCTGTAATACAATCGGCCAAAATTTTTGACGATGGTACGGCGGCACCTGCCGCCGCGTGGCAGCTGCCGCGCAGCCAAGGGCGCGGATGCGCCCGCCCGGTGAATGAGGGGCACGAAATACCGACCGCCGGTCAGCATTTCGCGCTGTTGGTATAGAATTCATCCGGATAGGGGTGATTGACAACCCCCGGACCGACGCCCACGCTGACGACCCACAAAGGCGGATTAACGCATCATGATCGTCAGCGACCTGCGCGAACGATTGCGGCTCCAGGAATTCTCCGCCTATGTCGGGTCCGACCTGGGGCCGGACCAGCGCTTTCTGCGGCTGACGAGTCTGGCGCGCCGGCTTTTCAATCTGCCCATCGCCATGGTCAACCTGATCGACGCGGTCGATATGTGGCCAAAAGCAGAGGAAGGCATCTGCGTCGGGCGGGTGCCGCGCGAAACCACGCTGTGCAATCTGGTCATTGATGGTGACCCGCTGATTGTGCCGGACCTTGCCGCCGACCCACGCTTTGCCAGTCTGCCGGGCATCAGCCAGGGTGGCCTGCGCTTTTACGCGGGCGTACCGATCACCACCCCGTCGGGCCATATCCTGGGCGTGTTCTGCGTCCTTGACCGGCAGCCCCGGCCCGATTTCCAGGGCGATCAGGTGGCCATGCTGGAACAGCTTGCGGGCATCGCCATGGACCAGCTGTCACTGGACAAGGTGCAGCGCGAGGCGGCAGTGGCACAGAAGGCCGCCGAACAGATGGCCCAGGCCCGCGCCAGCTTCCTGGCCATGATGAGCCATGAGATAAGGACGCCGCTGAACGCCATCCTGGGTTTCGGGGAGATGCTGGCCGCAGCCGACCTGCCCGAACCCTATGGCGACTACGCCCGCACCGTTCATGACACGGGCCGCAGCCTGATGCAGGTGCTGAACCACACGCTGGATTATGCGCGGCTGGAATCGGGCAAGGTGGAGCTGGAGGACCGCCCCTTCATCCTGTCCGATCTGGTGGCACGGGGACAGCGGCTGGTGCAGAAAACCTGCCAGGACAAGGGGCTGACCCTGGCCGTCGATCTGGACCCAACCCTGTCCGACCGGTGGCGGGGTGACGGCATCCGGTTGCAGCAGGTGGTCAACAACCTGCTGTTCAATGCCGCCAAATTCACCGAAACGGGCAGCATTACCCTGTCCCTGCGCCCGGACGGACGCGACGGGCATCGTGTGCGGCTGCGCATCGACGTGACGGATACCGGCATCGGCGTCGCGCCCGATCACCGCGACCACCTGTTCACCCCGTTTTTCCAAGCGGACAGTTCGCACGCCCGCCGTTTCGACGGGTCGGGCCTGGGGCTGGCCATCTGCCGGCAGCTGGTCCATGCCATGGGCGGAGAGATCGGGTATGAACCCATGCCGGCCGGCGGCAGCCGCTTCTGGCTGCGGCTGCCGCTGATGGCCGCGTGATCACGGCCGCAGATAGGGACCGGCCTCCACCAGCTTGAAACCGCCTGTCTCGTTGACGAAATGGCGCAGCCAGTAATTATGGCCGGACCCATAGACCACCAATACACGGTCGCCCGGCCTCACGACCTGGGTCAGCTTGGCGAAGATACGGGCATTGCGGGCATACCAGCGGGCATTCAGGTCGGCTCCCGGCAGGTCGCGGCCCTTGCCCAGGGTCAGCAGGCGGTATTGCCCCTCCCCCATGCTCCTGATGGCGATGGGGTGGTCCGGCGCGTTCAGTTCGGCCAGGATGTCGGCCACGGGCCGTGTCTTCTGGTCCTTTTCCAACTGCGCCGCCCAGGCCTGGATGGGCGCGAACATGGCATCGATGGTGCCCGTCTTGCCATTGGCCTCGGCCCATTTCTGCACGGGGTCGAAGGGGAAATAATCAGGCTCCCCATCCGCTGACACCTCATCCACGGCATAGACCTGTTTCAGACCCAGGCGATGGGCCAGACGATAGGCGATCTGCACCCGTTCGTCGGGGTCTTTCAAAAGGTCGGCGGGCGTGAATTCCGGATAGCGATGGTCCAGCATCGTGGCCTGATCCCTGGCCACGCGTTCCACGGCAATCACCGTCGGCTTGAACCCGGCCAAGAGGTCGGCCACCTGCGCCAGCTGGGCCTGTTTGGCTGGTGTGGTGACGGGGTCGATCTGGGCATTCACCTTATCCTGACCGGGATTGGCAAAGTGATAGGTGCCCAGCACCATCACTTCTACCGGCGGCTCTGCGGCACCCACGGCCGGTACGGACAGAATGGACAGCAGGGCCAGCGCCCCGATCAGTTTACGCATCGCTTCCCCCCTTGCGTTGTGGGGAAGCTTATCAAGCTGGCCGACGCCTACCAATCGGGCCTGGGAGGGGCACGGGTCCATCCGTGCGGGGGCGCATCAGTCCAGTGCGGCCCAGATCTCCGCTGCCAGCGCCTCCAGTTCTTCCACGCCCTTGGATTTGGGGTCTACCTCCGCCAGCGTCAGTCCCTCCATCAGGGAACCGGCAAAACCGATCCGGTTGCCCAGGCTTTCCACCGCCACCGGCACGCCCAGTTCCGTCGCCTTTTCCGCCACCGCATCGACCAGCTTACCGCGCGCCGGCACCCGGTTCATGACCAGCATCACCGGCCGCTTTTCCGCCCGGGCCAGATCCAGCGTCGGGCGCGTGGCCCAGAGATCCATAGGGCTGGGCTGCACCGGCACCACGACCAGGGCGGCGGTACGGACCGCAATCCTTGCGTCGGTTTCGGCATGGGGCGGGCTGTCGATCACCACCACATCATGGGTTTTGGCCAGACGCTCCACCTCCCGCTGGGTGCGCCAGCCGGAGATTTGCAGATGGGTGATGCCGGTCGCATCGGCACCCAGGGTCGCCTCCCGCGCCGCGTACCAGGCGGAAACGCTGCCCTGCGGGTCGATATCGACCAGGGCGGCGGATTTGCCGGCCCGTGCCCAGGTGATGGCCAGATGAATGGCCAGCGTCGTCTTGCCCGCCCCGCCCTTCTGCTGCGCGATGGTGATGACACGCCCCGCCATATCCTGCCCCTTGCCGACCTTTGTTCTGCACACCAGTGTGCCCACATGAAGGACGGGCGGCAAGCGCCGCACCGCAGCATGAGGCAGATCGATGACCAGCACCCCTTGGCCCCACCATCTTCCCATCACCCGTGTGCGCATCGCGCGGCCCACGGACCGGCTGACCGAGGTCACGGCCTTCTACCGCGATGTGATCGGCCTGTCAGTGATCGGCGGCTGGATCGATGATGGTACCCATGCCGGATATGACGGGGTGATGATCGGCCTTCCCGGCTGGCACACGCATCTGGAATTCACGCAGCATAGGAATGGCAGCCCCTGCCCTGCCCCCACCCGCGACAATCTACTGGTGCTCTATGTCGACAACCGCGACGACCTGCAGGGCGTGTCAGCCTCGATCCAGGCGCGCGGCGGGGTGCCGGTAGAGCCGGAAAACCCCTATTGGCTGAACCGTGCGGTCTGTTTTGAAGACCCGGACGGCTGGGGCATCGTCTTCTCGCTGAAGCCGGGTGTGGAATGACGCAGCCGGGCTTTGCGTGGAAAGCCCGTGATCGCACCGTCCGCCACCGCTATCGTGGCGGGTGAGACTTTCAGGACCGGTCCCGTGCCCCACGATCATTGCTGCGACGACGCCAACCACCATCACCATGAGGTGCCGGCCCCGCCGCCACATCCCGATCGGCCGCGCGTGCTGCCGCCGGGGCCGGCTGCCTATGCAGAGGCATCCGACGTGCTGGCGGTGGGCCAACTGGTCGCCATGCCCACGGAAACGGTCTATGGGCTGGCGGGCGATGCCGGCAATGACGCGGCGGTTGCCGCCATCTTCGCCGCCAAGGGCCGACCCAGCTTCAACCCGCTGATCGTGCATGT
>JAIXTS010000343.1 GCA_027483805.1 Azospirillum sp. | reverse complement strand
TTTGCCGGCCTGCTTGCGCATTTCCTTCGTCAGCTTGGCCTTTGGATTGTCCGCGCCCCGGGTTTTGGCCGCTTGCTCCGGTTCCATGTTCATCGCCGCCTCCACGCTTTGCTGGTCGCAAGGCTGGCACAGGGCTTGGACATGCGCAAGAATGAATTTCATGATTGATAGTTTCAAAAATACTTGACTGAAAAAGCAAGTTTCAAGATTACTGGATATCGCGACGGTGACGCAGAGAGGCTGATACCAGCGGCCTGAAAGGCCAACGGGTCGGCATTCAGGCTTCGGCGGCATGGGCTGCCGCCGTGCCGACCTGTGCCCGGACGCGCAACCCTGTTTCCTTATGGAGAAGATTATGTTTGTGACTGATGGCGGCACGCCGGTTTCCGGTGATTTCCAGATCACCAGCCTGCCTGTCGGGCCGGCGGATGGTGAGGTGACTATTCTGCCGTTCCCGATGCCAGGTGATGATGACGTGTTCACAATCCTGCCGGTGTTTGATGAAAACGTCCTCGCTGTCCATCCGCTGACGGTCGATTTCGATTTCAGCAGCCTGACCATCGGGACGATCAGCCTGTCGGCTCTGGACTGGAACAGCCTGCTGCCGGCCGAACTGGTCAGCGCAGACGGATTCGGTTTCCAGTCTTTTGTGATGAACGGCGATGGCGGCATGACGCTGACCCTGCTGGACGGGTCGTTCGTGACGCTGGCCCCTGCCGATCTGTCGGCCATCAGCTTCCCGGCTATCGAGGATGCGGGCCGTCTGGCCGTCGATCCGTCGACCCTGACCGGCGTGCTGCTGGACGGGTTCAACGCGGGCTGGATCTGATCGCCGAAGGGCAGGAGAGCTTAAACCATCGGCCAAAATTGTTGACCGATGGTACGGCGGCGACTGCTGCCGGGGCTGTTTCCGGTCCGCCGAAAACCGGCTCCAATGATCGGCCCCTGGCCCCAATCTTCCTTGATCGTCACCGGTCAAGGAAGATTGGGGCATCGTTCAGGCGGCAACCGGTTGCGGGGAGTTCAGCCCCAGAAACCCATATCGCTGGCAGGCAGAATACCCGCCAGGCCCAGAAGATCGCTATCCGCCTCGGTGACCGTACCCGCCATATCAGAGGTGACGGGACGAACGGTGATCACCATGTCGATCACCCCGTCATTGTCGGTATCCAGTTCCACTTCGATGACCGATGGCGGCACGACGCCCGGTCGCAGACCCGTCACCGGCGGCAGAAGGCTGGTCCCTGCCTCGTCTCCGCCCGACATGATGCCGACATTGCCGTCCCCGCCATCGACGATGCGGGTGCCATCCTCACCACCGCCGGCGACCTTGTCCGTGCTGTCAGCCCCGGTGCCAGGGCGGGGCGTTACCGGCCGGGCGGTATTGATCACATCGACCGAAACCTGCCAGTCCTTCAGCAGGAAGGACAGGTGGTCGCCCTCGGCAACGCTGAAATCCCCCACATTGTCGGCAAACACGATGTTCTTGCCGGCCTGGGTCAGGGTGACCCATTGGCTGACCAGACTGTCGGTGACCACGAACCGGTCAGCGCCCGTGCCGCCGCGCACGACATCGGCCGCATCCACCAGCAGCGTGTCGTTGCCGTCACCACCATCCAGCGTATCCTTGCCCGCACCCCCGACCAGCGTGTCATTGCCGATGCCGCCGATCAGCAGATCATCGCCACCGCCGCCGATCAGCACATCGTTGCCCGCACCGCCGCGCAGCGTGTCATTGCCGGACCCGCCCAGCAGCCTGTCGTCGCCGCCGGTGCCGGTCAGGTCCAGCGGTCCGTTGCCGGCATTGTCGCCCGGCAGGTGCGGCAGGGCAGGCGTCTGGAGGGTGCTGACGGGCTCTACCCTGGTGGCAGCGGCGTCGCCGGCGGAATGCCGTTCCTCCCCAAGCGTCAGGATCAGGCTTTCGCCCAGTACGGGCAGGGCCGACCATTGTCCCTGGGCACGGTCGCTGTTGCCTGGCCTTTCCGGGGCATGGGTGTCCGGTGGCGGCAGATCATGGGGCGGGGACAGCACGGCCAGGGCCGCAAAGGCCAATGGCAGATCGCCGGCCGGGTCCGGGGCCGCTTCCGCCTTTTCGGTGTTGAGGAAAAAGTCCACCACAAGGGCCAGGGCGGCCAGCACCACGACATTGTTATAGCCGCCACCCGCCAATTCCGCCGCCTCCATGCCTGACGCGCGGTTGACCAGGCGGCGCAGGTCGCCGCCTTCCAGCAGCATGTCGCCTGACATGTCATGGACCACAAACTTGCCCGCGATCCGGGCAACATGCACCAGCACGTCGCCGGACGCGGCGTCATAGACGATGAACCAGGGATCGCCGCCATCGCTGATCCCCGTCGCGGTTTCGATCCCCGACCCCTGACCGGACAGTTCCTCAGCCAGACGGAAAAGCTCCGCCTTCTCCTGGTTTGTCCAGTAGCCGGTTTGCGTCACGGCCCTCATGAACCGCAGCACGTCGCCCAAATCCGCCCCCCTGCGGGTCGCGTCCGCCGGGGTTCCCACACCCCGCCCGCGCCCCATCGTATCATGTCAAATCGTCAGCTTTCGGCCGGAAACAGCAGCCGATGGATTTCCGGTTCGTAGAAGCCCAGCAGTTTGCGGGCAAAGGCCTGCGGATCAACGCCGATGGCCTGGGCCCAGAGTTCGAAATGTTCGGACGGTACCCGACCATGTCCGCCTTCAACCTGTGAGACGAAGGTGTAGTAGCGGTAGCCGACATGATCGGCAACCTGCGCCTGCGTCACGCCAGCCTTCTCCCGCTGCCCGCTGAGCCAGCGGCCGGCATCGCGCCGCATCTGGCGGGTCAGCTTGGTCTTTTCACTTTCCTCGCCGCGCGGTTTGGCGCGCGGAGTGGCGGCTGCGGCCATTCTCAAATTCTCCAAACTCTCTGGCAGAGAAGGTCGCATGGGAGGCCGGGACGGGCAAGCGGCAAAATTTCAACTTCGCTCATTACAAATTTGCTTGACATAAACTCGCTGTTTCAGGATTACTGGACTCGTTCGAGGCGCCGAGAGCATCGCCCCTGTCTCTGGCTCCGCCGAACAAAAGTCCCGGGGGCGGCGCAGTCCGCCTCCGGGGCCTAAATCAGGATACCGTCGGTGCAGTACCCCATCTTGCATCGACGGCTAAGGCGCCGGTACCCTGTGATGCCCCAATTGCGCGGTATCGGGTGACGGGCCGGTCGGGGAACCTATTCGCCCCTTGGAACCCTGACCGGCCCGTCACATGTCCTCTCCTGGCGGCTGTGCCCGGTGCAACCCGGCAGCTCCATCGGTGATATGCAAATATGACATGTCAGGGTTCAGCTCCGTTTCCGGACTGGCGAAACCAGAAAATGCCGTTCCAGGGGCTTTTTTCCCTATTGTTTCAATTGTAACCGCTGCACCGATCGGCAGTTTCTGCTGAAATGCCCAAAATTTGAGCAAACGAAAGGATTGTACCTTAACGCTGAAATATAACTTCTTTTATAAGTCAAAGGGTTACGTTTCCATTACGGAAGGGCATGCAAATTGCTTTTGTGCAAAGCGGAATGTTTGCGCAAGGCAAGGGTACCCTCATGGATAACAGCCTGATCGACCTGACCCGTAACGTGCTGGATGTCGCAAGCCAGAAGGTTTCCGCCATCGAGGATATCAACCGCACCACCAAGATGCTGGCCTTCAACGCCCTGATCGAGGCAGGGCGTGCAGGCGACGCGGGCCGCGGTTTCGCGGTCGTCGCCAACGAGGTCAACTCTATCTCCCGCCAGGTCAGCGTGGTCGCCAGTGAGCTCCGCTCAGAAATTGGGCAGCTGGTGGACCGCATGGCCACGGTGGGCGAGGACCTGATGGTCCGTTTCCGGGGACAACGGCTAGCCGATCTGGCCTTGAACATGATCGAGATCATCGATCGTAATCTGTATGAACGTTCCTGCGACGTGCGCTGGTGGGCGACCGACAAGGCTGTGGTCGACTGCCTGGCGACCCCGTCCGCCGACGCGACGGCCTTTGCATCATCCCGCCTGGGCGTGATTCTGGACAGCTACACGGTCTATCTCGACCTTTGGGTCGCCGACCGACAGGGCAAGGTCATCGCGACCGGCCGTCCGCGCCGTTTCCCCCAGGCCATCGGCACCAATGTCGCCAATGAGCCTTGGTTCCGGCAGGCCTTGAACACCAAGGACGGTTCCGATTTCGCTGTGGTCGATGTCACGGCCAACCCGGTTCTGGATGGCCGGACCGTCGCCACCTATTCCACGGCCGTGCGTCGCGACGGTGCGGTGGACGGGGAGGTGATCGGTGCCATGGGCATCTTCTTCGATTGGGAGCCGCAGGCCAGTGCCGTGACCACCGGCGTCCGGCTGGATCGCAGCGAGGAGGCACAGACCCGCTGCCTTCTGGTGGATGCCGCCGGTCGTATCATCTCGTCCTCCGACGGGCGGGGCCAGTTGACTGAGAGCTTCCCCCTCGAAACGCAGGGCCGACCCATGGGCCACTATATTGACCGGTTCGGCCGGCTGGTGGGATTTGCCCTCACGCCTGGATATGAGACCTATCGCGGCCTGGGCTGGTACGGCGTGATTGTCCAGACAGGTGGGGAGACGGCCCACTGACCGTCATGCGGAGACCGTAACGGCGTGGCATTCGGTGCCGTGCTGAGCGGTGTAGAAAGAGGGCGTCGGCTTCAGGGCTGGCGCCCTTTTTTTGTCCCCGGCCGACCTTGGCCGTGAACATGGTATCGCTGTTACATCTTGTTCTCCCGGCGAACCAATCCTGGCCGAGGAGCGGGGGCAAAGCCGCGGAGACACCGGCCTGTTCGCCTGGTTTTCCGACCTGAATGGTCGCTCGTGTTGCGGTGCAATAGGCATATACTTTAGTCGAATGTCGGATAAGCGGCTGTTTGCCTTGGTCCCGCTAGAACCTTACCGCATGGCGCCCGTACGATTTTGCACTTGCACAATGGCCGACGGGCGCGCATATTCTGTCTTGCGACACGGCCCTATGCCCTCTGTCGTAACGCACTTCTTGGGCGTTTCCTCCCTAAACTCAGGCCGTGGCAATGCCACGGCCTTTTTTTCTGCCTGAAATGTAGCGAAATAACAGGTATGGCAGGCTGAAATGGGAGCGGCCCAACAGGGTTGGGCACCGGTTTTGTAAACCACACGCCCTGTTCTTGATCGTGATCGATCATGGAAAATGTCACTGTCCTTCATCCGCCGTGCCAGTCGGCACGTGCACCAAGGGTCAGAAATTTTGACCCTTGGTGTGAACCGGATCAGGCGCTGGCCTTGGCATATTTCACCGAACAGCCATAAGCGCGGCTGCTGCTGACCGAAACCGGCTTGCCGGCGGCGATGTCGGCCAGGGCGGCACGGACATAGTTCTTTGATCCGGGAATGTCGGCCTTGTCGGCGGTCGGCTTGTCATCAATGGCGCCGTCATAGAGCAGGGTGCCATCCGTGCCGATGATGAACATGTGCGGCGTGGTCTTGGCCGCATAGGCGCGGCCGATGGTCCCGGCCGGGTCCAGGATGGTGGTGCTGGCCGCCCATTTCTCCGACGCGGCGCGGGCCTTCGCGTCCGCAGGGCTGACATGGCCCTGCTCGCCGGGGGCGGAGCTGATGATGTTCAGCCAGACGGCCCCGGCCTTGGTTGCCTCGGCCTGGAGGGCCTGCATGTTGCCCGAATCATAATGTTTGCGGACAAAGGGGCAGCCATGGTTGGTCCATTCCAGGATCACCAGCTTGCCCTTGAAATCGGCCAGGGACACGGCAGCGCCATCGATATTGGTGCCGGTGAAGGCCGGGGCGGCCTGGCCCACCGTCACCGCGGCGGGCGCGGCAAAGGCGGGCAACGACAGAACCGGTGCCGCGATGCCGACGCCGGCGACGGCGGCGGTGCTGTTCAGGAAGGAACGGCGGGTAAGATGAAGCGACATGGCAGACCTCCCGTGTTTGGCTGAGGCCCTGATCTGGTGTCGCCCTTGGAAAAGATCAAACCCCCTTCGCCCGAAAAACCAATGATTTTCGCGGGCGAAGGGGGTGTTTCCTCAGATCACCCGCCGCAGCGCCACCAGGAAGGCCCCCATGGACTGGCCCAGCTGTCCCGACTGGTGCGACAGGCGCCCGGCGGACCCCAGAACCTGGGTGGAGGCGGCCCCGGTTTCGGACGCGGCCCGCGTCACCTGGGCGATGCGTTCGGACACCGAGCGTGTGCCGACGGCGGCCTGTTCCACGTTGCGGGCGATCTCGGCCGTGGCCGCCCCTTGTTCCTCCACGGCCGCTGCGATATTGACCGTGGTGCCGTTCACATCGGCGATCACCTGGGTGATTTCGTTGATGCTGTCCACGGCCGATTGTGTGGCCGCCTGGATGTCGGCGACCTGGGTCTGGATATCCTCGGTCGCGCGGGCCGTCTGTCCGGCCAGATTCTTCACTTCCGAGGCCACCACGGCAAAGCCCTTGCCCGCCTCTCCGGCGCGTGCCGCTTCGATCGTGGCGTTCAGTGCCAGCAGGTTGGTCTGGGCGGCGATCTCCTGGATCAGGCCCACCACCTCCCCGATCCGCAGGGCGGCGGCCGACAGGGTGGCGACACGGTCATTGGCGGCCCGTGCCCGGCCCACAGCGGCGTTGGTGATGTCGCGTGACCGGTCCACCTGATCGGTGATTGACCGGATGGCGGCGCTTAGCTGCTCGGCGGCGGCGGCGACCGTCTGCACATTGGAACTGGCCTGTTCGGCGGCGGCGGCGACGGCCATGCTTTCATGGTTGGTGCCTTCGGCCGCATGGGTCATGGTGCCGGCCGCACTTTCCATCTCGCTGGCGGCCCGGCCCAGATCGTCGGCCACGGCCTTGATCCGGCCTTCGAATTCATCCGCGATGCCCCGGAAACCCGTCACCTTCTCCGACATGGCACCATTGGCGGCATTGATGGCGCGGCTGCCCACCAGGAAGGTGCCCAGCATGCCCTTTTCGATGACGCGGCGATGGTAATTCTGATTGGTGATGGCCTGAAGCGAGGCTGTCGCCTCCCGCACAAAGGCGTCGGCGCGGTCAGTGGTATCATTGATCCGATGCAGCAATTCGCCCAGCGCACCCCCTTCGCGGATGCCGATGACCCGCGCTTCGTAATCGCCGCGCGCCAGCCGGTCCATCACGTCGCCGGCGCCCTGCAGCGCACGGTCGACCCGGGCCAGATAATAGAAGCTGGCCAGGGCCGCCAGCAGGGTGATGCCCCCGCCCGCCATGGCCACGGCATCGTATCCCAGCAGATTGCCGGCCAGATCGATCACCGACCCGATCAGCACGGCCACACCCGTCAGCCGGGCCTTAGAGAGAGAAGATGAGTTGTTCATAGCTCACACCCCGGTCGCGCAGCAGGCCCATCAACATTGCTTCACTGGCCGC
>JAIXTS010000498.1 GCA_027483805.1 Azospirillum sp. | reverse complement strand
GCCATCATCGGCGGCGGCGTGGTCGGCACCAATGCCGCCCGCATGGCCATGGGCCTGGAAGCCCATGTCACCGTCCTGGACAAGTCGCTGGACCGGCTGCGTCAGCTGGATCAGCAGTTTGGCCGCCGCCTGAACACCGTTTATGCCAATGTCGAGACGATCGAGCAGGCCGTTCTGGAAGCCGACCTGGTCATCGGCGCCGTCCTGGTGCCGGGCGCCGAGGCCCCCAAGGTGGTCACCCGCGATCTGGTCAGCCGCATGAAGAAGGGCGCGGTGCTGGTCGATGTCGCCATCGACCAGGGTGGCTGCTTTGAAACCAGCCACGCCACCACCCATGCCGACCCGACCTATGTGGTGGATGGCGTGATCCATTACTGCGTGGCCAACATGCCGGGCGCCGTTGCCCGCACCTCCACCTTCGCGCTCAACAACGCCACGGCCCCGTTTGTGCTGGCGCTCGCCGACAAGGGCTGGGTGCAGGCGCTGAAGGATGATGTGCATCTGCGCAACGGCCTGAACGTCGCCAAGGGTCAGCTGACCTATCCGGGTATCGCGCATCTGGGCCCGGTGGTCAGCGCCGAAAGCGTGCTGGGCTGATCCAATAACGGTTTACCGGAAAGAAAGAAGGCCGGGTCCTGTCGCGGGACCCGGCCTTTTCCATGGCCCCCTGTGGAGAGGCGGGAAAACTCAGTTGGTGCGTTCGGCCACCTGGACGGTGCTGCGCGTGGCGCGGACGGCGCTGGCGTAATCCTGGCGGGCGGCGGTCAGGTCGAAGGCACTGCGGCTCAGCCGGCGGGCGATGACGGCCTGCTCGCTCTGCGTCAGGCCGGCGCGGCGGCTGTGAAGTTCGGTATAGAGGCATTCCTGATAGGCGGCGATGCCCATGGCATAAACATCCACGGCGCGGGCCTGATCGGTCAGCGAGGCACCGGCGGCGGGGGCCGGGACGGCAACACAGACGCGGTCCAGATCGGCGGCCAGCTCATCACCGGGGGCGGCATGGGCGGCGTTGGACAGAACGGCGGCCAGCAGCAGGACGCCGACGGACAGGACCGTTTTCATGGATGTGGCTCTTCACAGGCTTTGGGGTGGGCGCAACGCCCTCTCTCTTGCCTGCTTTATGACGCATCGCAGCAGAAGTGGCTGTGACGGGGGCCACAGAAGGCAGTACCGTCAGGCGCGCCTGGCATGCCGGCGGATCAGAGCAGTTGGCCCTGGGCCATCTCAGGACCATGCAGCAGTTCGGGTACTGCTTCTTCCAGCAGCTCGTTCACCGCTTCGTCCAGCAGGGCGTCGATGGCGCTGCCCTGGATATGTTCGCGGCCGATTTCCAGGATGACGGGCACGGCCAGGGGAGAGATGCGGTCCAGACGGCGGTGGCGGATGCGGCGGCGGACACGGGCCAGCATGTCGGCCACACGCCGCACATCCGTCAGGCCCGCCGCCGCATCGGCCCGCGTGGCGCGCAGCAGGACATGCCCCGGTTCATGCTTGCGCAGCACGTCATAGATCAGATCGGCGCTGAACATCACCTGGCGGCCGGTCTTTTCCAGACCGGGATGCCGGCGTTCGATCAGGCCGGAAATGACGGCGACAGAACGGAACAGGCGTTTCAGCATGGAGGATTCCTCCATCCACGCCTCCAGATCATCGCCCAGCATGTCCTGGTCAAACAGCGCATCCAGATCGGCCGCCGGTTTCAACGACCAGATGGCCAGCACATAATCGGTAGCGACAAAGCCCAGCGGGTGCAGCCCCGCCCGTTCCATGCGCCGTGTCAGCAGCATGCCCAGCGTCTGATGCGCGTTGCGCCCTTCAAAACAATAGGCGACCAGATATTCCTTGCCGTTGCGCGGAAATGTCTCCACCAGAAGGCCTGACGCGTCGGGCATCACGGATTTATATTGCTGCAAGCGCAGCCATTCCTGCACCGCCGGCGGGAACGCGTCCCACAGGCGCGGGTCGGACAGCAAGGCCCGCACCCGGTCGGCCAGATGGGTGGACAGCGGCAGGCGGCCACCGGCATAGGCGGGCACCTTGGGCGTGCCCTGCCCGCCCTTGGCCGCGATCACATCATTGTCGCGGATGCCGACAAATTTCAGCAACTGTCCGGCAAAGATGAAGGTGTCACCCGGCACCAGACCATTGACGAAATATTCCTCCACCCGTCCCAGCACCTGCCCCCGGTTCAACCGGACATTCAGCATCACCTCTTCCACAATGGTGCCGATATTCAACCGGAACTGGCGCGAGACCATGCCATTGGCCGCCTGCCACAAGCCGGTATCCGGGTCCTCGGCCAGGCGTTTGAACTTGTCATAGGCACCCAGCGCATAGCCGCCCGTGGCCACAAAATCGAAGACATCATCGAATTCATCGCGCGACAGGTCGGCGTAAGGCGACGCCCGCACCACCTCCGCATAGAGCGCATCGGGGCTGAACGGCCCGGAACAGGCCACGCCGGTGATATGCTGGGCCAGCACATCCATCGCACCGGGCCGCAGCCGGTCGCCATCCAGCGTGCCGGCCTTGATGGCGGCCACCGCCGCCTCGCATTCCAGCACCTCGAACCGGTTGCCGGGCACCAGAAGGGCCTTTGACGCCTCATCCAGGCGGTGGTTGGCGCGGCCGATCCGCTGCAACAGACGCGACACGCCCTTGGGCGCGCCCACCTGCACCACCAGGTCAATCTCCGCCCAGTCGATACCGAGATCGAGCGAGGAGGTGGCGACCACGGCGCGCAGTTTACCGGCGGCCATCGCCGCCTCCACCTTGCGCCGCTGTTCCACGGCCAGCGACCCATGGTGCAGGGCGATGGGCAGATT
>JAIXTS010000254.1 GCA_027483805.1 Azospirillum sp. | reverse complement strand
ATATTCTTCTCGCGGGCGACCGCGTCGGCTACTTGAAGCAGTTCCATCCTGGCGAACCCTGCCTTCTATCCTGATCGTCAGACCGCCCCGGCGCCGGTATCGGCGTCGGAGGGGCCATCGGTGGTCACAACATCCTGTTCTTCGTCCTGGTCCTTGCGGGCAAACCGCCCCGGACCCTTCTTTTTGGACGCCTTGTCGGCCTTCGGCCCGGCAGACGCCGGCTTGGGACGTTTCACGGGCTTGGCCGTGTCGTCCACATCCATCTGCCCGCCTTCGGTGCCGGCAGCCAGCCCCTGTTCGGCCGCTGCAAGACTGAGCAATTCGTCGGTCAGCTCCAGCTTGGCCTTGGCGATCTGGGTGAAGGGGATTTCCGCCACCTCCACCATGTCGGGGTCGATCGCGACCGGCTTGGCCTTGGCGGACACTTTTGCACCCGGCTTGCGCTTGGGCGGCTGGGCAGTCCTGGCATCAAGCGCGATCAGCACATTCTCGCCCTCAACCCCGTACAGGGTGCCGCGAAAACGCTTGCGCCCATCCAGCGGCAGGTCCGTCTCGATCCGGGCCTCCAAGCCCTTGAACCGTTCGAAATCCTTGAGTCGCGTCAGGGGGCGGTCGATGCCGGGGCTGGATACTTCCAGCGTGTAAGCCGACGTGATCGGGTCTTCCACATCCAGCAGGGCGGAGACTGCATGTGAGATGTCGGCGCAATCATCCACGGTCATGGCGTCGCCATCGGCGCGGTCGGCCATGATCTGCAAGGTCGGGCGCAGCCCGCCGGAAATCTGCAGGCGAACAATCTCATACCCCATGGCCTCGACCGGGGGGGTAATGATGCCGCCAATGCGTTCCAGCACATCCATTCGCGTTTAAACTCCACCCGCTGGCCGGCCCATGCCGGATAAACGGAGCCCAGATAAACAAAAAGGCGGGCCAAAGGCCCACCCGCAAAGCAGACCAGCCTGCCAACGCATGTCGCTGGCCGGTCCGTATGGGATAACGATGACGGGTATATAAACCCGTTCGCCGCCATTGGGAAGGGGAATCACCACCCCGGGGCGCATCCCTGCCCCCCGGCGGTCTGTCAACCCGCCGGCTTTTCGCTCTCGCCGTCCTTGTCGGCAGCCTGCTGCTGCTGTTCAGCTTTGGCCTGGGCGATCTGCGCCAGGCGGTTGCGATAGGCCGTGACGGCGCCGCGCACGTCGGTCTCCACGGCGGTCAGGTCGACCCGGCGGGAGGTGAGCGCGCTGATACCGATGGCCGCTGCGCGCAGTGGCTGAACCCCCATCAGCGGTCTGTCGGGCGCCGATCGGAACTGCTCCAGCGTGGCACGGATGGTGGCGGCGTAGTATTCCGCCTGTCCGCGCAGGTCGTTGTCCGGCTTCAGCCGGCGCATCAGGTCCTCCAGCGCCACACCGGCCCGGATCAGGTGGTCGGCTGCCATGCGGTCGCCCCCGATCATCAGACCCGGACAGGCAAAATCGATCAGGAACGCCACCTGGAAACCGGCGCGCACGACCTTCTGGATATTGATGGCCTCCAGGGAATCGGCGATGGCCTCGGCGGTACGGTTGCGGTCGAACTGTCCTGAAGCCTTCAGGCGGAGGGTGTTCGGCACCTCGAACAACGGGATCTGGATGCCTTCGCGCGGCTGGCGGCGGCGGTCCGGACCGATATAGTCAGCGGTGACGACAAAATTCTTGCGCGCCTCGATCAGGTTGACCAGCCGGTCCTGCACCTGCTTGGCGCTGAAGGGCTTCACCATCATATCGTCGGCGCCGGTGGCATTGAACCGCAGCAGCAGCGGCTGCGTCGGTTGCCAGGTGGTGGCGATGACACCGATGAAGGGATTGAGCGGCGCCTGCGCATGGCGCAGCCCCTGCACGAATTTCAGCCCTTCCGGGTCGGGCGCATCGGCATCGATGAAAAGCAGGTCCGGCTGGATGGCGATCAGGGCCGCCGGCGCGTCGGCGGCGCTGGCAAAGTCCAGGATCTTGTCCACGCCCAGGCGCGCCAGAATACCGCGCAGCAGACGGCGCGTATTCACCTCGCGGTCGACGATGACTGCGGCCACCGAACGGAAATCATGGTCAGGCATGGGCCGGCCCCCCCAGGCCGGAAGACGTCGGGATGCCCGCGCCAATTTCTGTTTCAATCAGTTCATATAGCCAGCATGTCCGGCCCGGCAAAGAAACGGGTTTGCCGGTTACCACCAAAGTCGCCCCTGGCAGTGCTGTGGGCCGCCCCTCCTCGTCACCCGTGTCCAACAGGCATCGCCAGCCCGCCCCACCGGGCAGGGCCGGCAGGATGAAGTCGGACGCCGTTTCACCGGCATTCACGATCAGCAATAGCACACCGTCCCGGTCCGGGGTGCCATCCGCCGACAGGTGGGGTCCTGCCCTTCCGTTCAACAACAGACCCAGGCACCGGGCCTGCCCGTCGCGCCATTGCTCCGCTGCCTTCTCCACCCCTTGCGGATTGATCCAGGTGATGTCCTTCAACCCGTCGGCGGACACTTCCCGGCCATGCAGGAAGCGGCCCCGGCGCAGGACGGGGTGCGCCCGGCGCAGGCCCGTCAAGCGGGCGACGAAGCGACTCATGGCCCTTTCATAATCGCAAAGGCCGGGCCAGTCGATCCAGCTGACCTCATTATCCTGGCAATAGGCGTTGTTATTGCCCAGTTGAGTCCGCAGCAGCTCGTCACCGGCCGTCAGCATGGGCGTGCCCTGTGACAGCATCAGGGTGGCCAGCATGTTGCGCGCCTGCCGGCGGCGGACGGCCCGGATCGCAAAGTCGTCGGTCGGCCCCTCCACCCCGTGATTGTTGGAGAAATTGGCGTCGTGCCCGTCCCGGTTGCCTTCCTGGTTCGCGTCATTGTGCTTGGCATTGTAGGAGACAAGGTCAGCCAGGGTGAAGCCGTCATGGCTGGTGACGAAGTTGATGCTGGACCAGGGGCGACGTCGCGCATTGTCGAATATGTCGGCCGATCCGGTGAGGCGCGCCGCCAGCTCCGGCAGCATGCCCTCGTCCCCGCGCCAGAACCGGCGGACCGTGTCCCGGTAGCGATCGTTCCATTCGCTCCAGCCCGACGGGAACTGCCCGACGCGATACCCGCCGGGTCCGATATCCCAGGGCTCGGCGATCAGCTTCACACCGGCCAGCACCGGGTCCTGGCGCACCGCATCCAGGAAGCCCGCCCCGCTGTCATAGCCGTGCGACTCGCGCGCCAAGGTCGTTGCAAGATCGAAACGAAACCCGTCGACATGCATGTCGACCACCCAGTGACGCAGGCTGTCCATCACCATCTGCAAGACACGCGGGTGAGCCAGATTGAGGGTATTTCCGGTACCGGTATGATCCTGGTAGAAACGTTTGTCGTGCGGCTGCAACAGATAATAGCTGGCATTGTCGATGCCGCGGAAGGACAGGGTGGGCCCAAGATGGTTGCCTTCGCCCGTGTGGTTATAGACCACGTCCAGGATCACCTCGATCCCGGCATCATGCAGGCGGGCGACCATGTTCTTGAACTCCCGCGTCGACCGCCCGGTCATGTAGCGCGGTTCGGGCGCGAAAAAGCTGATGCTGGCATAGCCCCAGTAATTGTGCAGGGACCGTTCCACCAGATGCCGGTCATCGGTGAAGCCGTGAACCGGCAGCAGTTCAACCGCCGTGACACCCAGCGCCTTCAGATGGTTGATCATGGGCTGGCTGGCCAGGCCGGTGAAGGTACCGCGCAAGCCCGGCGCGATCTCCGGATGGCGCAGCGTCTGGCCGCGCACATGCGCCTCATAGATGATGGTGTCGGTCCAGGGCACGCGCGGCCGGCGTTCCAGGCCCCAGGTGAAGGCCGGGTCGATCACCCGGCATTTGGGCATGCCGCGGGCATTGTCGCGCCGGTCGATGGACAGGTCTTCGCGCGCCGCCCCCATGCGATAGCCGAAATGCGCGTCCGACCACCGCATCGGTCCTTCAAGGGCCTTGGCATAGGGGTCCAGCAACAGTTTGTTGGCGTTGAAGCGGTGGCCGCGCGACGGATCATAGGGCCCGTGGACGCGATACCCATAGAGCAGGCCTGGTCGCGCTTCCGGCAGATAGGCATGCCAGACATCGTCGGTGCATTCCGGCAGGGTGATGCGTTCGATTTCCCGGCTGCCGTCACTGTCGAACAGGCAAAGCTCCACCTTTTCCGCATGGGCGGAAAACAGGGCAAAATTGACACCCAGACCATCCCAGGTCGCTCCCAACGGATCGGGGCGGCCGGGCCAGACGACGGTACGCGCGGCGCCGGTGGATCGCATGCGGGGTGGGTTACCTTCCGTGCCGGATCAATGGTGACCAGCATGCCAAATCTGAACGGCCCGCGCCAAGGGCTTGCGCACCACCGAAAGGTGATCGGTTACCGAATTGTTTCCCCATCCGCACCGGTGGCCATTGCGGCCTGCCGATGCAGCACGGTTTCGCGGTGGATGATGTAGAGGCCGGACGCCGCGACGATGGCGCAACCGGTCCAGATGGCCGTGTCCGGCACCTCCGCGAAGAAGATATAGCCGAATCCGGCGGCCCAAATCATGGCCACATATTCAAAAGGTGCCAGCAGTGACGGCGCGGCCAGTCGGAACGCCTGGGTGAAGACGATCTGCGCCAGCCCACCGACCACGCCGACCAGGGCCAGCAGCGCCAGACCGGTGGCATCGGGCGTCCGCCAACCGGGGATCATGCAGACGCCGCTGATAACCCCCATAGTGGTCACGAAATAGAAGGTGATGGCGCCATTGGTTTCCGTTCGGCTGAGCGCGCGGACAAACAGCATGGAGAGCGCATAGAAGAAGGCTGCCGCCAGCGGGATCAGGGCCAGAAGGCTGAACATGCCCTGTCCGGGCCGCAGCATGACCATGACCCCGCCGAATCCGACCAGCACGGCCAGCCAGCGCCGCCAGCCCACCTTTTCCTTCAGCACGGGCACGGACAAGGCCGTCATGAACAAGGGTGCGGCAAAGCCGATGGCATAGACATCGGCCAGCGGCATGACCCCGAAGGCGAAGAAGAAGCCATAGGCCGCCGCCACCCCCATCAGGGAGCGTGCCGCATGGGCCGTCACACTTTTCGTGCGCAGGGACGATATCCCGCCCGTAAGCATGATCAGCAGCCCGATGGGCAGCAGGGAGAAGGCGGCGCGGAAAAACATGATCTGCCAGGTGCCATAATCCGTGGTCAGATGCTTGATCAGGGCATCCATGATGCCGAACAGCAAGGTGGCCACCAGAAAAAAGCCGATGCCCGCCAGTGCTCGCCTCGCCATCACGCGCATTCCCGCTTGGCGGGTGCGGTGACCTGCCGGCCCAGCAACGTCTCGCGGTAGAGGATATAGAGGCCGCTGGAAATCACGATGGCCAGCCCGATGAACAGGGTCCGGTCCGGCACGTCGCCAAAGATCAGATAGCCGAAGAGCACGCCCCAAATGATCTGGGTATACTGAAACGGCGCCGCCACGGCCGCCGGCACCTTGCGGAAGGCCGTCAGCAGGCAGACGAAAGCAACCCCGCACAGGGTGCCGCCAAGGGCCGACAGGCCCAGGTCGTGCAGTGTCGGCATCCGGCCCAGCCAGGGCGTCATGGCGCCGAACACGGTGCCGCTGGCCAGCGTGGCATAGAATGCGAAGGAAACGCTGGTTTCGGTATTGCGGGCCAGTCGCGTCACCAGCATGCCGACCGAATAGAACAGCGCCCCCGCCAGCACGGCCAGCGATCCCAGATTGATCAGCCCGCTGCCCGGTCGCAGCATGACCAGAACGCCGGCAAATCCCACGCCGATGGCCGACCAGCGGCGCCAGCCCACCGGTTCCTTCAGGATCGGCACGGCGAGCGCCGTGATGAACAGCGGGGCGGTAAAGGCCAGCGCATAGGCGTCGGCGATCGGCATGCGGGAATAGGCCCAGAAGGCGAAGAAGCTGCTGAACAGACCGCACCCGGCGCGGATCACATGATAGATCGGCCTGCGCGTCCGCAGATTATTGTACAGCCCGCCGAACATGGCGGCATAGGCCAGAATGGGCCCCAGGGCGAACAGGCTGTTCAGCGCGATGACCTGCGGCACCGAATAGGTTTTGGTCAGCAGCTTGATGGTCACATCCATCCCGCTATAGAGCGCGAAGGCCACAACGGCGAGCGCGATGCCCAGCGGGAAATTCTCTTCCCCCTGCCGGGTCTGGGGACGGGCGGTGACGGTGGACATATAGGAGGCTATCGGTGTCGCGGAAGGCGGGATGCCGACGGATGGTAAGGGCGCCCCGGTTCCAGGGATAGCCCCGTCCCACGCATGTCGCCCCTGCTATCGCCCCATGGAGATTGGAAAAATGCTACCGGTCAATCCGATAACCCTTCCCCCCTCATGGCAATCATGGCGACTGCCGCCGCGCCGCTCACAGATCTTCCAGATCGGGCAGTTTCAGATCCTTGGCACCGGCGCTGCGCACATCGGTGGTATTGGCGCCGTCCAGCGCCAGATCGGTACAGATGGCGCCGGTCAGGTCGGCGCTGATCAGGTCCGCCCCGCCCAGATCGGCGCGGGTCAGGTTGGCGCCCGCAAAAATCACCTGCGTGGCCTTGGCCTTGCGCAGGTTGGCGCTGCCCAGGTCGGCCCGGTCGAACCGCGCACGGCAGAGATTGGCGGGCCAGAGCCGCGTGGCGTTGCTTTGAATCTGGACCGGCCCCAGATCGGTGCGCACCAGGATGGCGCCTGAACAGGTCGCGCGTTCCAGGCTGGCCCCGCGCAGATCGGCCGCCGTCAGATCCACCCCGCGCAGATCGGCCAGCGACAGGTCGGCCATGGCCAGGGTGGCGCCCGACAGATCGGCCCCGCGCAGCATGGTCCGGTGCATCAACGCCGCCGACAGGGTCTGTCCCGACAGGTCCCGGCCCGACAGGTCCACGCCCGACAGGTCGGCCCGCAGCCCGTCGCGGCCCTGACTGTCCACCCAGACCCGGTGATCGGCCAGGATCTGTTCCAGCGACCGCCCGTCGGTTGAAAGCTCCCGCGACAGGATGGCGCCGTCCAGATCGGCCGACCGGCGGGTGAAATCGTCCATGATCACGCCGATCAGGTCCGCCCCCAGGAATCGTGTGGCGTTCAGTTCCGCGCCCGTCAGATTTGCCCCGGACAGTTTGGCACCCGACAGGTTGGCTTCCCGCAGATCGGCCCCGGTCAGGTCACAGCCCGTCAGGTTGGAATTGGACAGGTTGGCCCGGACAAATTTGGTCCCGCGCAGGATGGCGTCCGTCAGGTCGGTCTGCATGACAAAGGCGTTGGAGATTTTGGCGCGCGACAGGTCGGCGGCGCGGATGGTGGCCACCGACAGTTCGGTATTGACCGATATAGCCTCGAACTCGTGCGCAGCGATGTCGCCATTCTTGCGCACATGCATGATGGTGCCGTCGCGCAGGTCGCTGTCGGACAGGATGGCTTCGGTCAGCACGGCCCCGCGCAGGCATGCCCCCCGCAGGTCGGCCTTGCGCAGATCCGCCCCCTCCATATTGGCAAGGCGCAGGTCGGCCGCATAAAGCGTTGCGCCCGACAGGTTCGCCCCCTCCAGCCGCGTGCCGAACAGCTTGGCCCCCGACAGGTCGGCATCGGACAGGTCGAAGCCCGACAGATCCATATGTGACAGGTCGCGCAGCTTCAGGTTGGCGCGCGCCCCCCCGGCCTGACGGCGAACAAAGGCCTGATGCCGGCTATGGATATTTTGTAGCTCCGCGATCGTGATTCGCGACCGGTCCGGTCCCCGCCCGATCTCGCCGTTCATGATGTCAACCCTCGACCTGGCTGAATAGTCGGTATGAACCGGACAACCTGTTGAACAGCCTAGCATCATGGATGAAAAAGTGAAATTTCCGTTTAGCCGCAAGGGGTGACTGTTGCCGAAGGACGTGTCGGCCCGAGGAACCCTGCCAGGGGCGTCCGGGCATGCCGGCACTGGGACCCCGTCCCCCGGCGGCACGCATTGACTCCGCCGTACCACACCTGTATCTACACCCGACCCTGAATTGGGTGGAAATTCGGCACCGAGGTGCCCCGCCGGTCCGCGAGTGTCGCGCACTGGCGCTTTTGCGTTTGGGCATTGCTCATCGTCAAAGGCGGAAACGGGGTATTCAAGGCGTCGGGATGGAAGGCAACGGATGTTCGACGGACTGACGGGACGGCTTGGCGATATTTTCGACCGCCTGCGCAAGCGCGGGGCGTTGTCGGAAGATGACGTCAATGCGGCTTTGCGCGAAGTGCGCATCGCCCTGCTGGAAGCCGACGTCGCCCTGCCCGCGGTCAAGGCCTTTGTCACCGGCGTCAAGGAAAAGGCCGTCGGCACCGAAGTGCTGCGCGGCATCAATCCCGGCCAGATGGTCATCAAGATCGTCCATGATCATCTGGTGGAACTGCTGGGTTCCCAGGTGGAGGATCTGAACCTGGAGGCTGTGCCGCCGGTTCCTATCCTGATGCTGGGTCTGCAGGGGTCGGGCAAGACGACCACGTCGGCCAAGATCGCCGTCCGCCTGAAGAACCGCGACAAGAAAAAGGTGCTGCTGGCCTCGCTGGACACCCGCCGTCCGGCGGCTCAGGAGCAGTTGCGCATCCTGGGTGAACAGACGGGTGTGGCCAGCCTGCCCATCGTCTCCGGTCAGCAGCCGGTGGAGATCGCCCGGCGCGCCATGGAAGTGGGCCGCCTGGAAGGCTTCGACGTTGTCATCCTGGATACGGCCGGCCGTCTTGCCATTGATGAGGAGTTGATGGCCGAGGTCGTGGCCATCCGCGACGTGGCCAAGCCGGTGGAAAGCCTGCTGGTCGTCGATGCCATGACCGGCCAGGACGCCGTCACGGTGGCCACCAATTTTAATGACCGCGTCGGCATTACCGGCATTGTCATGACGCGTATCGACGGCGATGCGCGCGGCGGTGCGGCCCTGTCCATGCGGCATGTGACGGGCAAGCCCATCAAGCTGATGGGCATGGGCGAGAAGACCGACGCGCTGGAGCCTTTCCACCCTGACCGTATCGCCGGCCGTATCCTGGGCATGGGCGACGTGGTCAGCCTGGTGGAAAAGGCGGCCGAGAGCATCGACAAGGAAGAAGCCGAAAAGCTGGCCAAAAAGCTGGAAAAGGGCGGCTTCGACCTGGAGGACATGCTGTCCCAGATGCGGCAGATCCGCAAACTGGGCGGCATGGGCGGCATGCTGAACCTGTTGCCCGGCATGGGCAAGATGAAGGAACAGCTGAAGAACGCCAATATCGACGAAAAGCTCTTGGACCGGCAGGAAGCCATCATCCTGTCGATGACCAAGAAAGAGCGCAAGAAGCCGGACATCCTCAATGCATCGCGCCGCCGCCGCATCGCCACGGGTGCCGGGGTCACCGTTGCCGACGTGAACCGCCTGATCAAACAGTATCAGGACATGTCGGAAATGATGAAGAAGATGAAGAAGATGGGCCAGAAGGGCCTGCTGCGGCAGGGTCTGGGCGCGCTGATGCCCAAGGGCATGCGCTGATGTCCGTCACCGCCGAAACCCTGATGCAGCGCTTCTCGCTGGACAGCCTGTGGTTCGACGCCGCACTGGCGGCATTGCTGCATGGCGTGAACAGTACCCTGTTCGCCGCCGTCCACCGGGATGGCCCCGCCCTGCGCCGCTTGGCCGGGCTGGTCGGATTTGTGGCCCTGACCGTCATGCTGTCGGCCCTGGTGGGTCGTGGCTGGGCACTGGGCTTCCTGGCCGCCGTCACGGCCTTTGTTTTCTATTTCCACGCCGTCTGGCTGCCCAACCATGGGGTCAATGGCTGGACCGGGGAACCGCGCGACCGGTTCCTTGCCCTGACCCGTCGGAAGAACCGGGCATGACCCATCAGGTACGCAACCCCGCCGCCCCCGAACACGCCACGCTGCTGACGCCGCGTCTGGTGCTGCGCCCGCTTTCCTGGGCCGATACCGACGCCATGCACGCGATCCTCAGCGATGCGGAGACCATGCGTTACTGGTCTCATCCGCCGGTCACCTCTATCGAGGAGACAAAGGCGTCGATGGAAAAGGCGCTGGTCGAGGATGATACGGTCCGCACCTGGGCCGTCACCACCGATGGTCATGCCTGCCTGGGCTGGGTCACGCTGTTCGGCGTGCGCGATGGCATTGGCTGGATCGGCTATATCCTGTCGCCCGCCGCAAGGGGCAAGGGCTATGGCGAGGAAGCCGTCGCCGGCGCCCTGAACCATGCGTTCGGGGCCTGGGGCCTGCACCGTGTCGCGGCCAATATCGACCCGCGCAACCACCGCTCTGCGGGTCTGCTCCTGCGCCTGGGCTTCACCTGGGAGGGCACGCAGCGTCAGGATTTTGTTTATGCCGATACCTATCTGGATACCGGCGTCTTCGGCATCCTGGCATCCGATTGGGAAACGCGGCGGCAGAACCCGCCGGCCCCGCTGCCCACGCTGCGCCATGGCCCCGCGGTGCTGCGCCCGCTGAAGGCCAGCGACGCCGATGCCCTGCATGCCGCCTATGGCGACGCCGACAGCATGCGCTACATGCCGCACCCGGCCCATGACAGCATCGAACAGACCCGCGATAAGTTCCTGTCCATGGCGTCGGGCGCGCGGCCGGCCTGGCACTGGGCCATCACCACCGATGGTGGGGAATGCCTGGGCTGGGCCCTGCTGCTGAAGGAGACGCCGGCGCAGGT
>JAIXTS010000465.1 GCA_027483805.1 Azospirillum sp. | reverse complement strand
CGCGGGCGCGCCTGCATTGCTATGACGATGACCGGACACCCAAGGATAATGGAAGACATCATGACCCGCCCCTCCGGCCGTCTGGCCGATCAGCTTCGCCCCGTCAGCCTGGAGACCAACTTCTCCCGCCATGCCGAGGGGTCGTGCCTGGTGAAGTTTGGTGACACGCATGTCCTGTGCACCGCCAGCGTGGATGAGAAGGTGCCCCCCTTCCTGCGCGGCAAGGGTCAGGGCTGGGTGACGGCGGAATATGGCATGCTGCCGCGTTCCACCCATACCCGCACCGACCGTGAGGCGGCCAAGGGCAAGCAGTCGGGCCGCACCCAGGAAATCCAGCGCCTGATCGGTCGGTCTTTGCGCGCCGTCACCGACCTGAAGGCTATGGGCGAGGTCCAGATAAAGGTCGATTGCGATGTGATCCAGGCCGATGGCGGCACCCGCACCGCCAGCATTACCGGCGCCTATGTCGCCCTGCACCTGGCCTTTCAGCATCTGGTGCGCGCGGGCACCCTGTCGACCATCCCGCTGATCGATCAGGTCGCCGCCATCTCTTGCGGTATCTATCAAGGCGTTCCCGTCCTGGACCTGGATTATCCCGAAGACAGCAATGCCGGCGCCGATGCCAATTTTGTGCTGACCGGGCGCGGCGGCATCGTGGAAATCCAGGGCACGGCCGAGGACAAGCCGTTTGACGAGTCGGAATTCATGGCCCTGATGGCGCTGGCCCGCAAAGGCATCGGCGAGCTGACGGCGCTTCAGCGTCAGGCGTTGGGGATGTAACAAAGAAGCTAGGATTTTGCCTCCGATCCTTATGTTCAAGGGTCGGACGCAATTTTCTTGAAGGCAATAGCATTACACTTCCACATAGTGAGATTGGGATCTATTTTAACATCAATGTGGAATTTTGGGCTTTTGAGAACATGTCTGAGAATTCTCCTATCAGTGAGGTTCATCACTATACAAACCAGAAAGGCATAGAGGGAATATGCCGATCGAACAAATTTTGGGCGACTAGATTTGACAGTCTAAACGACTCGTCAGAATTCCGATTTGCCCTTCAGTACCTTAGAGCAATTTTAAAGAGGGAGGTATTCAAGTCCATTGGCTTTCATCCCAACACAGACAAGGTAATCGAGAGTATAATTAGTGGCGCAGTGACGATTACATCTCCACTTGATGTACGCCATACCGTTGAAGCATTTGTATCATCGTTCTGCATGCATGATGATGAGGGAATCCGCGACCACGGACTTCTAAGCCAATGGAGATCCTACGGGAGCGATGGATATAGCATTGTTTTCGATTACAAAATTCTCGGTAAATTACTAGAAGAAGAAAATGAAATATTTTCGTATGGCATGGACATTAAATTCCATAAAATATCGTACAAGCCACCATCAGGGATACCGGCATCTATAAAATCAATTATAATTGATTTTATTCAGAATAGCACTCCTAGACTAGGGTCAGAACCGGAACAGAGCATTGAAATTGCAGTTAGAATGTGATTCCAATGCGTTATTGACGTCTTGGAGGTTGGAATGCGGGAGATTTTCTGGCTGTCGGATCAGGCCTGGGCAGCGATTGAGCCACATCTGCCCCGTCATACAGTTGGAGCGCCGCGTGTTGATGACCGTCGGATCATCAGCGGGATTATTCATGTACTCAAGAGCGGCTGCCGCTGGAAGGACTGTCCGCCCGAATATGGCCCGCCGACCACGGTTTACAATCGTTTCAACCGCTGGTCTGGCCGCAAGCACTGGCACCGGATATTGCAGGCACTGGCCGCCGGGCAGTGGATCACGACCAGCGTGGCCATGGATGGCAGCTACGTGAAGGCGCATCGGTGCGCCCACGGCGGAAAAGGGGGGCCAAGACGCAAGCCATTGGCATTTCCAGAGGCGGACAGACCACAAAAGTCCATGCCCTGACCGATACACTGGGTCGTCCTGTCGCGCTGCATGTGACAGCCGGCAATGTTTCCGACATCACCATGTCCGAGACCCTGCTGGCCGAGGTCGATGATTGCCGCTACGTGCTGGCCGACAAGGGCTATGACAGCGACAAGCTGCGGGAGAAAATCCGGGAAAAGGGCGCAAAGCCCGTCATTCCCGGCAGAAAGTCACGCAAAAAGCCGATCCGCTTCGACAAGGTCAGGTACAAATTCCGATGGATGGTCGAGGCCGTCTTCTGCCGCCTCAAGGATTTCCGCCGCGTCGCCACCCGATACGACAAGCTCGCCAGAAACTTCCTATCCACACTCGCTATTGCAACCATAGTCGCGTACTGGACCTGATTGAGTCTGGACCCTAACACAACATTTGCTAGATGTTCAAAGATAAAGAATGTTCTTTATCGGGACCAGTCTGTTGATTTTCTGACGCAATATGTTAATGTTATACTAACGCAAAATAAGGACGATCTAACGGATTTGCAATCTCTTACAAAAGTTGTTTATGGAGAGAAGATACTGGTGTGTGGAACGGCAGGTGCCGGCAAAACTATGTTCCTCAAATGGGCAGCTTTGGAGTTAATCAAAAATATTTCTATTTATGGACGCATTCCATTATACCTTGAAATGAGATATTTAGAGGAAGATTTTGTGAATGGAGCGATTGAGGACTATATATTTAGTCAGACATCAGCCATTCGAGACGCATCTAGTTTGAGTCAATTCAAAAAAGGCTTGGAATCTGGAGTTTTTACCATAATCTTGGACGCGATAGACGAGGTTAAGCCCAGTATAAGGGAGAAATCAGTAAATAAAATACTTGCATTTCTGCAAAAATATCCGTTTTGTGGAGTCCTAATATCAAGTAGGCACGATCAAAAGCTGGAGAGTATACAAGAGTTTAATGTCCTACGGACAAAGAAGATGAATAAGTCACAGGTTATAGATGTTATCACCAAGCTCGACTATGATGAATCAGTAAAAGAAAGATTAATATATAAACTTAAAAATGGTTTATATGAAGAATTAAAGGAATTTCTTTCTAATCCACTTCTGATTACAATCATGCTTTTATCTTTTGATCACTCTGCTGATATTCCAACAAAGTTAACATCTTTCTATCATCAGGCTTTTGAAGCACTTTATCATAGACACGATGCCGCAAAAGGTGCGTACAAACGAGATCACTACGCCGCACTTCCTGTAGATAGATTTCAGTCCATATTCTCGTGCTTTAGTTTTCAAACTTACCTCAGTTATAAATTTAAATTTTCAGAATCTGAGTTGATAGAGTTCTTTAGAGCTTCGTGCAATTATATTAATGAATCTGTGGACCCAAATCTGATTATTCGCGATGCTATGGAGTGTGTTTGCCTTCTCCAAAGAGATGGCCTTGACATCATATTCTCTCACAGATCATTCCAGGATTATTTTTGTGCCTTGTTTATCGCCAAGTATCGAGAAGAAGATGTTGAGAAATTAGTAGATGCAGTGGCATCTATGGAGAGTAGATCAAATGTATTGAGAATGCTCTATGAGATGGATGTCGAATTGTTTGAGTACAATTGGGTTCTGCCTCTGTTGGATTCATACATTGAAAAGACGGGTAGATTACGTGTCGATTCCGTTTCTGGACTGACGAAAATATTCTCAATCACATTCAGTGAGATTAATGTCGATGTAAATAATTCAAAAGTATACTCTGTAACGATCGGGCGCCCTCGAAAGCCTGCCGCAGATCGAGTTGCTGCTGGATGGATGATTGCAATCATGAATGCATCAAACAGCGATGTTGTTTTACACCATGATATATTTAAAGACCCGATATGGGAGGATCTTAATTCACTGATTGGTAAAATTCAAAATGAAAATCCAGAAAAATATAATAAGATTGTATCTAGAATAAATAAAAGTGATAGAAACGAGAAAATTACAACAATAGTCATTGAGCCGAGGGACTGTGAATGGCTTCTGAAATCTAATTTACCAAATATATTCAATAAAATTAGAGATAATGTAAAACTGTATAGAAATGAAATATTAAAAAGGAGAGAGATAAGAAGAATTAATATAAGAACCATACTAGGCAGAAAAACTTAATATAAATAAAAATAATGGAGTTTTTTGAAAATTATTTTCTTCTATTGACAAGAAATAGGGGGGGTGGAGTAAAAGTTGATGCAGTCACTGAAGGGCCGCCGTCAGGTGGTGCTTGTGGCTCCTGGGTCCCGGCCTTCGCCGGGAAGGCGATGGGGGTGGGGGTGGCCGGGGAGATGGGAGCGTTTGGAGGTTGGCTTCGAGACAAACGCCACCATGTCCGGAGCAGCATGTTAAAGAATCCTGAGTTTTCGAACATGTCCGGGGCATCATGTTAAAGCCGGCGCCCATTTCCTCCATGAGACGGGTTGGGCAGGAGAGATGTTGGCTGGAGTCATGTCGCGGCTATCGCCGCTCAACACTGGGCCCCGGCTTTCGCCGGGGTGACGGTGGAGAGCGCGGGGACGACAGTGCCCAAGTTTTCGCCGCGTTAGGCGAACGAACCGGCCCCCTCACGCCCCCCGCTTCGCCCGGATCATGCCCATGATCTCCGCCGCTGCCTTGGGGATGTTGGTGCCCGGTCCGTAGATGGCGGACGCACCGGCGTTCAGCAGGAAGTCGTAATCCTGGGGTGGGATGACGCCGCCGCAGACGATGAGGATGTCGCCGGCACCCTGTTCCTTCAGGGCGGCGGCCAGTTGCGGGACCAGCGTCTTGTGGCCGGCGGCCAGGCTGGAGACGCCGACGACATGGACGTCATTTTCGATGGCCTGGCGGGCGGCCTCTTCGGGCGTCTGGAACAGGGCGCCGACATCAACGTCGAAGCCGATATCGGCGAAGGCGGTGGCGATGACCTTGGCGCCGCGATCATGGCCGTCCTGGCCCATCTTCACCACCAGCATGCGCGGGCGGCGGCCCTCCGCCTCGGCAAAGTCGGCCACGTCCTTCTGGATCTGCGCGAAGCCGGCATCGCCCTCATAGGCCGCGCCATAGACGCCGGAGACGGAGCGGATGGTGGCGCGGT
>JAIXTS010000282.1 GCA_027483805.1 Azospirillum sp. | reverse complement strand
TGACATTGGCGGGCGCGAAGAAGCTGATGCAGGGCGGAATGTCCCGCTGTGTCAGCCCATATTTGCCCGCCGCCAGGATAAAATTGTCCCGCGCATTGCGCACGCCGCTGTCGGGCCCGTAGGTGCGGGCGACAGAGGCCGGGGTGGACCCACCCACCACCGTGTCGTGCCGCCCGCAGCTATCTTCCACAATCGACAGCAGCACCCTTCCCATGTCGGAGAACAGGACCCGGCCCTTGCGCAGCTCCGCCGTCCACTGGATCTTGATCGTATCGGCGTGGTTATAGCGTTCCGACGTGTCGGCCAAGTTCCAGGCCAGCAGCGATACGCCTGGCGTGGCACCCGGATTGGCGATGCGCAGCACCTGTCCGCGCCGGATCACCCCGGTCCAGTACCAGCCACCGGGCAGACTCTCGGACAGGAGGATGCTGTCGGCGCTGGGCGGCGCGGCGTCGCGCGGGGTCGGCGGTGGCAGGACCAGCGGGGCACGGCCCGACGCGGCTGCCTTCAGTTCAAGATAGCGAGCGCGGTTGGTGGCAATCTGTTCTGGGGTCTGGCGGGGCATGGCGGCTCCCTCCCTCACGCGGCGTCGGCCGGGTCGTCCCGGTCCGGTTGCCCATCGACTTGGGCCGGGTCGTCCCGGCGGGGCGGGTTGGGGTCCTTGGCGATATCCGGCTGGCCCGCCACCCGGCGGGGCCAGACCTCGATATCGTTGGTGATGCTGGCGCCATAGCGCAACCGCTCCTCGGGCAGGTTGCGGCGGCGGTCAAAGGCAATGACACGGGTGCTCAGATGGAACGCCTCTGACAGATCATGGGTGACCATGACCACACTCATGGGATGTTCATGCCACAGTTTGCGCATCAGCTTATGCACATCACCCCGGATACCGGGGTCCAGTGCGCCGAACGGTTCATCCAGCAGCAGCACTTTCGGCTTTGCGATCAGGGCTTGCGCCAGCGCCAGACGCTGCTGCATGCCGCCGGAAAGCTGGGCCGGATATTTATCCAGGGCGTGGCTAAGGCCGACCGCGTCCAGCAATCTGGCCGCCTCTTCTTTGGCGTGCCGCCGGGCAGCACCAAACAGGCGGCCCAACACGCCGCCGCCCTTCAGTTCCGCCCCCAGCAGCACATTGCCCAGCACGGTCAGGTGCGGAAACACCGAATAGCGTTGGAACACCACACCCCGGTCGGGTCCCGGTTCGGGCGAAATATGCTGGCCGTCGATCAGGATTTCGCCCTTGGTCGGCACCTCCTGCGACAGCAGCATGCGAAGAAAGGTGGTCTTGCCACAGCCCGATGGGCCGACCAGGGCCACAAAAGAACGGGGCGCGATTTCCAGGTTGATCTGTTCCAGGACCACCTGCTCGCCATATTCCTTCCAGACGTTGCGGACGGAAATCTGTGTCATGCCCCGGCCCTCGCATCCTCAAACCAGGGGAAGGCCCGACGCTGTAACACCCGCAGCCCCAGATCCATCAGGAAGCAGAGCAAGGTGATCCAGGCGACATAGGGCAGGATCACATCCATGGCCAGATAGCGGCGCACCAGGAAGATGCGATAGCCAAGGCCGCTTTCACTGGCGATGGCTTCCGCCGAGATCAGGAACAGCCAGGCGGGGCCGAGGTTCAGGCGGATGCTGTCGATCAGCCGCGGCAGGATTTGCGGCAGCACCACGCGGATGGCAATCGTCCAGCTATTGGCCCCCAGCGTCTGCGCCTTGATCAGTTGCTGGCGCGGCAGATCGTCGATCTTCAGCATCATGTCCCGGATCAGGCAGGGAAGGACCCCTACCACGATCAGCGTGATCTTCGACGCCTCCCCCAATCCCACCATGATGAACAGGATGGGCAGGATCGCCAGCGGCGGCACCATCGACACCACCGTGACAAAGGACGCAAACGTGGCGCGGACATAGGGCAGCAGCCCCGCCGCCAACCCCACCAGAAGCCCGCCAGCGGCCGCAATGGCGATCCCCGCGACCAGCCGGGCCAGCGACGTGGCGGTATCCAACCACAGCAACACATCGCCTGTGCGCTTGTCCGGGGTGAAGGCCATACGGTCGATGGCATCGACAAAGGATGTCAGGCCTGGCAGCAGCTTGTCGGACGGGTTTTCCGCAAGGCGCACCGCCGACCCCAAGGCATAGGCAATCAGCACCACCAGAAAAGGCAGGGCCGCCAGCAGCATCCAGCTTGTCCGGTCGGGCCGTCTGTTGATCAGGCGCATGGGCGGGTCTTTCGTGCTGCTCTATCTGTCACGCTGTCTCTCGCTGCCTTCCCCGCGGAAGCGGAGATCCAGGGGCCAATTGCCCAAAACGTCGCGCCTGTGGCCCCTGGGCACCCGCCTTCGCGGGGGAAGCAAATAATGAGTGAGAGATGGCCGTAGCCGCCGATTACAGCTTCCCCTCCGCCGCGGCGGCCATGTAGGTGTCGGTGAAGCGGAGTTTCACCGAAGCCTTGTTGCCGTAAGTAACACCACCCGGAAACTCGATCCCGATCGCCTCTGCCGAGGGGGCGCCATTGCCCAGCAGGCCATGGTCGAACAGGAAGCCCGCAACTTTCTGCATGGTGGCCTTCGGTTCCGCCCCACGCACAAAGGCCAATGCGTCTGCGGGCTTATAGAACATGCGGGTGGCCTTCAACTGCGCCTCATAACCGGCCAGATCGGTGCCGGACGC
>JAIXTS010000227.1 GCA_027483805.1 Azospirillum sp. | reverse complement strand
TGAAACGGATTAGAGATTACGTGAGCAACAGCAGCTTCCCCGCCGCCCCCGGCACCCGCGTCACCACCCTGCCCAACGGCCTGCGCGTCGCCACCGACACCATGCCCCATGTCGAGACCGTCTCGGTCGGCATCTGGTTCGGTGTGGGCAGCCGCCATGAACCGCTGGCCGCCAATGGTGTGGCGCATCTGGTCGAACATATGCTGTTCAAAGGCACGCCGACGCGTGACGCCTTCGCCATTTCGGCGGAGATCGAGAATGTCGGCGGCCACCTGAACGCCTATACCAGCCGCGAACAGACCTGCTACTACGCCAAGGTCCTGAAGGAGGATCTGGGTCTGGCGCTGGGCATTCTGGCCGACATGGTCCAGAATCCGCTGTTCGATGAGGGGGAGCTGGCCAAGGAACGCCAGGTCATCCTTCAGGAGATCGGTCAGGCCGAGGATACGCCCGACGACATCGTCTATGACCATTTCCTGGCCACCGCCTTCCCGAAACAGCGTCTGGGCCGCCCCGTCCTGGGCACGGCGGATGTGGTGGAAAGCCTGCCGCGTGCCGCCATGGTGGACTATGTGACGGGCCGCTATGTGCCGGCCAACATGGTGGTGGCGGCTGCCGGCAACATCACCCATGAACAGGTGGTGGAACTGGCCGCCCGGCTGTTCACCTATGCCGGCGCGGGTGAGGTGACGGGGGCGGAGCAGGCCCTTTATCAGGGGGGGGAGTTCCGGGAGGATCGCGACCTGGAACAGGTGCATGTGCTGTTGGGCTTTGACGGCGTGTCGAACAACAGCCCGGACCTGCATGCCGCCATGGTCCTGTCCACCCTGCTGGGCGGCGGCATGTCATCCCGCCTGTTCCAGGAAGTGCGGGAAAAGCGCGGGCTGGTCTATTCGGTCCACAGCTTCAACTGGTCCATGGCCGACAGCGGCGTGTTCGGCATCTATGCTGGCACGGGCCCGGACCGCACCGCCGAACTGATCCCCGTGATCTGTGAGGAGGTACGCAAGCTGGCAGGCACCCTGACCAGTGACGAGCTGGTGCGCGCCAAGGCACAGTTGAAGGCCAGTCAGCTGATGGGGCTGGAAAGCACCACCAACCGCGCCGAACAGCTGGGTTCGCAACTGCTGACCTATGGCCGTGTCATCCCGCCCGCCGAAACGGTGGCCAAGCTGGACGCCGTGGATCTGGCCGCCGTCGCGGCCTGCGCCGATCGCCTGTTTGGCAGCCGGCCGACCCTGACGGCGCTGGGCCCGCTGGACGGTCTGGAAAGCCTGGACAGTGTGACAAGCCGTCTGGCAGCCTGACGTCTTCGGGCATAAACTGCGCGCAAAGCAAGAAACCGCGAGCCGGGGGGACAGGAACAGGATGATCCGTTTGATCCCTGACGGTCTGTTAAGCCCCCCGCCTTTGCGTGTCGATGGCCCCCATGTCTTCATCCGCCCGGCCCAGCCACGCGATTGGAAACAATGGGCGGATATTCGGGAGGCCAGCCGCGAATTCCTGGTGCCCTGGGAACCGACCTGGCCGCCCGACGCCCTGACCCAGACGGCGTTCAACCGCCGTCTGCGCCGGCAGGCCGCCGAATGGCGCGATGACGAGACCTACAGTTTCCTGACCTTTGAACAGCGCAGCGAACAGGTGGTGGGCGGCATCGGCCTGACCAATGTCCGGCGTGGCGTGGCGCAGATGGGGTCGATGGGCTATTGGGTGGGCCGCCCCTTTGCCCGGCGCGGCTATACGTCGGAGGCGGCGCGCCTCCTGCTGTCCTTCGCCTTCGGGCAGCTGGGTCTGCACCGGGTGGAAGCAGCCTGCCTGCCCTCCAACCAGGCCAGCAGCGGCGTGCTGGAAAAGGTGGGCTTCACGCGGGAGGGCTATGCCCGGGCCTATCTGCGCATCAATGACAAATGGGCAGACCATGTGCTCTACGCCATGCTGCGCGATGACTGGGCCGCCGAACGCCACGACCGCGCCTGAACCAAAAACCTGGACGGGTCAGAGCTGGCCTGATACCGGCGATCATGATTAATGGCCGTCGGCACGGCGGCGCAGCCAGGGGTGCCGATGCCCCCCGGCGCGCGAGAGGCACCCCAACACGGACCATGGGTCAGTGTTGGGGTGGATGGGCATTACAGGCTCTGTTCGATCCAGGTCTTCAGCTGCGCCTTCGGCAGGGCGCCAACCTTGGTGGCGGCGACCTGACCGTCCTTGAAGATCATCAGGGTCGGAATGCCCCGCACGCCATAGCGGCTGGGCACCGTGGGATTCTCGTCAATATTCAGCTTGGCGATGGCGATCGTGCCAGCCAGTTCCCCCGACAGCTGCTCCAGGCTGGGCGTCAGCATCTTGCAGGGGCCGCACCATTCGGCCCAGAAATCGAGCAGAATCGGACCCTTCGCATTCAGCACGTCGGCTTCGAAGCTGGTGTCGGTTACAGTGATGATATCAGCCATTTTTCCCTCGGGGGGTTCGTGTCGTGGGTACGGCCCGCACCTGCGCACCGCCTCTCGACAGGAAATGTAGGCACCCGCCCGACCCTGGGTCAAGCCGGTGACGCCCGCACCCCTGCGCTGCACCATCGGCGGCTTGAAATCGTGGATGCAGCGCACGGAAAACTGTCCAACTCTCTAAAATACGAGATATAACAAAGGTAATGCCCCTCGGATGGCAGGCATAGGCGAGCGGACCGGCCGGATATGACGGATCAAGGGGACAGCGGGCGCACCCGCAAACTGATGGAAGAGTTCGCGCCCGCGACGTTCGAGGAGCGCGGGGTCACCGTCCCCTTCACAACGCCGCTGCTCAGTCAGGCCCGCCTGCGGCGTGACCAGAATGACCGGTTCGAATTCCTGCTGCCCAATTTCACGGCCGGCAAGGGGACTTACGTCCTCGCCTGGAAGGGACTGCCAAGCGTCATGACCCTGACGCTGCATGACCGGCTGCTGTTCGAAGAGATCGAGAAGCTGGAAACCCATTCGCCCGAACAGATCAGGGCCTGCGCCCTGGCGGTCCAGGCGACAGGCGTCTGCGGGCCGGAAGCGGCCACACGCGGCGCGGCCCTGCGTGACCAGGACGGCCAGTATCTGGTGCTGACACAGTTCATCCTGGTGACCGAACTGTTGAAGCTGGTGAATATCAGCGCGGCCGACCTGCTGCGTCCCGGCATGACGGCGGATGACAGCAAGCGTGTGGCCCGTCAGGCGCTGGCCAAGGTGGCGGCCATGGTGGACATCCCACCCGACGACATGAGCGCCCGCGTCGATCAGCTGGGCGAGGCGGTGGCGCCCGTCGGGCTGCCACAGGCGCCGCGATCGGGCCGGCTGCGGGCAATGGCCGACCGGCTGTATAGCTTTGCCCAGGGTACACAGCATTTCGCCGATACCGACCCGTCGGAAGCGGCCATGCTGGGCACCTATGTCGCCACCGTCGCCAACCATACGCTGACCCTGGCCCGCCAACGGATCGGCAAGCTGGACGCCGCCTGCCGTGACGCGCGGCAGATCGTGAATGACGCCCCCACCCTTTATAAATCCATCCAGGAATACGTGGCCCGCATCTCCTGGCTGCTGGATGGCTGGGAATTCCTGATCGCCATGTGGGAAAGCGTGAAGGACGAGCCGTCAGCCACCAAACAGACGACGATCACCGATATTTCCCGCCTGCTGCCCATGATCCCGAGGGAAGAGATCAGCGCCGCCACGGAAAGCCTGGACCTGGACGCCATTCAGCGCATGCAGAAAAAATGGGTGCGGGTCAATCAGGATTGGCGCACCGGCGTGCTGGACATGGACGCCGTCATGCGTCTGGAATCCCTGAAAGCGGCGATGGGCTGAGGGCGCGGGAATGATTGACAAAAAGCCCCTCTCCGGCGGCACCAACCCGGCAAAACTCAGCGACTGGGCGGCACTGGGGACCGACATTCTGCGCCTGCCCGACCGCAAGCTGTTGCAGATCTATCGTCTGCTGGAACAGGTGGGCGACAAGCCGGAAGTGTCCGACGCGTTCGAAGCGATGCGCCCGCGCCTGACCACCTTGCGCCCGCCACGCCGGCCGGCCCTGTCGCGGCTGTTCTTCCTGCCGGCAGAGGACATGCTGGATGATGCCGACCATTACAGCCGCCGCCTGAACCGCATCTGCCGCACCACCCTGGCCCCCTGCTGGCAGGCGGTGAAGGACCGGATCCCCCTTGCCGTCCAGCAGGAGGTGTACCGCGAGGTCGCGCTGGTCGATTACCGCGACGGGGCCGCCATCGCCGTCCTGTGCGAACCGCTGTGGCAGGCGGGCATGGTGGCACTGGAACAGGTCATCGCCGAATGTCAGAACAATCTGAAATTCAAGAATTCCCTGTTCGGCCGCGATGATGATGTCCAGCGGCAGCTGGGCACCCTGCATCAGATCATGACCGTGGCCTTCCGCATCGAAAAGCTGAAGGCCGCCCTGCCGCCGCGCCCCATTCTGGATCTGGCCGAATCGCATGTGGAGATCATCCGCGCCGCCCTGATTGACCTGGGCAAGGAAGATGCCGCCCTGACCCAGCCGCTGCTGCTGGTCCTGGCCTCGCGCATGCAGCGGCCGGGTGAACTGCTGCGCATGCTGGGGGAGGTGCGGCTGGGCGGTACCGTGGCGGAAAAGGAAACCCTGACGCGGGAAATGTCCGGCTATGTGGTCGGCAACCTGCTGCGCCAGACCAGCGATTTCGACCGGGAGAACCCGCTGGTCCATGGCGATCCGGCCAGTCTGGCGGCGGCGGCCGAACGGCTGACCGACGGTCTGAACTCGGTGAACGACACGGTGCAGGGCCTGCGGGACAAGGAGATCACGGCCAAGATGAAGAATGCCCGGGCAGAGATCGGGCAGTTCGTGCTGAAGAATATCTGCGCTGATGTCGACAAGGGCCTGACCGCTGCCCTGTTCGGCCATGGCGGCGCCCTGCCCAGCGACGAGGATGTGAAACGGGCCGAACAGTTGGCGCTGGCCCTGCGTCGCTCGTCCAAGCTGGCGAGCCCGCTGGGGATCCAGCGCGAAGTGGCAGCTAAGATCACTGAGGCGCGACAGCAGGTGGTGACCAATACGCTGGCCACCCTGCGGAACACCCCGCGCAACCGCGACGGGTCGATGGCGGCCGATGCCCAGCGGCAGATGTTCAACGGCCTGCGCATGGTGGAAATCCTGTCAGGATCGGACGAGGCGGAGCGTCTGTTCCGCGAATGGAACGCACAGTTCCGCTGACGGGGCATTACGGACCGGTTCGCATCTGCTACCCTCTGCCTCCGTTTTGGCAACAGAGGGGGGCCGGTGATGGCCGCCAATGTCCGCATCGAAACCGACAGTTTCGGCCCGATCGAGGTGCCGGCCGACCGCTATTGGGGGGCACAGACCCAGCGGTCCTTGCAGAATTTCAAGATCGGCGGCGAACGCATGCCACCGGCCCTGATCCGGGGCCTGGGCATCGTCAAGAAAGCCGCCGCCAAGGCCAATGTCACCCTGGGACAGCTCGACGCCGCCCTGGCCGACGCCATCATGCGCGCCGCGGATGAAGTGATCGACGGCACCCTGATCGACCATTTCCCCCTGGTGGTCTGGCAGACCGGGTCGGGCACCCAGACCAACATGAATGCCAACGAAGTCATCGCCAACCGCGCCATCGACATGCTGGGCGGGCAGATCGGATCGAAAAAGCCGATCCATCCCAACGACCATGTGAACCGCGGCCAGAGCTCCAACGACAGTTTCCCCACCGCCATGCATATCGCGGCGGCCGAGCGTATCCATCACGATCTGGTCCCCGCCCTGGAACAGCTGCACGCAGCCCTGGCGACCAAGGCGGAAGCGTTCGCAGCAATCGTAAAGATCGGCCGCACGCATTTGCAGGATGCCACGCCCATGACCCTGGGGCAGGAATTCGGCGGCTATGCCCAGCAGGTGGCCTATGGCATTGACCGGGTAAAGGCCGTGATGCCGGCCCTGCTGCGCCTGGCCCAGGGCGGTACCGCCGTCGGCACCGGCCTGAACACCGCCAAGGGCTTTGATGTGGCCTTTGCGGCGCAGGTGGCGGCCATCACCGACCTGCCCTTCATCACCGCCCCCAACAAGTTCGAGGCCCTGGCCGCCCATGACAGCATCGTGGAGGCCTCGGGCGCGCTGAACACGGTCGCCGTGTCCTTGATGAAGATCGCCAATGACATCCGCCTGCTGGGCTCCGGTCCGCGCAGCGGTATCGGGGAGATCAGCCTGCCGGAAAACGAACCCGGCAGTTCCATCATGCCCGGCAAGGTGAACCCGACCCAGTCGGAAGCCATGACCATGGTCGCGGCCCAGGTCATGGGCAACCATGTGACCATCACCCATGCCGGGGCCACGGGCCATTTTGAACTGAACGTGTTCAAGCCCGTGCTGATCTACAATCTGCTGCAATCGATCAAGCTGATCGCCGATGCCAGCCGCTCCTTCGCCGAAAACTGCGTGGTCGGCATCACCGCCAACGAGGACCGTATCCGGAAGCTGATGGAGGAAAGCCTGATGCTGGTCACGGCCCTGAACCCCCATATCGGCTATGACAATGCGGCCAGGATCGCCAAGAAGGCGCATCATGAGGGCACAACCCTGCTGGCGGCCGGGCTGGCGCTGGGCCTGCTGACAGAGACGCAGTTCCACGACTGGGTGAAGCCGGGCGACATGGTACATCCGGGTTGATGCGCGCGGGACCGATGCCATCGGGTTGAATGGCACCACGGACCGATGGCGGGGGGTGGCAGCGGCCCCCAGCTTCCATTATCCTGCGCCCGTGTCCGCCACCGTCCAAGCCCCGCCATGAAAAGCCAGCCCAGCCTTGCCAGCATGTTGTTGATGTGGCTGATCGTCTCGGTCGCGCTCACTATCATGGGGCCGTTCGGCACGATCCACATTCCCTTCCTGCAACGCCTGCCCTACTGGCTGTGCCTGATGGCGGTCAGCTGCCTGAAATGGTGGCTGTGGTTCCGCTTCACCGGCCCGCTGGTCGGGTGGCGCGACCGCGACATCGCGGGGCTGGGCGTGCTGTCGGTCTTTGTCCTGAACCTGACCCTGCCGTTCGAGGTCGGGTTGGCCAACGGGGCGGTCGGGGCGCCGGCCCCCCGCTATCTGCCGCTTTATGGCAGCGCCATCGCCCTGGGCCTGATGATCTGTGCCGGTATCGAATCGGTGCGCTGGGTCATCCGCCGTAACCGGACGGCACCTGTCGACCCCCCGCACCCTGGCACGGCGATGGAACCGCCTGCCCTGCCCGTGGCTGACCGTCCGGACCTGGCCGTCGGCGGCCTGCTGGCCCGCGCCGGGGTGGGCGATGCCGGTCAGGTCCTGGCGGTGGAGTCGGAGGATCATTACCTGCGCCTGCATCTGGCCGACGGGCGCAAGCCGCTGGTGCTCTACCGGTTGCGCGACGCGCTGGCCGAACTGTCGCATCTGGATGGGGAACAGGTGCATCGCGGCTATTGGGTCGCCGGCCGCGCCGTCCAGGGTCTGGAACGGCGTGAGGGGCGCAAATGGGCGTTGCGCCTGGAATGCGGCCTGCTGGTCCCCGTCAGCGCCACCTTCATGCCTGCCGTCCGCCGCCGCGGCTGGCGCGAACTGGCGGTTTAACGCGGTTTTTGGCTAACCGGAAACCGCGCCGGCGGTTGGGGGGCAGGATCGCCCGCCGCGGCTCTCATACGAACAAGGGGGGGGGGGGAACGGGCAATCTCCCCTGATCGGTCTCGATCCCGAAAAGCCGGCAGGCAACCCTATTCCGCCGCCACCGCCGCATCGACCGGCAGGTTCAGCATGTCCAGCACGGCCCCTTCCCGGGCCGCAAAGGCGCCGGGGAAGGCCCGTCTGGCATCGCGCTCGATGGCGGCCATGGCATTGTCATCATGGTCGGGATCATGGTGGAACAGGCACAGCCGCTTGGCCCCGGCCTCCCGCACCAGTTTCACGCCCTCGTTCCAGGTCGAATGGCCCCAGCCGACACGGGTGGCATATTCCTCCTCCGTGTAGGTCGTGTCGTACAGCACGACATCGGCGCCATCGATCAGCCGCAGAATCTTTTCATCCAGGCGCCCGGCCACATGTTCGGTGTCGGTGACATAGCAGAAGGCCTTGCCGCCATATTCGATACGGTAACCCACGGCCCCGCCGGGATGGTTCAGCTCACCGGTCTTCACCACCAGGCCCGGCCCCAGATCCAGCTGGTCGCCGGCCTGCAAATTCTGAAACGCCATCTTGGCCCGCATGGTGGTCAGCGGCACCGGGAACAGCGGCTTTTCCATACAGGTGGTCAAAACCTCACCGATGCAGCTGCAGCCCGACAGGTCGCGCGCAAAGATGTCGAGATTGAATTCAGGCCAATAGCCGGGTTCGAAGAAGGGGAAGCCATTGATATGGTCCCAATGGGCATGGCTGAGCAGCAACGTGGCGTTGCGCACCTTGTCGCGCAGGAAGCGTTTGCCCAGCCCCCGCAGGCCCGTGCCCGCATCCAGGATCAGCGTGCGGTCGCCCGCCGTCACCTCGACACAGCTGGTATTGCCGCCATAGGTCAGATGCGAGGCATAGGCGCAGGGAAAGGTGCCACGCACGCCCCAGAACTTAACCTTGAACTCCATGACACTGCCCCTTGGCCGAACGCTGCCCGACCATTGCTGCCCCCGGTTACCGGCGGACACATTCCGCCAGGCGCCCCGAAGGTTCCACAAAAATAAATGCGACCATGCCGATCTTCCTGTGACGAGGCACACAGGGGCAGTCACGAATCTGTCATGGCGGGGGTGCGTCAGGCGCCCTTTGAAAACGGGGGAGCGATATTACCCCTGGACCATGACGCTCTGCCGCTGGCGCCCGGCGCGCCCTCTCCACCCGCCTCACCGCCGGATACGGTGGTCCAGACGTTCATCCTCCAGACCCGCCGGCTCCTGATGGATGGCGAATTCGGCATTGGGGAAGACGGCGCGCAGTTCCCGCTCGATCTCGTCGGTAATGTCATGCGCCTGGGCCAGCGTCAGGTGCGGGTCCAGTTCCAGATGGAATTCGATATGCTGGCCGATGCCGGTGGACCGGGTGCGCAGATCATGAATGCCGCGCGTCTGGACATGGCCGCGCACCACTTCCTTTACCCGTGCCCGGTCGGCGGCGGGCAGTTCGCGGTCCATCAGCACGCCCAGCGCGTCCCGCACGATGCGACTGGCGCCCCAGACCAGGAAGGCCGCGATGCCCAGGGCGAAGATCGGGTCCCAATAGGGCCAGCCCGACCAGGCCGTCAGGCCCAGCGCCGCGATGACCGCCGAATTCATCAGCAGATCCCCGCTGTAATGCATGCTGTCGGCTGCGATGGCCATGGACCCGGTGCGCCGGACCACCCAGCGCTGCACCATCAGCAGCAGGCCCGTCATCACGATGGCAAAGACCATGGTGGCAATGCCCAGTTCCGGGCTTTCCACCGGCCGCGGCTCGGCCAGCCGGCCAATGCCCTCATATGCCAGGAAGACACCGGACCCGGCAACAAAGGCAGCCTGGGCCAGGGCCGCCAGCGGTTCCGCCTTGCCATGGCCGAAACGGTGGGTGGGGTCGGGCGCGCGCAGCGCCCGGGCCACGCCCAGCAGGGTAACGATGGAGGCCAGCAGGTCGACCGAACTGTCCATCAGCGAGGACAGGATGGCCACCGCGCCGGTGGCCGTATAGGAGGCGAGCTTGGCGGCGATCAGGATCACGGCCACGGTCACGCTGGCATACGTGGCCCACCGCCGATACTTGTCCGTCCGCTCACCCGGTCCCGCCACCATGCACCTTCAGATCAGGGGTAAAGGCGGCCCTTGGACCATTCCCCCTCACCCGCGCGGGTGAACAGGATACGGTCATGCAGCCGGAATTCGCGATCCTGCCAGAATTCGATACGGTCGGGAACGACGCGGTACCCGGTCCAGTGCGGGGGGCGCGGCACAGCGCCGTCCGCGAACCGGGCTTCGGCATCGGCCACCGCCTGTTCCAGCGTCTGGCGGCTGTCCAGCGGGCGCGACTGCTGGCTGGCCCAGGCGCCGACGCGGCTGCCGCGCGGGCGGCTGGCGAAATAGGCATCGGCCTCGGCATCCATCACCCGCTCCACTGGCCCCTCGATCCGCACCTGCCGGCGCAGCGACTTCCAATGGAAGGTCAGGGCCGCAAAATGGGTGGCGGCCAGCTGGTCGCCCTTGCGGCTTTGGGTGTTGGTGAAGAAGCTGAAGCCGCGATCATCCAGGCCTTTCAGCAACAGGATGCGCACCGACGGGCGGCCATCGGCGCCCACGGTGGCGACAGACATGGCATTAGGGTCGTTGATTTCGGCCGTCTCGGCCTCGGCGAACCAGTCGCGGAACTGGGCGAACGGGTCGGTGGCGTTTTCCAGCGTCATGGCATGATCTTCGTCATAGTTGCGCCCGAATCTTTGTTGAACATAAGGGGCATGGGTTGTTTGTCCATGCCGTCCCCCGCATGGCACCCGTCCGCAGGTGGAAACGCCCGACGGCGAATGGTTCGGGGGCAAAGCGTGATCCGAGAAAGGTTCTGAAAAATGATTCGCAAGATCGTTGTCGCCACCGCCCTGGTGGCCCTGCTGGCCGGGTGTCAGACCACCGGCGGCAACAAGCAGACCGGCGGCGCCGTTATCGGCGGCCTGATGGGCGGTCTGGCCGGCAGCCAGATCGGTGGCGGTTCGGGCAAGCTCTGGGCGACGGGTGCCGGCGCCGTGCTGGGCGCCCTGATCGGGTCCGAAGTGGGCGCGTCGCTGGACAAGGCCGACCGCGCCGCCCTGGAACGCAACACCTACGCGTCCTTCAACGCGCCCCTGAACCAGCCGATCGTCTGGGACAATCCCAACAATAACAACCGGGTCGTCGTGACACCGACGCAGGAAGGCCGTCAGCAGGGGACCGGCGCCTATTGCCGCGAATATCAGCAGACGATCACCGTCGGCGGTCGCAGCGAACAGGCCTTTGGCCGCGCCTGCCAGCAGCCCGACGGCAGCTGGAAGATCGTCAGCTGACCCCTGTCCGACAAAGCGGCAACCCGTCCACCCCGCGCCAGGGCATCCCTTGGCGCGGGGTTTTTTATGCGGATGAGTTGGCGGCTTCCTGTCGGCCATGCTTGACCGGGGGCTGCTGGGGCGTAGGATGCGGCAGGTTTTCCCTTTTCTTACTTCCTGCTGGTGACCATGCGCGATCCCTACCTTGTCCTCGGAATGACGCGAAGCGCCTCGGCCGACGACATCAAGCAGGCCTTTCGCCGCCTGGCCAAACAATATCACCCCGACCTGAACCCCGGCCGACCCGACATCGAGCAGAAGTTCAAGGAGGTCAACAGCGCCCATGGGCTGCTGTCGGATCCCGAAAAACGCGCGCGCTTCGACAAGGGGGAGATCGATGCTGCGGGCAATGAGCGGCCGGACCGCAATTTCCGCCGCGCCTGGCAGGGCGCCGGCCGGGGGCCGGGCGCGGGCGGGCCACGTGGGGCCGGGGCCGGCCCGCGCAGCGGCACCGCGGGGGCCGATGGCGACGATCCCTTCGCGGACGATTTCTTCAACGATATTTTCGGGGCGACCAAGCGCCGCTATTCCGCCGGCGGCGGGGCCGGGGTCAAGGCCAAGGGCAGCGACGTCAATTATTCCGTCAATGTCAGCTTCGCCGATGCCTGTCTGGGCGCCAAGCGCCGGCTGACCCTGTCGACGGGCAAGGCCATCGACGTCAATATCCCACCCGGCACGCGCGACCAGACCAAGCTGCGCCTGAAGGGCCAGGGCCTGGCGGGCCTGGGCGGGGCCGGGGCCGGCGACGCCATCGTGGAGGTGCTGGTCGACAACCACCCCCTGTTCACCCGCAAGGATGATGATATCCATCTGGAGGTGCCGGTCACCCTTCAGGAAGCCATCCTTGGCGCCGCCATCAAGGTGCCGACGCTGGACGGGCAGGTGGCGGTGAAGGTGCCGCCGGGGGCGAACAGCGGCACCACGCTGCGCCTGAAGGGCAAGGGCATTCCCAATCCCGACCGCAAGGTCACGGGCGATTTCTATGTGAAGCTGATCGTCATGCTGCCGGAAAAGCCCGACGCCGACCTGACCGCCTTCATCGAACGCTGGTCGAAGGGCAAGGATTACGACGTGCGGCGCAAGCTGGGGGTTTGAGCCCCCCCGCTTTCCTTACTGCTTGTCTTCCTGCGGCTTGTCCAAGACCTCCTCGGCCTGTTTGCGCAGGTCCTGGATGGTGGCCCCGACACTGACACCGGCCTTTTCACCAGCCTTCTCCAGTTCCGCAGCAGCGCGGTCGCCGGCCTGCCCCAACTGATCGGCGGCCTTGTCGGTCACTGCCTCCAGTTTCTCACCGGCCTTATCCTGCGCCGCTTCCAGCTTGCCGGCGGAGTCTTCCAATTTGCCGGCCGCTTCATTCAGCGTATTGGCAGCCTTTTCAGCGGCAGCGTTGATCTTCTCGCCTGCCCGTTCGGCGGTTCCCTGGCTGTCGCAGCCGGCAAGCACCAAGGGCAAAACCAATGCCAATGCCGACAGCTTGGCATGACGCAGAAATTTAGGGCCCATCATCTCTCTCCATTTCTCGGGGTCGGGGGGTGCCCCCTTGGCGACAAGCTGCTGCGCACTATGTAGCTTTGCTGACGCAGGTAAGATGGAAGCGGTTCATGGCCTCCCCCTACATCATCATTGGTGCGACCGGCGGTACCGGTCGTGCGCTGGCACAGCGGCTGGCAAACAGAGGTCATAGATTGTATCTGATCGGGCGCGATTCAACCCGCCTTGCCGATCTGTCGCAGACCCTGGGCGCCAGCCATGCCGTGGCCGACGTTACGGAAGAGGACACCCTGACCGATGCCGTAATGCGAGCGGACCAGGGTAACGGTATCGCGGGGCTGGCCTATTGTGTGGGCTCCATCAATCTGAAACCGCTGAAGGCCACGCGCAGCGCCGATTTCCTGGCGGCCTTCAACCTGAACCTGCTGGGCGCCGCCACTGCCTTGCGCGCGGCGGAAAAGGGGCTGAAAACCGCCAAGGGATCTGTCGTCCTGTTCTCCACGGTTGCCGTGGAACAGGGTTTCGCCAACCATGCCGTCGTCGCGGCGGCCAAGGGTGCGGTGGCGGGGTTGGGCCGGGCCCTGGCAGCGGAATGGGCCCCGCATGTACGCGTCAACGTCATCGCCCCGTCCCTGACCCGCACGCCGATGGCGGCCCCGCTTCTGTCGTCCGAACAGATGGCCCAGGGCATCGCCGCCATGCACCCGCTGGCCCGGCTGGGGGAAGCCGACGATCTGGCCGCCATGGCAGAATTTCTGCTGTCGGCCGATGCCGGATGGATCACGGGCCAGGTCATGGGTGTTGATGGGGGACGAGGGGTTTTGCGAACCAAAGGATAGATGACCATGACGATCCATCGCCGCCATCTGCTGCTGGCCGGCCCGTTGGCGCTGGGCCTTGGCCTGTTTCTGCCGCGCCGATCGGCGGGGTTCATCCTGCCGGAAACGGACGCCACGTCCTTTTCCGTGTTCCGCAAGAATGACAGCCCCATGGGCTATCACCGGATGCGCTTCATCCGTGATGGTGACCGGCTGATCATGGAAAAGGAGATCATGCTGGAGGTGACGCTGGCCTTCGTCACCGCCTATCGCTACCGCCACCGCAACCGGGAGGTCTGGGAGGCGGGCAGGCTGGTGGAGATCGAAACCCTCACCGATGATGATGGCGATGATTACTGGCTGCGTGCCAAGGCCGGGCCGGACGGGCTCATGGTGGAGGGAAGCGGCGGCAGCTATACCGCCCCCGCCGATATCATCCCCACCAGCTATTGGAACAATGCCACCACCGGCGCCACACAGCTGCTGGATACGCAGCGCGGCCTGATCATGGATGTGCGGATGGAAGATAAGGGGACGGAGATGCTGGAAGCCCAGTCCGGCCCGATGCAAACCCGCCACCACACCATCAACATTCTGACCAACCCGCCCGGCAATACCAACCAGATCGACCTCTGGTACGATGATACCGGCCAATGGGTCGGCCTGGCCTTTGT
>JAIXTS010000111.1 GCA_027483805.1 Azospirillum sp. | reverse complement strand
GTCCGTCTGCGCTTCCAACGCAGACCTTACCTACGGTAATGTCTTTCCGATAGATCGGGGCCTATGGTAAACCTGCCACGGCTTCGGCACTGCGGTACGAAGGGGCGGACCGCGGGACATTTCAGAAAAGGAGCGTTCTCCAGCATTACGATACGCCGCTTTTGATCGGTCCCGATGGATCGATGGCGAACGGTTCGTGTTGTTGTGGAGCAAGCTCGCAAACCCGCGCCTGAAGGGTGGCAAAATTGGAATATCTTGTAGCCCTGGTCCTGCAGATCGCCCTGTCTGCCATTATCTGCCTTGCTGCGACACCCATCGGGAACGCGCTGGGCATCATGGACAAGCCCGACAGCCTGCGTAAGCTGCATCGCGGGGCGGTTCCTCTGGTGGGTGGTCTGGCCATCCTGCTCCCGGCGACGCTGATCGGCGGTGGTCTCTCCTACATGGATGGTGTCGGCCTGCATTGGGTCATTGCCCCGGTGATGGTCGTCCTGTTCGTGATGGGCATGCTGGATGACCGGCAGCACTTGCCACCCGTGGTGCGCCTGTCCATGTCCCTGGTGATGTTTTCCTTCGCCATCATCCTGGCGCCGCAGTTGGCGCTGACGGGCCTGGATTTCGGCGGTGGCACCCGGTTTGTCGTCCCGCCCTTCATGGGGGCCATGCTGACCATCGTCAGCCTTGTCGGCTTTCAGTACGCCTTCAACATGAGCGACGGTGCCAATGGCATCGCCAGCGGTACCGCCATGATCTGGGGCGTCTTCTTCGCGCTGGCTGGGACCGGCACCCTGTCCATGCTGGCCTTGCTGCTTGTGGCCGGCGGGGCGGTGTTCCTGATCTTCAACATGCGCGGCCGTATCTTCCTGGGCGACAGTGGTGCTTATGGCATCTCCGCCGTCATGGGCCTGCTGGGCCTCGCCATCACCGGCCATGCCGACAGCAACCTGACCAACATGCAGTTGATGGGTCTGTTCCTGTTGCCCGTTATCGATTGCCTGCGCCTGATCGTCAGCCGCCTGCGCGCCGGCCGGGCGCCGTTCTCGCCGGATCGTGAACATCTGCACCATTATCTTCTGCGCTGGCTGGTTTCGCCGACCCGTACTGCCTTGGCCTACTGGGCCATGGTGGCCGTGCCGAATGCCGCTGGCGTGCTGATCGGTGGTCTTCCGGGCTTCATGCTCACGCTCATTCTGACCCTGACCGTCTACCGGCTGGTGATTGTGCGGACAGCCTCTGTGCCGACCCCCGCCGCGGTTGTCAGTGGTGAGATACGTTGATTTCTACAAATCCGCCGCGGCTTTTCCGCAGCGGGGTTACGAACAAGCGGCCGGGAATATTCCCGGCCGTTTTTCTTTGTGCGGCTCGTTCAGCCTGGGTTCAGCGCCATCCTGGCAGGATCGGTTCCATCAACCATCCTGGAAGGAAGAACCCATCATGCCTTATCCCCGTCTCCTCGCCGGCCTGCTGCTGACCGGTTCGCTGGCCATGGGCGCCTATGCTTTTGCACAGGGCGCCGGTACTGGTGCCGTTCCTATGGCGGCGCCGGCAGCCGCTGCCGACAGCCTGTCCATGCCCGCCCTTCTGGACCGGCTGGCGGCCCAGGGCTATCACGATGCCCGTTCCATCGAACGGAAAAGCGACAAGCTGGTGGAAGTGAAGGCCATCGGTCCCGACGGACGCCGCCAGGAACTCTATGTCGATGCCCGTACGGGTGACATCCTGAAGGTGGAGCAGGACTGATGACCGACATGATCTTACCCGTGGGGCAGGGGGCTGCCGCCCCGGCCGGCCCTGCCACGGTCCGTGTCTGGGATCCACTGCTGCGCCTGGTCCATTGGGTCATTGCCGGTGCCTTCCTGACGGCCTGGCTGTCGGCAGAGGAATGGATGTCCGTGCATGAAGCGGCCGGCCTGACCATGATCGCTCTGGTGGGCCTGCGCGCGCTCTGGGGCCTGATCGGCAGTGCCCGCGCCCGGTTCACCGACTTTGTGCCCTCAAGCTCCGGCCTTCTGGTCTATTTGCGGGCTCTGGTTCATCGCCGGGCGGACCGGCATCTTGGCCATAATCCGGCTGGTGGGGCCATGGCCGTGACGCTGTGGTTTGCGCTGCTGGGGACGGCTGCACTGGGTCTTCTGACCCGCTATCCGCTGCCTGCCCTCCGCCCCTATGGCCATTGGCTTGAGGAAGCGCACGAACTGCTGGCCAATGGCACGCTGGTCCTGGTTGGGGTGCATCTGGCCGGTGTTCTGGTCAGCAGCCTGCTGCACCGGGAAAACCTGATGCTTGCCATGCTGACAGGCCGTAAGCGGGCCAGCTGAGACCATTGGTCATTGTAAAGGCGCTTTGGGATAGACGGGAGCTGCCCAAACAAAAACCCCGGCGCCTTGCGGTGCCGGGGTTTTGTGTTTCCGGGGATCGGGTCAGGCCTTGGCGGCCTCACCCTCACCGCCTTCTGCGCCCGGCGGGTCATCCGCATCCATGGTCTTGCGCAGCCGGTGCTCGCCCAGATACAGCAGGATCGGGGCCGCGATGAAGATGGACGAGGATGTGGCCAGCAGGATACCGAACAGCAAAGCCCAGGCGAATTCACGCAGGGCCTCACCGCCATAAAGGGCCAGTGGCACGATGGACAGGAACACGGCGATGTTCGTGTTGATAGTACGGGTCATGGTCTCGTTGATCGACCGGTCGATCAACTCGCGCAGCGGCATCTTGCGGTAAAGCCGCAGATTCTCACGCACGCGGTCATAGACCACGACCTTGTCGTTGATGGAGAAGCCCATGATGGTCAGCATCGCCGCCACCGCCGTCAGGTTGAACTGCAACCCGGACAGGGCGTAGAAGCCCACCGTTTTGGTGACGTCCAGCATCATTGTCACCACCGCACCCACACCGAACTGCCATTCGAAGCGGAAGGTGATGTAGAGCAGCATGAAGAAGGCAGCCAGCGCGAGGGCCAGCATTCCGTCACTGAACAGTTCAGCCGATACGGACGCGCCTACCGCTTCGACGCGGCGTACCTCCGAACCGGGGAAATTCTGCTCCAGGGCCGCAGTCACCGCCTTGATGGCCAGCTGCTGGTTGCTTTCCGCCCCTTCCTGACGCTCCATGCGCAGGATGACGTCGCGGTCGGTACCGAAGGCCTGCAGGGCCACGGGGCCGACATTCACACCCTCCATGACCTCGCGCATCTTGGGGAAGTCGGTGGCTTCCGCCGTCCGCACCTCCATCACGATGCCGCCGGC
>JAIXTS010000217.1 GCA_027483805.1 Azospirillum sp. | reverse complement strand
GATTCGAACCCGTGTTACCAACGTGAAAGGCTGGTGTCCTAGGCCTCTAGACGATGGGGACGTCGTCGGTGGGCGGTTAATTAGCCGGACCCGCCGGGCTGTTCAAGCACTTTTTTTCAGTTTCATGCATATCGCCCATGCCGGGACGAAGTTCGATCAATTCTTATACCGGTCGAGGGTCCGTTCGACACGATATTCCAAGTCGCGGATGATGTTCAGCGACGGCAGGCCCTTCAGCACCTTCTGCACGCCGCGCAGATGGGCGATGGCCACGGCATGCTTCGGCCGGGCGCGCAGATATTCGACGCGGAAATTGATGCCGATCTCCAGCCGCTGCTCCAGATCACCCTCCTTGGACCGCATCAGCCGGTCCTGCCCTTCCTGTTCCATCAGCTTTTTCACAGCGGTGAACAGCACGGTGGCGGCCTGGGCGATGCCCACCTCCTCCTCCGTCGGGATATGGGCCATGTCAGGTTCCAGCCGGACCTCCGACCCCTTCTTTTCCTGCAACGGCTTCACCGGAAGCACAACGGCACTGTCCTGCAGCGCCGCCAGCAGGAATGTATCCACCGCCTGCATGACCCGTGCGCGCGCCTCTGTCAGCAGTTTCTGCCATTCAGGATTCGGTTCCACCTGCACTTCTTCGGACAGGCCCTTGATCATCAACTGCGCGTCGGAGACCAGCCGGGCGCAGGTCAGCAGCCAGACACGCCGCGCCATGACGGGACCGCCGGCCGCGCGCCCGATTTCCGACAGGGTGCGCGTCAGGTCGGAGAAGAGCCGGGCCGGGATCAGACGGCCCGGATGGTTGCCCGAAACATGGCTCATATCCTGGGACAGCATGCGGACCAGACGCAGGGCCTGAAACGGCTGCACCAGCATCGTCATCAGGCCGAAAAAGAAATACTCAACCAGATCCGCACCGCGATCATGGACATTCAGATAGGCGGTGCGGGCCGCCACCACGGCATTGGGGGTGAAATCCTGGATTCGGCCCGGTCCTTCGACCCCGGCCATGCGGCGCACCCGTTCCAGGGCCGGGGTCAGCTGCGCATGCAGGCCCAGCAGCACCCCGATCTCCCGCATATCCTCCAGCGCGCGGTCGCCGCCCAGCATGGAAGACAGTTCACCACGCCTTCCATAGGATTTCGCCGCCTCCGCCAGCAGGGCCTCCGTCGCGTCGGCCGCCGCCAACACCCCCTTCTCGGCGATGGCGGACAGGTCGGTCCAGCGCTGCTCACGCACCGCCTTGCCATATTCCGCCTCCAGCGCCGACAGGGTGGCGCGGTAGGGCGATGCCATCAGCACCCGCCACCAGGGGTTCAGCACCTGGCGGGCCAGGGCCCCCTTGCGCTTTTCCTCATGCAACTCACCATCATAAAGGAAAATCTCCACCGCCACGCAGACGGACCGCTGAAACGTGGCGACCCGATGCGGGCGCAGGGTGCGCAGGCGGGGGCGCAGCGTCTCCAGGATCTGTTCGTCGGTGGGATCACGGCGTTCGGCGGCACGGGCCAGCTCCACCGCGCGGGCCACACGCAGCAGCGAATTTTCGTCCAGCTGTTCGAAATGGGCCTGAAGTTTGGAGACAGCGGAAGCCGGTTCGGGCGGCGTCGCCGCCGTGTCCTTCACCTTGCCTGCTTCCGGCTTCTCAGCCGGTGCGCCCGCCGCACGCAAATTCATGACAATGACTACCCCACGCAAAAACCCCACAAACCGCCTTGCCCCGGCAGTGACCATGCAAGCGGTAATTGGGCGATGCGCGATTATAGGGCATGTGGGGATAACTGTCTTTAACGAATTGGCAATAATTTGTTAAAGAGCAGAGTCAGTCGGATGAATAAACAACCCGGTTTCCTTTACCCGGCGTTGCCGGAAACCGCCCCATCATCAATCAACAACTGTACGCCATCATTACCGTTCCAGCGATCGGGCCGCAAAGTTCCGGCCAGGTGCAGCGGTCGCCCGCCGCTTTGCAGCAAAGCCGGGCCCAGGTCACTGTCCATGGCGCGGAAGGCGATTGATTTCAAACGGCTGCCGTCGCTGCCCGTCAGGATGCAGCGCACATGTTTACCCTCCGCCCCCACCACATCGGCCTTGACGATACGGGCGTCGGTGACGGCGAAACGGGGTTCGGAATTGCCTGTGCCATAGGGCGCCAGCCTTTCCAGATGCCGCAGCAGGTCTGGGCTGGCCGCCCGCACGGACAAGGCACCGTCAAGCGACAGGGAGGGAACCAGCGGGCCGGCATCGTCCAGCTGCCGGGCAATGCGGTCACGCAGGAAGGCCCGAAGATCATCGAGCTTTTCCCGTTCCACGGTGAAGCCCGCCGCCATGGCATGGCCGCCGCCGGCCACCAGCAGGCCCGCCTGACGCGCCGCGATGATGGCGGAGCCCAGATCGACGCCGCGCACCGACCGCCCCGACGCCTTGCCCACCATCCCGTCCAGCGCCACGACGCAGGCCGGGCGGTTGTAACGGTCCTTCAGACGCGAGGCGACAATGCCGATGACACCGGGATGCCAGCCCTCGCCCACCGCCAGCACCAGTTCGGGGCTTTCATCCAGGGTCGTTTCCGTCGTGGCGATGGCGTCTTCCAGAACCGCCGCCTCAATGGCGCGGCGTTCGGCATTGAAGGCGTGCAGTTCCTTGGCAAGGTCCGCCGCTTCGGCCGGCGACTCCGTCGAGAGCAGCCGGGTGCCCAGATCCGCCCGGCCCACACGGCCCCCGGCATTCACCCGCGGGCCGATGATGTAACCGGCATGATAGGCGTCCATCGCCTCGTTCACGCCGGCGACATCGGCCAGGGCGGCGATGCCGATATTGGCGCGTTTACCCATGATGCGCAGCCCCTGCGCCACGAAGGCCCGGTTCAGGCCCACCAGGGGCACGACATCGCAGACCGTGCCCAGGGCCACGATATCCAGCCAGGACATCAGGTCCGGTTCCACCCGGCCCTTGCTGTAAAACCCTGCCTTGCGCAGGGCCCGGTTGATGGCCACGATCAGCAGGAAGGTGACGCCGACAGCGGCCAGGGTGGATAGCGGGCCGCCGGCCGGTTCATCCAGACGGTTGGGATTGACCACAGCGGTCACAGCGGGCAGGCGCGGTTCGGCCTTGTGATGGTCCACCACCACCACCTCCAAACCGGCGGCGACCGCGCCGTGCAGCGGATCGAAGCTGGTGACGCCGCAATCGACCGTCACCACCAGGTCGATGCCTTCTGCCTTCAGTTTCAGCAGGGCCGGCAGGTTGGGGCCATAGCCTTCCTCGATCCGGTCGGGGATATAGACACGCAGATCCTGGCCCAGCGCCCGGAAAAACCGGTTCAGCAGCGCCGTGGAGGTGGCGCCATCCACATCATAGTCGCCAAAGACAGCCACCTTTTCCCCGTCGCGCAGGGCCCGGGCCAGCCGGTCGGCCGCCACATCCATGTCGCGCAGGACCGACGGATCGGGCAGGAAGGCGCGCAGCGTGGGCGACAGGAAACGCTCCACCTCCTCCACCCCCACACCCCGCCCGGCCAGCAGGCGGCCCACCAGTTCCGGCAGACCATGCGCCTGGGACAAGGCCAGGGCCAGCCGGTCATCGGCATTGCGCGCCTTCCAGCGGCGGCCGGTCAGGGAGCTTTCAACGCCGAGGAAGGCGGGGATGGTCATGGGGGAACGCCAGATACTGTGATGGGAGATACCGGAGGAGCATAGAGCAACTGCGCGCAAATGCCCAAAACAGTCATGCCCGCGAAAGCGGGGACCCAGCATCATACCCGCGGCATGAAATCTTGACCGTTGGTCACTCTTTCCTGCCCCTCAGTCGCCGGCGCCCCTATCCATGGGCTTGGCTACGCGCCACGTGGCACGCGGCGGCGGTCGCCGCCGTACCGACGGTCAAGAATCTTGACCGTCGGTCACTCTTTCCTGTCCCTGAATCGCCGGCGCCCCTATCCATGGGCTTGGCTACGCGCCACGTGGCGCGCGGCGGCGGTCGCCGCCGTACCGACGGTCAAGAATCTTGACCGTCGGTATAAGGCGCGGTCAGCGCCGATAGGGCTCGTATCGCGGCAGACGCCGCTCGACGCTGGGCCCCCGCTTTCGCGGGGATGACAGAAAACGCACGGATGGACGAAGCGAGATTACCGCTTGGCTTCCGGGATCATGCTGGTCTTGGTACGGAAATTATGGTGCGCCTCAACGTAACGCACCGTGCCCGACTTGGAGCGCATCACCACCGAATGGGTGATGGCACCGCCGGCAAAGCGGCGGACACCTTCCAGCATGGGGCCCGTGGTCACGCCCGTGGCGCAGAACATCACGTCGCCCTTGGCCAGATCGTACAGCGTGTACTTCTTGTCCAGGTCGGTGACGCCCCAGCGCTTGGCGCGCTCGCGCTCTGCATCGTTGCGGAAGATCAGGCGACCCTGGAACTGCCCGCCGATGCAGCGCAGGGCGGCAGCGGCCAACACCCCCTCCGGCGCACCGCCCGACCCCATATACAGGTCGATACCGGCATTGGGCTGCGCCGTGGCGATCACACCCGACACGTCACCATCGCCGATCAGCATGATGCGGGCCCCGGCTTCACGCACGCGGGCGATCAGTTCGGCATGGCGCGGGCGGTCCAGGATACAGACCACCAGTTCCGACACGTCCGCACCCTTGGCCAGCGCCAGATTGCGCAGGTTGGTCTCAACCTTTTCGTCCAGATCGACCACACCACCCGGCAGACCGCCGCCAACGGCGATCTTGTCCATATAGACGTCGGGTGCGTTCAGGAAGCCCCCGGCCTCTGCCATGGCGATGACGGCCAGCGCATTGGGGCCGCCCTTGGCGCAGATGGTCGTGCCTTCCAGCGGGTCCAGCGCGATGTCGATCTTGGGCCCGTTGCCGGTGCCGACCTTCTCGCCGATATAGAGCATCGGGGCTTCGTCGCGCTCACCCTCACCGATGACAACGGTACCGTCGATCGACAGGCTGTTCAGCGCCTTGCGCATCGCGTCCACGGCGGCCTGGTCGGCGGCCTTCTCATCGCCACGGCCCATCAGCAGCGAGGCCGACAGGGCCGCCGCTTCGGTAACGCGGACCACTTCCAGCGCCAGATTGCGATCCATCACCAGGGAGAAATCGCCCTTCGGATTGCTCTTCTCACTCATTTTCGTTCCCCTATGGCTGAGACCGGCGTCTTGTCGATTGCGCCGTTCCTGGGTTGAGTGTGTATCAGAAATCCTCGATGCGGATCATGCGCGGCGGTTCCAGAACACTGTCCAACGACGCGATGGTGGCGAGCGCCTGCTGCATGGCGGCCTCGTCCGTGTCGTGGGTGGTCCAGACCACCGGCACCGCCTCGCCGGGTGCGCGGCCGCGCTGCAGGAACGCCTCCATGGAGACATTCTGGTCGCGGAGCGTGGCCGCGATCTCCGCGATGACACCCGGACGGTCGACCACCATCAGGCGCACGTAATAGCGGCCCCGGCGACGACTCAGCGGGGCGGCCTTTGCCGGCTCCAGATCGCCCGCCGGCACGCCGAAGGTCGGTGTGGACCGGCCCCGGGCAATATCGACCAGATCGGCGACCACGGCCGACGCGGTCGGGCCGGCACCGGCCCCCCGGCCGACCAGCACCACCTTGTCGACAAAATCGCCATCGGCGACCACGGCGTTGAACACGCCGTCGGTGGCGCCGCAGGGGCTGGTGATCGGCACCATGCAGGGATGCACCCGCTGTTCGATCCCATCCTCCGTGCGCCGGGCAATGCCCAGCAGACGGATGCGGTAGCCCAGTTCCTGGGCATAGTTGATGTCCAGCGCGGAGACGTGGCGGATGCCCTCGATATGCACCGACTTAAAATCGACATGCGCACCAAAGGCGACCGCCGTCAGCACCGCCAACTTATGCGCAGCATCCACGCCATCCACGTCAAAGGACGGGTCGGCCTCGGCATAGCCCAGACGCTGGGCATCGGCCAGAACATCGGCGAAATCGCGGCCCGTGGTCCGCATTTCGGTCAGGATGTAATTGCAGGTGCCGTTCAGGATGCCGTGAACTTCGCGGATATTGTTGGCGGCCAGACCTTCACGCAGACCCTTGATGGCCGGGATGCCGCCGGCCACCGCCGCCTCGAACGCCAGGGTCAGGCCGGCACCTTCGGCCGTCTTGGCCAGGGTGGCGCCATGATGGGCCAGCAACGCCTTGTTGGCGGTCACCACATGTTTGCCGGCGGCCAGCGCCGCCTCCACCGCCTGCTTGGCAATGCCGTCGGAACCGCCGATCAGCTCCACGAACACATCCACATCGGGATCGACGGCCAGATCGGCCGCGTTTTCATACCAGCGGACAGAGGACAGATCGACGCCACGGTCGCGGCTGCGGTCACGGGCGGACACGGCCACGACCTGGATGGGGCGACCGGACCGCCTGGCCAGCAGGTCGGCATTGGCCGAGACCAGCTTCAGGACCCCGCCGCCGACCGTCCCTAAGCCGGCGACACCGATGCGCAAGACTTTGCCATCAACCATAAGATTTGATCCTCACTCGACAGCGGCGGGTTCAGACGTGATGGGCGCGTTGACCTTGCGCGCCTTGTCCAGGAAAATCTTGATGTTGCGCGTGGCCTGACGGATTCGCTGGGTATTTTCCACCAGACCGAAACGCACATGGCTGTCGCCATATTCGCCAAAACCGATGCCGGGGCTGACCGCAACCTTGGCTTCCTGCATCAGCAGCTTGGCAAATTCCAGGCTTCCCAGATGACGGAACTGTTCGGGGATTTCGGCCCAGACAAACATCGACGCGTTGGGGCTGGGCACCATCCAGCCGGCCTGATGCAGCCCTTCGATCAGCACGTCGCGGCGCTGCTTGTACAGCTCACGGATTTCCAGCACGCAATCCTGCGGCCCGTTCAGGGCAGCGGTGGCTGCCACCTGAATGGGCGTGAAAGCGCCGTAATCCACATAGGATTTGAACTTGGCCAGCGCGCCCACCAGCTTCTTGGAGCCCACACCGAAGCCGACACGCCAGCCCGGCATGTTGTAGGTCTTGGACAGGCTGTTGAATTCGACCGTGATGTCGCGGGCTTCCGGGATCTGGAGCACCGACGGCGGCGGGTTGCCGTCAAAATAGATCTCGGCATAAGCGATGTCGGACAGGATATAGATCCCGTGCTTCAGGCACAGGTCGACGATGGGCCGGTACCAGTCCAGCGTCACCGTCTGGCCCGTCGGATTGGCGGGGAAACTGACGATCAGGGCCGTGGGCTTGGGCACCGAATGCTTGATGGCGCGTTCGAGCGCCGGCACAAAATCATCCAGCCCGTCATTCACGGGGATGTGGCGCAGCGCGGCACCGGCCAGCATGAAGCCGAACGGGTGGATCGGGTAGGACGGGTTGGGTACCAGGATCACATCACCGGGGCCGGTGATGGCCTGGGCCAGATTGGCCAGACCTTCCTTGGACCCGATGGTGACGATCGCTTCGGTTTCCGGGTCGATATCGACATCAAACCGGCGCTTGTAATAGGCGCTGATCGCCTTGCGCAGACCGGGGATGCCGCGGCTCTGGCTGTAGCGATGGGTCTTGGGGTTCTGGACCGCCTCGATCATCTTCGCCACGATGTGCGGCGGGGTCGGCTGGTCCGGGTTGCCCATGCCGAGATCGATGATGTCCTCCGCCGCGGCCCTAGCTCGCGCCTTCATCGCATTCACTTCAGCGAAGACATAGGGCGGAAGCCGCTTGATGCGGTGGAATTCAGTGTCGCTCATGGACCTGGGCACCGGGTT
>JAIXTS010000213.1 GCA_027483805.1 Azospirillum sp. | reverse complement strand
GCAGCGACGTCTCCACCAGCATGATGCCCAGCAGCATGGAAGACAGGGCCAGCAGCGCCACCCGGATGGTGACATTCAGCTCGAACCGCCTATAGCCCATGCTTTTCCATCCGGCGATAAAGGGAGGCGCGGGTGATGCCCAGATCCTGGGCCGCGTGGCTGATATTGCCCTGATGCTTGGACAGGGCCTTGCGGATCGCCTCGCGCTCCACCGCTTCCAGGTCCAGCGTGTCCAGGATCAGGGCGCCTGCGGGTGCCGCGGTGGTAGCCGGTGCCGCCGGTGCCGCCGGTGCCTGTCCCGCCGTGGAGGGCAGGGAAAAATCGTCCGCCTCCAGCATCGGGCCGCCCGACAGGATCATGGCCCGTTCCACGGCGTGGCGCAGGGCGCGCACATTGCCGGGCCAGCGCCAGGCCATCAGCCGGGGCAGGGCGGCGGGCGCCACCTTCTTCGCCGGCATGTTATATTTGCGGGCATAGATGGCCACAAAATGCTCGATCAGGGCGGGGATGTCGTCGGCCCGGTCGCGCAGCGGCGGCAGGTGCAGTTCCACTGTATTGATGCGGTACAGAAGATCCTGGCGGAACACATCCTCACGGCCCAGCTGCTCCAGCGGCATGTTGGTGGCGCTGACCAGCCGCACATCAATGGGCATGGGCTTGGTGCCGCCCACCGGGATCACCACCCGCTGTTCCAGCACCGACAGCAGCTTGGATTGCAGATAGAGCGGCAGATTGCCGATTTCATCCAGGAACAGGGTGCCGCCGTTGGCCGCGACCAGACGGCCCACCCGGTCTTCCTTGGCGTCCGTGAAGGCGCCCTTCTTGTGGCCGAACAGTTCGCTTTCGAACAGGCTTTCAGAGACGGAGCCCAGATCGACCGACACGAACACTTGGGTCGCGCGCTTTGACCGGCGGTGGATTTCGCGCGCGATCACCTCCTTGCCGGTGCCGTTCTCGCCCAGGATCAGGACATTGGCCTCGGTCGGGGCGGCACGGTCCAGCAGGGCGAAGATGCGGGCCATGGCGGGGGCCGAGCCGATAATGGTGTTGGGCGTGCCGTCCAGTCCGACACTGGCCAGTTCCTTGCTGGTGGCCGCCGATTGCTGGGCCTCGCGCTTGGATGCCGTCAGTTTCAGGGCCGATGACAGGGTGGCCAGCAGCCGTTCATTCTGCCAGGGTTTCAGCACAAAATCGGCTGCCCCCTGCTTCATGGCTTCCACCGCGGTGCCGACATCGCCATAGGCGGTGATCAGCACCACCGACAAGGTGGGGTCGATCTCCACGATGCGTTTCAGCCACTGAAACCCCTCGCGCCCCGTATTGGCGCCGATGGCAAAATTCATGTCCAGCAGGACGGCGTCGAACACGCCATCCTTCAGCAACTGCGGGATGCGGTCGGGCCTTGGCTCCGTATGGCAGAGAATGCCCTCGCGCTTCAGCATCAGGCGGGCAGCGACAAGGATATCCTCGTCATCATCGACGATCAGAACACGCGGCTGGTCGGCCATGGTCCACCAAGACAGGGAAAACTGTCCGGAAACGTACAGTTTTTGCCGCTGGATGGCGAGCGGATATGGCTCGGCGGCGACTGCCGCCGCGCGCCACGTGGCGCGTAGCCGAGCCGCCGGATGGCGGCGCTGGCGATTGAAGCCCAGTGATCGGGACCGATCACTGGGACGGAGCATAACGAGCGGTGCCACTTGCTGACACGCTTTGGCATCCCATTTACCGTTGTGAAACAAAATCACCGGCGCCTGACACCGGTGTTACCCCTATTCTGGGGGCCAAATAATCCGCATGGCAGAAGGTGAAAGTGATGATCGAACTGACCATCAATGGCAAGGCGCACCGTCTGGATGCCGATCCGGAGATGCCCTTGCTCTGGGCCATCCGCGATCTGGTGGGGCTGACCGGCACCAAATATGGCTGCGGCGTGGCCCAGTGCGGGGCCTGTACCGTGCATGTTGATGGTGTCGCCACCCGTTCCTGCTCCATCCCGCTGCAATCGGTGGCCGGATCCAAGGTCACGACGATCGAGGCTTTGGGCGGGTCGCACCCGTTGCAGAAGGCGTGGGAGGAGATGCAGGTGCCGCAATGCGGCTATTGCCAGTCCGGTCAGATCATGTCGGCCGCCGCCCTGCTGCAGGACACGCCCAAGCCGACCGATGCCGATATTGATGCCGCCATGGATGGCAATCTTTGCCGCTGCGGTACCTATCCGCGCATCAAGGCCGCCATCAAGCGCGCCGCCGGCGTCGCGTCCTGATCGGGAAGGGGAGCAAGCACGCCATGGATAGCCATCTGATCCACGATACCGACCTGTCCCGCCGCGCCCTGCTGACCGGCCTGGGCGGTCTGGCCATCGCCGTCGCCCTGCCGCTGCCGGTGCTGGCGCAGAACGCGCCGCCGGCCCCGCCGCCGCTGGGGGCCGCCGCCGCCGGGGCCAATGCCCGCACCGGCATGGTCACCGCCCATCTGGTGGTGAAGCCCGATGGCAAGGTCGTCATCATCTCCCCCACGACGGAGATGGGGCAGGGCACGCACACAGCCCATGCCGCCATCATCGCCGATGAGGTCGGGGTGGATTTTGCCGATGTCTCGGTGGAGACGGCCATCCCCGCCGACGCCTATCGCTGGGGCGGGTCCATGGGATCGGGCGGCAGCCAGGGCGTGCGCCGCTGGAACGACCATCTGCGCAAGGGCGCGGCCCAGGCCCGCGCCGTCCTGATCCAGGCCGCCGCCAAAAGCTGGCAGGTCGACCCTGCCGGCATCACCCTGGAACAGGGCCGCCTGCTCCATAAGGCCAGCAACCGCAGCCTGGGCATCGGAGAGGTGGCGGAAGCAGCAGCAAAACTGACCCCGCCCGACAACCCGCCCCTGCGTGACCCCGCCACCCGCCGCTATGTCGGCAAGGGCGTGCCGCGCCTGGACATTCCGGCCAAGGTGCGCGGCGAGACCGTCTACAGCATGGATTTCCGCCTGCCCGGCATGCTCTATGCCTGCGCCCGGCTGAACCCGGTCTTCCATGGCGATATTGCCAGCTTTGACGCCGCGCCCGCGCTGAAGGTGAAGGGTGTCCGGAAGGTGGTGAAGATCCAGGGCGGTGTCGCCGTGGTCGCCGACAGTGTCTGGGCCGCCATGAAGGGGGCGGACGCCGTCACCGTCACCATGGCCCCCTCGCCCCAGGACACGATCAGCAGCGCGGCCCTGACCCAGGCGATGGTGGAGGGGCTGGGCGCCGCCCAGGCCATTCCCGCCACGGCGCGCGGCGATCTTGACAGTGCCTTCAAATCCGCCGCCAGGACAGTGACCGCCGATTACGGTGTGCCCTATATCTGCCATACCCCGATGGAGGTGTGGAGCTGCACGGGCCTGTTCAAGGATGGCAAGCTGGAGCTGTGGGCCCCGACCCAGGTGCAGGACCGTTCCCGCCGCACCGCCGCCACCGCGATCGGCATCGATGCCGAGGCGGTGACGGTCAATACCCTGCTGCTGGGCGGTGGTTTCGGCCGGCGTCTGATGGATGACGGCATCCCCGGTGCGGCCCAGGTGGCCCGGGACCTGGCGGGCACGCCGGTCAAATTTTTCTGGCGACGGGAGGATGAGTTCGACCGCGGCTATTTCCGCCCGGCCCAGATGGCGCGCCTGACCGCGTCGCTGGATGCCAAGGGGGCGGTGACCGGCATGGCCATCCGCATTTCCGGCCCTTCCATGCGTGCCGAATTCGTTCCCGGCGGGCTGAAGGAAGGGGAACTGGACGGTTCCTCGGTGCAGGACCTGTCCAACCTTCCCTATAACCTGCCCAATTTCAAGCTGGACTGGGCGGCCCGGCATGTCCGCGTCACCGCCTCGCCCTGGCGGGCCGTGGGCGCCACGCACAATGCGTTTTTCCTGGAATGTTTCATCGACGAACTGGCCGCCGCTGCCGGCAAGGACCCGGTGGCCTTCCGCCGCGAATTGCTGGCCGGCAACAAACGTGCGCTGGCGGTCATCGATCTGGTGGCGGCCAAGGCGCAATGGGGCAAAAAGCTGCCCAAGGGTCATGCCCAGGGCGTCGGCTTCTTCGCCAGTTTCGGCTCACTCTCCGCCCATGTGGTGGAGGCATCGGTCACCGATGGCCAGCCGCGTGTGCATCGGGTCACCACCGTGCTGGATTGCGGCGACGTGGTCCTGCCCGACGGGGCCCGCAGCCAGATGGAGGGCGGGGTGATCATGGCCCTGTCCGCCGGCCTGTATGAGGCGGTGACGGTGAAGGATGGCCGCGCCGAACAGCGCAATTTCGACACGTACCGCCTGATGCGCCATTCCGAGTCACCGCCGGTCATCGACGTGCATTTCCTCAATTCCGGTGAAGCGCTGGGCGGCGTCGGCGAACCCGGCCTGCCGCCCACCTTCCCGGCGGTGGCCAACGCCCTGTCGGCCGCCACCGGCAAACGCCTGCGCAGCCTTCCCCTGGTGGAGGCTCTGGCGGTCTGATGGAGGGTGCGGCCGGCCCGGCGCGCCTGCGCCGCAAGCCCTGCCGCCGTGCCATCGGTCAGGAATTATGGCCGATTGTATTTGGGAAAATGCAAAGCCGCCCCTCAGCACAGCTGTGCTGAGGGGCGGCAGGATCAGCGCACTTCGCCGCGATCGTTCAGGAATCCGGCCCAGACTTCGTCGGCGACGGGCAGGGGGGCCGGGGACTGTTCCGGGCAATCCAGCCGCAGATGCCGGTCCCCCAGGGGGGCGCCCACGAAATGGCAATGGTGCGGCAGGTCGGTTCCCGCAGTCACGTTCGGCTGAAAATATTTGCAATCCAGGCACATGCGGCTCAACGGCACATGCCCGGCCCGTTGCAGTGTGCGCACCAGCCGCAGCATCAGGCGGAGCAGGGACAATTGGTCCGATGCCGGCATGTCACCCAGCGCATCGATCAGGAACAGGGGCCCGCCGCCAAACCGGTCGGCCAGCATCAACCCCTCCCGCGTGGCCAGCACCAGATTGCCGCGCCCGTCATCGGGCGCCGCCACCCGCAGGGCCAGCCCCTTCTGGATCAGGGTGGTGGTGGCCTCGCTGGCGGTCGGTGCCTTCACCCCGATGCGCCCCGCGATGGTCACGGGCCGCAACCCGTCGGGATTGTCGCGCAGCAGGGTCAGGATGCGGGCCTGCGTGGCCGTCAGCCCGTAGGGCGTGGCATCACGCCAGTCATTGGCCTTCAACGCCGCCGCCACCCGCACAAACCCATCCGCCAACCGATTGGCCGCCGGCTCGCTCAACCGGTCGAACATGTCCTCGATCATGGCGTCCCAGCCTTTGGTTGTGGGGTGCTTATATTCGGACTCCGAAACTTTGGCAAGGGTCATGCCCCTTCCCTTTGTTCCTCACCCCGGCGTCCGCCGCGATGACAAGGATTGGGTGGCGCCGGGTTGCGGTTCTATCCGCCGTCAATACGGGATCCTTGCCCCCCCGTGACCTGTGGGTGCTTTACGCATCACCCAATCCACCCCTATAAACGGGGCACCGATTGACCCTTATGCATCTGGTTTTCCATGCACGACATCCGTTCCATCCGCGACAATCCCGCAGCCTTTGACGCCGGCCTGGCCCGGCGCGGTGTGGAACCGCTGTCCTCCCGCATCCTGGACCTGGATCAGGAGCGGCGCGCCTGCCAGACGCAGGCGCAGGAGCTGCAGGCCCGCCGGAATGAGGCATCAAAGCTGATTGGCGCCTATAAGAAGGATGGCAAGGACGCCCAGCCCCTGCTGGATGAGGTGGCGGCGATCAAGGAAAAGATGCCGCAGCTGGAAGAACGGGAGAAGGAGTTGGGGGCCGAACTGGACCGGATCCTGGCCTCCTATCCCAACATTCCCGCCCCGGAGGTGCCGGACGGCAAGGATGAGCATGACAATGTCGAAATCCGCCGCATCGGCACGCCGACCGAGATTGCCGGCGCCAAGCAGCATTTCGAGCTGGGTGAAGCCCTGGGCCTGATGAGCTTTGATCTGGCGGCCAAGCTGTCGGGTGCACGTTTCACGGTGCTGCGCGGCCAGTTGGCCCGCCTGGAACGCGCCCTGGGCGATTTCATGCTGGACATCCACACGACGGAGTATGGGTACGAGGAAGTGTCGCCGCCGCTGCTGGTCAAGGATGACGCCGCTTTCGGCACGGGCCAGTTGCCGAAATTCACCGAGGATCTGTTCCAGACCACCAACGGTTTCTGGCTGATCCCCACGGCGGAAGTCCCCCTGACCAACCTGGTCAACGACGCCATCCTGGATGCCGAAGAACTGCCCCTGCGCCTGACGGCCCGCACGCCGTGCTTCCGGTCCGAAGCCGGGTCGGCCGGCCGCGATACGCGCGGCATGATCCGCCAGCATCAGTTCTACAAGGTGGAAATGGTCTCCATCACCCGTCCCGATCAGTCGGCGGCGGAGCATGAGCGCATGACCGATGCGGCGGAAACCGTGCTGAAGCGCCTGGGCCTGCCCTTCCGCACCGTCACGCTGTGTTCCGGTGACATGGGTTTCACGGCCCAGAAGACCTACGATATTGAGGTCTGGCTGCCGGGGCAGGGTGCTTATCGTGAAATCTCCTCCTGCTCCAATTGCGGGGATTTCCAGGCCCGCCGCATGAAGGCGCGTTTCCGGGCCAAGGGCGAAAAGGCGACGCAGTTCGTGCATACGCTGAACGGGTCCGGCACCGCCGTGGGCCGCTGCCTGATCGCTGTGCTGGAAAATTATCAGCAGGCCGACGGATCGATTCTGATCCCCGACGCCTTGCGCCCCTATATGGGCGGGCTGGAGCGGATTGCAGCGAATGGCTGATTTTGACTTCACCAGCACCCGTATCCTGATCAGCAATGATGACGGCATCCATGCCCAGGGCCTGGCCGTGCTGGAGGCGATTGCCCGGGAACTGACCGATGATGTCTGGGTGGTGGCGCCGGAGACGGAGCAGTCGGGTGCCTCCCACTCGCTGACCATGCATCGCCCCCTGCGCGTGCGCGAACTGGGGCCGAAACGCTATGCCGTCGACGGCACGCCCACCGACTGTGTGCTGCTGGCCATCAACCATCTGATGGCCGACAGGAAGCCGGCCCTGGTCCTGTCCGGCATCAACCATGGCAGCAATCTGGGCGAGGATGTGACCTATTCCGGCACCATCGCCTGTGCCATGGAAGCGACACTGCTGGGGGTGCGCGCCATCGCCATGAGCCAGCGCATGCCCCATGGCGGCCCGCCCAACTGGGCGGTGGCTAAAGGACTGGGCGCGCAGGTGGTGCGCAAGGTGATGGCCGCCGACTGGCCCAGGCTGGTCCTGATGAATGTGAATTATCCCGACGTGTCCGTCGGCGATGTCACCGGCGTGCATGTGGTCCGCCACGGCAACCGCAAGATCGGGGACGAGCTGGATGAACGTATCGATCCACGGGGCCGCCGCTATTTCTGGATCGGGGCCGCGCGCGGGGATGAGGATGTGCCCGCCGATACCGACGTGCATGTCGTGAACCATGGCGGCATCGCGGTCACGCCGATCTTCCTCGACCTGACCCATTACGGGTGTCTGGAGAACCTGAAAGGGGTCTTCGCATGACCAGCGGGGCGGCGCGCAAGATCAGGTTGCTGATGCTGCTGCGCCGCCAGGGGGTGACGGACGTCAATGTGCTGCGGGCTATCGAGCTGATCCCGCG
>JAIXTS010000438.1 GCA_027483805.1 Azospirillum sp. | reverse complement strand
TTCTTCGTCAACCTGCTGGATGACCGCACGGTCTGGAACGCCACCGACGGTACCCAGGGCGTCTTCGAAGGCCGCGACCGCACCAACGGTTCCATCAAATGGACCGCCACCCGCGTCGATCTGGTCTTCGGCTCCAACTCCCAGCTGCGCGCCCTGGCCGAGGTCTATGGCAGCGGCGATGGCGAAGCGAAGTTTGTCCACGACTTCGTCGCCGCCTGGACCAAGGTGATGAACGCCGACCGCTTCGATGTGAAATAAGCACGGCGCGGATTTGACTGATGATGGCGGCCCCGGGCAACCGGGGCCGCTGCTTTTTTGGGGGGGAAGGGATAATACCGACGGTCAAAATTCTTGACCGTCGGTACGGCGGCGACCGCCGCCGCGCGCCACGTGGCGCGTAGCCAAGCCCACGGATGTGGGCGCCGGCGATTGAGGGCAGGAAAGATTGACCAACGGTCAAGATTTCCTGCCGCTGGGATAAGGCCGGACACGGCCGGGCGGGTTTCCGCGCTTGGAGTATCATTTCCGGACATTCCCGCCCGCCCCAACGCCGTCACCTTCTCCACACCCGTTCTATCTCCGTCGTCTCGATCTTGGTGTGGCCGAGCAGGATCTGCGCAGCCCGCAGGTTGCCGGCCTGCTTGTAGACGAGGGCGGCCTTGGTTCGCCGCAGGGAATGGGTTCCATAATCCTCCCGTCGCTGGCCGATCCTGATCACCCATTCCTCGACAAGGCGCGCATTCTGGCGGGTGCTGATGGTTTTTGAATGATCGACCCGGCTGGGGCAGACATAATCAGCCGGACAAGGTCGCAGCCGCGTAGCTTGCTGTCGACAGCCAGGTCAAACAAAGACGGCACTGTCTCGATGGGGCCGCCATCGCCTGTGGCCCGGATCGCACGGTCCTTCAGCGTACCGGCGGCGTCATGGGTTCCCCATTCCACCGACCACCCTCGCCGGCCCTGTTCCGTATCTGTGAAACGTGTCACAGCTCACAGGCCAGCAGCCAGCATCATCGCAGAGATTCTCTAATAGAGATTTTCTCATTGCCCGAATATTCTCTATCGGCGAATATTCGGTCATGAATCTCGAACTCAGCAAAGCCGCCCTGAAGGGCCTGTCGAAGATGCCACCAAAGGCGCGCACCGGCATGATGGCGAAGCTCGAAACGGTGGCGGCATCGCCCTTTGCCAACCACCCGTTCGACGTCAAGCCCCTGAGCGGTCTGAAAGACACATACCGTATCCGCCAGGGTGATTGGCGCGCCGTGTATGAGTTGGTGCGCATCGATGACATCCTGCTGGTGATCATCGTCGATATCCGTGGAGAGGTGTATAAATGAACGCCATTACCCCCCTGGCCATCACCGCCGATACCGTCCTGCTGGCCCGCACCGATTATGAGGCTCTGCTGGCAGCGCTGGACGAGGCGCGAGACATCGCCACCGTACAGCAGTTCAAGGCCGATCTGGCCGCCGGTCGCACTGAAACCCTTCCGTGGGAAATGGCCCGCACCCTGCTGGATGGGGCCAACCCGGTCCGCGTCTGGCGGGAACATCGGGGCCTGACCGGTCGCGCCCTTGCCGCCGCCGCCGGCATCGCACCGGGCTACCTTTCGGAGATCGAAACCGGCAAGAAGCCGGGCAGCGCCGCCGCGCTGAAGGCCCTGGCTGCTGCCCTGCGGGTGGATATGGAGGATCTGGTCTCCGCCAGCACCCCAGCCACCGCTGAAGCTGCCGGCTGACTATAGCAGACTATCTGAGCCATCTCGACGGCGAGACGCAAACCTGTCTTTCCTGGTGGAATGAAAGGGGTGCAGCGTGGGGGGCTGAAATCGGGTTGGCACACCTGTTTGACGGCCCAGCACAGGTGCTTGACCTGACTGCCGGCTGTGGTGGGTTGGATGCTGCCGGGCCCATCACACTGGTTGAGGCTTGATGGTGTGAAACGTTCCACACCTGTCACCATAGGACCCATTGGACAAGGTCGGCTTTCAGGAGCCGTCACCGACCCAGTGAATGACGCCATGACGTGCAAACCCGACATCGCCGCTTTTGCCGCTCCCTGCCCGTCAAGCCGAGGTGTCTGGTAGCCGCGAGAGTCCTCGCCACCGCGTTCCAGAAACGCAGCGTCAGCCGCTTGGCCCCTGGGTCCCGGCTTTCACCGGGATGACGGGGGAAGGGAAGGATAGTGGGGCGGGAAGCAGCAGCCTCCCCACCCCTCACGCCGCCAGCAGCCGTTCCACCGCGTCGCTGGTCTGGTCGTTCAGGCGGAATTGCAGGCGCAGGCGGTCGCCTTCCTGCTGGATCACGCGGCCGGGCAGGGTATGGCCCGACAGGCGCAGTTCAACCTCCGTGCCCGGTGCCAGCATCGCCCCGGTGAGGGCGCAGCCGCCCAGGCCGATATCGGACAGGGCCACGTCAAACCGGTCCACCTTGCCGCGCGCACCCTGGGCCACCAGTTCGCCCCGCAGGGCGCAGGGCCGGCGTTCGAACTGACGGCGTTCGCCTGCCTTCTGCATGGCGACCAGGAATTCCTCGACATCGGCGCGCAGCCGTTCGGATTGCTGCGACAGCTCGCCGGCGGCGGCCAGAAGCTGGGTGGAGGCGACCTTGGTGAATTCCGCACTTTCGCGCACGGTCCCCAGGCTTTCGGTCACCTCCCGCGTGCGGTCGGCGGCTTCCGTCACGTTGCGGGCAATCTCGTCCGTGGCGGCGCCCTGTTCGGTGACGGCCGACGCGATGGCGCCGGAATTGCCATCCACCTCCCCGATGATGCGGGCGATGGTGGAGATGATGCTGGTGGCATGGCCGGCGGCACCCTTTACCGCATTGACCTTGTCCTGGATCTCGTCCGTGGCCTTGGCCGTCTGGCTGGCCAGGTTCTTCACCTCTGACGCGACCACGGCGAAGCCCTTGCCGGCCTCCCCCGCCCGTGCCGCCTCAATGGTGGCGTTCAGCGCCAGCAGGTTGGTCTGGGCGGCGATGGCATGAATAAAGTCGACAACCGCCCCCACACCATCGACCACACTGGCCAGTTCATCGACCACGCCGAGTGCCTTGTCTGCCTCGGCCACAGCGTCCTTGGTGGTCAGCGAGGTGCGTTCGATCTGCGCACCGATCTCGGCACTGGACGCGGCCAGTTCCTCTGTTGCCGCAGCAACCGTCTGCGCATTCTGGGTGGCGCGGTCGGCGCTCTGGCCGGCGGTGCCGGTCCGGCTGCTGGTCTGATCCGCCTGATGCGACAGGTTGCGGGCGGTCGCCTCCAACTCGGTGGAGGCACTGGCGAAGGTGCGCAGCTGGCCGCTGACCGCCATCTGGAAGTCGCGCACCAGTTCCTCCAGCGAGGCCTGCCGGCGGGCGCGGGCCTCCTGCTCGCGCTGCTGCGCTTCCTCCAGTTCGCGGTTGCGCAGGGCATTGGCCTTGAACACGGCCATGGCGCGGGCGAGCGCCCCCACCTCGTCCTTCTGGTCGGCGAAGGCCACCGCCACCGTCAGGTCGCCATCCGCCAGTTGGCCCATGGACCGGGTCAGTTGGCCCAGCGGCGCGATGATGTAACGCAGCACCACAAACAGCACCGCCCCCACCGCGATGGCGAACAGCAGCGCCGTGACGGCCAGGGTGGTCAGCTGTTCCGTGTGGAAACGGCCGATGCGGGCCTCCAGCAGGCGCGACAGGTCGGCGGAACCGGCGGTATAAAGGGCGTCGATGCGGGCCAGGGCGGCATTGGTGGCGGCGGGGTCCAGGGCCTGGGCCTCGGCCTGGGTCAGCAGGACCTTCAAGGCGGCGTGAAGGTCGGCGTCCGGCTTGCTCAATGCCGTGGCCACACTGCCATCCGCACTGGCATCGATGGCGGCCTTCACCGAATTGCCGGACCCGTCGGCCACGGCCTTCAGCCCGCCCAGCGAGACATAAAGATCGACCCTTTCCTCGGCATCAACCGCGCCGTCCGCATAGAGCTTATGGGTCAGGCTGTACATGGCGCTGGCCTGGTCCAGCAGGTCCGGCAGCTTGATCACCACCAGATCCATGACGTAGAAGCTGTCCAGATCGGGGTCCAGGATCAGGTTCGACTTGTCCCCCACCCGCGTGATCAGGGCGCGAAGGGCGGTACGCCCCGCCCCCGTGGCCTGTCCGGCGCCCAGGGCCGTTACGGCATCCTTGACCTGGGATGCCGCCTCCATCCCCTCGCCATGCTGGTCGTCCAGCTTGCGCACCTGATCGGCCAGCGCCTTGCCATCCACGGATGACCCGGCGATTTCCGCCCTGGCCAGCGTCATCTGCACCTGCGCCAGCCCGCGCAGATAGAACGTACCCTGCTGTTCCTTCTCGGCAAAGCTGATGGCCTCGCCCTGCTTGGCGACCAGCGCCCAGAGCAGGAAGGCCACCGGCACAATGAACAACAACGAGGCAAGGCCAAGTTTCGGGGTGAT
>JAIXTS010000183.1 GCA_027483805.1 Azospirillum sp. | reverse complement strand
CGTCGCGGAAGGCAGGGCCGACCTCGAACAGGCCGACATCCTTGAAGCCCTTGGCGGCGTTGCGACCGGCAGCCGGCACCAGAGTGCCAAGGATGGACGGGCGCATGACGGCCAGATCGACGCTGATCGGGTTCAGCAGGCGCAGTTCGTCCTTGTCGCCATCGAACAGGGCGGCGACCTTCGGATCGACAAACGACCAGGTCACCGCTTCCAACAGACCGCGTTCGGCGGCGGCCCGGCGGGCATTGAAGCGGCGGCGTTGATCATTGGACAGCGCGGGCGCAGGCGTGCCCACCTCGCGCGGCAGGGGCGTGGCCGGAATCTGGTCAAAGCCGTTGACGCGCAACACCTCTTCCACCAAATCGGCCTCACCCTCGACATCGCGCCGCCAGGACGGAACCTCTCCCACCAGCACCCCATCGTCGCGGCGCGTAACGGTGAAGCCCAGGACCGACAGGATGCGGACTTGCTCATCCACGGGCACATCAACACCACCCAAGGCGGCCACACGGGCCGGGCGCAGGGTCAGGGTGCGCTGCCATGTCGGCTCTGCGCCTGACAGGCTGATGCCGCCCGCCGTGCCGCCGCACAGTTCCAGGATCATCGCGGTGGCCAGTTCCACCTTTTCCACGATGTTGGCCGGGTCCACCCCGCGTTCAAAGCGATAGCGGGCATCGCTGTCCAGTTGCAGGGCGCGGCCCGTCTCGGCAATGCGCACCGGCTCAAACGTGGCCACTTCCAGCACCACATCCGTTGTGTCGGCGGTGACGCCCGTCGTCTCCCCGCCCATGACACCGGCCATGGAGATCATCTTTGCATCATCATAGATGCCGATCAGGCCGGCGGGCGGGGCATATTCCTTGCCGTTGAGCGCCAGCAGCGTGTCACCGTCCGCCGTCGGGCGCAGGGTGATGCCACCCGTCAGCTTGGCCGCGTCAAACACATGCAGCGGGCGGCACAGGTCCAGGCTGAAATAATTGGTGATATCGACCAGGGCACTGATCGGGCGCAGGCCCACGGCCAGCAGCCGGTCCGCCAGCCATTTCGGGCTGGGGCCGTTCTTGACGCCCTGGATCACCCGGAACGCAATCTGCGGACAACCCGGATGGGCCAGGTTGACGGTCAGCGGATTGTCGAAGGCGGCGGCGACGGGGGCGGCGGCCAGCGGCTTCAACGTGCCAAGGCCAGCGGCTGCCAGATCACGGGCCACACCGCGAACACCGGCACAGTCGACACGGTCGGGCGTCAGGGCAATTTCGATCACTGGGTCTGACAGGCCGCGCCAATCGGCGAACGACCCACCCACGGGCGCATCCTCCGGCAGCTCAATGATGCCATTATGTTCGTCGGACAGCAGTAGTTCGCGCTCCGAACACATCATGCCCCGGCTTTCCACGCCGCGGATGGTGCCGATGGACAGGGTATCGCCCGACACAGGAATGACGGTGCCGGGGGCCGCGAACACAACTTTGATGCCTGCCCGTGCGTTGGGTGCGCCGCAGACCACCTGCACCGGCTCACCCGCACCGGTATCCACCATGCACAGGCGCAGCTTGTCAGCGTTGGGGTGCTTTTCCGCCGATACGACATGGGCGATGCGGAAGGCGGCCAGGGCTGCCCCCTGATCCGTGACCCCCTCCACCTCCAGGCCCAGGGCCGTCAGTGCATCGGTGATCTGGTCCAGCGGGGCATCGGTGTCGAGATGCGTCTTCAGCCAGGAAAGGGTGAACTTCATGGGAGTGGTCCTGATGCAAAGAGCCGGGGATCAACCGGTGATGCTGGTGAACAGCGGGTTGGGTTGGGGGGCGAAGGGGTTCACCACCGTGACCCCGCCCCAGGTGAAACCGTCCTGATAATCTTCCGACAGGAGCATGCGGCACCCCTGTTCGGAAGAAGCCGCCAGGATGACGGCGTCCCAGAACTGCAATTGATGGTCGACGACCAGATCAGTCGCGCGGACCAGCGCGATCTCGCTGGTTGGGGCTGTGTGTCCGATGTCCCGGTATTGAAGGACCCGATGGCGCGCATCGGCGCTGTCGAGACGCTTCTTTGATACCAGTACCCGGAACAATTCTCCCAGGCACTGGACCGGGATCGTTATCGCGCCCGCCGACACCGCCGCCAGGGCACGGCGCGCCAGGGCAGGCTTATGCCGGTCCGCCTCGCTGCCAGCAAAGCCTTCAGCATAGACCAAGATGTTGGTGTCGATGGCCACGCGCATGATCAGTCGTACAACTCGTCACGTGTCCACGGGTCGCCAATGACCACGGGCTGCGAATCAAGTCGGCTCAACAGCGCGGCTTTGGCCCGTTCCGTCGCCACGTCATCGTCCCCGGCGGTGGGGATGATGCGGGCGACGGGTGTGCCATGGGCGGTTACCAGAAATCGGGCACCATCCTGACGCACATCGCGCAGGATATGTGAGAAACGGCGGTTGGCTTCCGCCGCCGTGACAGCCCGTTCCCCCCCCTGCTGAATAGTCGCGGCCATGACGGCTCCGTGATTTGTAGTGAATATCACTACTTTGATGCTGTGCCCTTGGTTTGGCAATCCCTTATCGGGCCAACCCCTGTGCCAGGTTGGGCTGATCCAACGGTACGAAGCCGTAATGGCGCAGCCAGCGCAGGTCGGCATCGAAGAAGGAGCGCAGGTCGGGGATGCCATATTTCAGCATCGCGACGCGCTCGATCCCCATGCCGAAGGCAAAGCCCTGATACTTGGTGCTGTCGATGCCGCAATTCTCCAGCACCTTGGGATGCACCATGCCCGACCCCATGATTTCCAGCCAATCGCCATGATTGCCCAGCTTCAGCTCCCCGCCCTTGCGCGAGCAGCCGATATCCACCTCTGCCGACGGTTCGGTGAAGGGGAAAAAGCTGGGGCGGAAACGGATGGGCAGATCGTCGATCTGGAAGAAGGCGCGGCAGAATTCCAGGATGCAGCCCTTCAGATGGCCCATATGGATATCCTCGCCGATCACCAGACCTTCGATCTGATGGAAGACGGGCGTGTGCGTCTGGTCATAGTCTGACCGATAGGTGCGGCCCGGCGCGATGATGCGGATCGGCGGCTTGTTCTTCAGCATGGTGCGGATCTGCACCGGGCTGGTATGGGTGCGCAGCACGCGGGCCGCACCTTCTGCCGAGGGCGG
>JAIXTS010000324.1 GCA_027483805.1 Azospirillum sp. | reverse complement strand
CCCGACATGGCAGCGCCGGTCGGTGATCCAGGTGGCCGAACTGGGCTTCAAGGATGGCTGGCTGACCGCCGACCGGGAACAGACGGTGGATGTCAGGCTGCTGCCGCCATGACCACGTGGATCGATATCCGCGACCATGGTGCCGTGGGCGATGGCGTGACCATCGACAGCCCCGCCATCAATCGCGCCATCCAGGCCGCTGCCGCCGTAGGTGGTGGCGCGGTGCGGGTGCCGGCGGGGCTGTGGCTGTGCTTCTCCATCCGCCTGGCATCGCATGTCCGCCTGCATCTGGAAACGGGGGCAATCATCCGCGCGGCGGTGCCAGGGGCCTTAGGTGCCTATGATCTGCCGGAGGCGAACCCGCACGATATCTATCAGGATTTCGGCCATTCCCATTGGCACAACAGCCTGATCTGGGGCGTGGGGCTGACCGATATCGCCATCACCGGCCCCGGCCTGATCGACGGGCATGGCCTGACTGCCAAGGGGCCGGGGGCGAAATGGGCCAAGCGCAAGGGATATTTCCCCGAAAGCATGGCGGGGATGAGTGCGGCCGCACTGGCCGCCGAGGACCCGGAAGAAGCGGCGATGCAGGGCCAGGGCAACAAGGCTATCGCCTTGAAACACTGCACCCATGTCACCCTCCGCGACTTCACCATCGCCAAGGGCGGGCATTTCGCCGTGCTGGCGACGGGCGTGGATCACTTGACCATCACCCGTCTGCGCATCGATACCGAACGCGATGGGCTGGACCTGGATTGTGTGCGCCACTGCACCGTTGGCCATTGCCGCATCAACACGCCCAATGATGATGCCATCGTCCTGAAATCCTCGCTGGCGCTGGGAGAAGCACGGGCAACGGCGCATGTGCGCATCCATGATTGCCATGTCAGCGGCTTTGACCCCGGTACCATGCTGGATGGACGTTTCCGTCGTACCCAGGACAAGGCCCCCGATCAGGATGGCATGACGGGCCGCATCAAGCTGGGCACCGAAAGCAATGGCGGCTTTCACGATATCGAGATCACACGCTGCACCTTCGAACGCTCCCGTGGGTTGGCCCTGGAAACGGTGGATGGCGGGACGCTGCATGATGTGCGGGTCAGCGATATCATCATGCGGGAGATCACCACCGCCGCCCTGTTTATCTATGCCGGTGCCCGTATGCGCGCACCGGACGGCACGCCGCCCGGCGGCATCCGGGGCGTGCGCATCGAACGGCTGCGGGCCAGCGATGTCGATCCGCGCTTTGCCAGTATTATCGCGGGACAGGCGGGCAATCCGGTGTGCGATGTCATGCTGTCGGATATCGACATCACCTATCGCGGCGGCTTGTCCGCCCTGGACGCGCCCGTGCCGGAAAAGCCCGACGCCTATCCAGAGCCCAGCATGTTCGGCCCGATGCCGGCCTGGGGCCTGTTTATCCGCCATGCGGCCGATGTGCGGGTTGCAGGGGCCAGCCTGTCTACGGCCACGCCTGATGGCCGCCCGGCCCTGTGGCTGGACGATGTGGAGGGTGCGCATTTTGACCGGATCGATCTGAAAAACGACGCTGCGACCCCGCCCCTGATCTGCCGGGATGTGCGCGGCCTGACGGGGGAGTTCATGCCATGATGATCAAGCGTTTGGGCCTGGTGCTCCTGGCCCTGCTGGCCGGCCTGTCGGTATCGGCGGCAGAGGTGCCGCGCGAATGGGTGGACAAGGATACGGGCCACCGCGTCATCCGCCTGTCGACGGAACCGGGGACGCGCAGCCTCTATTTCCATCAGAATGGCTATACGCCCGACGGCAAGACCCTGATCGTCACCAATCCCAACGGCATTGATACAATCGATCTGACGACCCGGGTACAGAAGCGGCTGGTGGCCGGTGCCGACCTGAACCTGCTGTTCACCGGGCCGAAGACGGGCCGTGTCTTCTTCACCCGCAAGCCGCAGGTGCCGGAAGGGGAGGGGGTGGCGGTCTTCGCCGCCGACCCCGTGACCGGCAAGGTGGAAAAGGTCGCGCAGGTGAAAAAGGGACAGATCGGGTCGATCAATGCCGACGAGACATTGTTGCTGGGTGTGCTGGCCGAGCGGAAGTTCGAGCTGCAGCCCGGTGCGCCCGACCCGAAGAACACCCGCTTCGACAATCACTATGAGTATATCGGTCCTGACGGCAAACCCATGACCTATGCCGATGCCAAGGAGGTGCGGCTCTATCAGCGGCTGGAAGCGCGTGTGCCAATGGAGATGTTCACCATCGACCTGAAGACAGGTGCCCAGCGCACGGTTCACAAGGCCACGGACTGGCTGAACCATCTGCAATTCTCCCCCACTGATCCCGCCTTGATCATGTTCTGTCATGAAGGGCCGTGGCATCGGGTGGACCGCATCTGGACCATCCGCACCGATGGCACCGGCCTGACCAAGATCCATACCCGCACCATGAACATGGAAATTGCGGGCCATGAATTCTTCAGCGCCGATGGCAAGACCATCTGGTACGACCTGCAAACCCCGCGCGGGGAGGATTTCTGGCTGGCAGGCTATGAAATCGCGACGGGCAAGCGCAGCTGGTACCACCTGACCCGTGATGAATGGTCGGTGCATTTTAACGTCTCGCGCGATGGCACCCTGTTTGCCGGCGATGGTGGCGATGCCGAGATGGTGGCCAAGGCCAAGGACGGTAAATGGATCTACCTGTTCCGGCCCGAAAACATCCCCGATGTGGCCGGCATCCATGCCCCCAACGCCGACCACCTGATTAGCCCCGGCGTGCTGCGGGCTGAAAAGCTGGTGAATATGAAGGATCATGATTACCGGCTGGAACCCAACATCACCTTCACCCCCGATGGGAAGTGGATCATCTTCCGCGCCAATATGCATGGCGACGTACATGTCTATGCGGTGGAGATCGCCAAACCCTGACCGCCGGGCTTCAGCTGGTTAGCCCTTGGTTTTCCATGGTTTTCAGCCCGCGCCATTCTGTCCCGGACCTTGCTGTTTTGCCGAAAATATGGGATTATGTTCCGTAAATTGAGAGAGTGATGAAGCAGATGAGCAGCGCCCCCGCCGATCATGATGAAGACGCAACGCCGAAGGCGACCCCCAGCGGCAGCCAGACGCTTCTGCGTGGGCTGGATGTGCTGGAGGCGGTTGCCGACGGGCCGATCAGCCTGGCCAAGCTGGCGCAGCGCCTGGACCTGACGCGCAGCACGACGCATCGGCTGGCCGCCGCCCTGGTGGAGCGTGACTTCCTGATCCTGACCCCGCGTGAAGGCTATCAGTTGGGGCCGAAGCTGCTGGAACTGGGCTATCTGGCGCATCGGCAGATGGACATTCCCCGCGTTGCCCGCCCGCTAATCGAGGATCTGGCGGCGGCCACCGAGGATACGGTGCATCTGGGCGTTCTGGACGGGGATGAGGCGCTGTATCTGGACAAGATATCGGGCCGCCGCCGTGTTGAAATCGGCTCCCGCGTCGGGGAACGCCACCCGATCGCCTCCACCGGCCTGGGCAAGGCCCTGATCCTGGATGAGAGCGAGGCGCGCTGGCGCAGTTTCCATGACAAGCATTTCAGCGAGGCCGACTGGCCCGTCTGGCAGCAGCGCATGCGCAATTACGCCAATGGCGGCTATGCCTTCGATCTGGAAGAGAATGAGGACCGCATCCGCTGTGTCGCAGCCCCCATCCGCGGGGCGAACGGCAAGATCATCGCCGCCATCAGCCTGTCCAGCGCCGCTCAGTACATGAGCGACGAGCGCATGCAGGAACTGATTTCCACCGTGAAGGACACGGCGCGCGCCATCAGCAGGGGCATGGGCTGGAACGGCAGTACGGGGCGGCGGTAACGCGACGTTCTGGGCGCACCTATCGCTGCCTTCTCCGCAGTCATCCCAGCGTAAGCCGGAACCCGGGCGCAGAGCGGCGTCTGCCGCGACATGAGTGGTATCGGCGCTAACCGCGCCTTGACACTGGACCCCGGCTTGCGCCGGGGTGACGGTAGAAGAAGCATCGCGGGGGTGATTCTTCCCTGATACTCACTGCAAATTCACAAAGGCGCCGCCATCGACCAGCAGGGCGGCGCCGGTGACATAACGGGCCAGATCGGACGCCAGGAACACCACCGGCCCGCCCATGTCTTCGGGCTGCCCCAGGCGGCCCAGCGGGATGCGACCTTCCATGTAGCTGCGTTTGGCCGTATCGGCCAGGTCATCCTTGTTGATGTCGGTCAGGATGGTGCCCGGCAGCAGGGAATTGCAGCGAATGCCGTAGGGGCCCAGCGCGATGGCGCAGGACTGCATCAGCGAATGCACCCCCGCCTTGGTGGGGGTGTAATGCGTCTGCATGCCGCCGCCGACCAGGGCTGAGATCGACGAAATGGCGATGATCGCCCCGCCACGACCCTGGTCCTTCATCCGGTTGGCAGCCGCCTGGGTCATGTAATAGGCGCCGTTCAGGTTTACCTTGATCGTGCGGTCGACCACATCCACCGGCATGTCCAGGAAAGAATGGAACGGGCAGATACCGGCGTTGGAGACAAAGACATCAACCCCGCCGAAGGCCGTGACCGCTGCTTTCACGAATTCCTGAGCCGCTGCCGGATCGGCCACGTCACCCTTCACGGCAATGCCCTTCTGACCCAGGGCTGCGATCTGCGCCACCACATCGTCGGCGGCGGCGGGCGACGCGGCATAGTTGATGGCGACATTGGCACCGTGACGGGCGCATTCCACGGCCACAGCGGCGCCGATGCCGCGCGACGCGCCGGTGATCAGTACAGTCTTGCCTTCCAGCAAACGCATATCGTCCTCCCCAAATCTCATATTGCGGAATGATGTCTCATAAATCAAAATCCATGGCAAGCCTCATCCCAGGCGTTGTCGGTCGGGCGCTTGCAACCGCATTGACAGGGCTTGTCCCATTTTATAAAACTGTATCCCACAATTGAGAACGTGCGCACAATCCTTGCCTGCTGCGCATGCCCTTCAGGGAGTGTGAAAACACCATGGCCTTCCCCCTTATCCGCGATGTCCGCGCCTATGTGGTCCGCGGCGGCGGCGCCGATTATCACGACCAGGGCGACGGCCACTGGATCGACGATCATATCGCTACGCCGATGAGCCGGTATCCCGAATATCGCCAAAGCCGTCAAAGCTTTGGCATCAATGTGCTGGGCACGCTGGTGGTGGAGATCGAGGCGGCGGACGGCACCATCGGATTCGCGGTGACCACGGGCGGTGAACCGGCCTGTTATCTGGTGGAAAAGCATTTCTCCCGCTTCCTGATCGGCCGGTCGCCGGTGGAGGTGGAGAAGATCTGGGACCAGATGTATTTCGGGTCGCAATATTATGGCCGCAAGGGCTTGGTCGTGAACGCCATTTCCGGCGTCGATCTGGCGCTGTGGGACCTGCTGGGCAAGCTGCGGCAGGAGCCGGTCTATCACATGCTGGGCGGTGCCGTCCGCGATGAGCTGACCTTCTACGCCACGGGCGCGCGCCCCGATCTGGCCAAGCAGATGGGTTTCATCGGCGGCAAGATGCCCCTGCATCACGGCCCGGCGGAAGGCGAAGAGGGCCTGCGCAAGAATATCGAGGAACTGGCCACCATGCGCGAGCGGGTGGGCGATGATTTCTGGCTGATGTTCGATTGCTGGATGTCGCTCGACCTGAACTACGCCACCAAGCTGGCCCACAAGGCCCATGAATACGGTCTCAAATGGATCGAAGAGGCGCTGTCGCCCGACGATTACTGGGGCTATGCGGAACTGAAGAAGAAGGCCCCGCCGGGCATGCTGGTGACCACGGGCGAGCATGAGGCCACCCGCTGGGGCTTCCGCATGCTGATGGAAATGGATTGCTGCGACATCATTCAGCCGGATGTGGGCTGGTGCGGCGGCATGACCGAGATCGTCAAGATCGCCAATATGGCCGACAGCCGCGGCATCATGGTCATTCCCCACGGGTCGTCGGTCTATTCCTATCACTTCGTCATTACGCGCCATAACAGCCCGTTTGCCGAATTCCTGATGATGGCCCCCAAGGCCGACAAGGTCGTGCCGATGTTCCATCCGCAGCTGCTGGGCGAGCCGGTGCCCGTCAATGGCAAGCTGAAACTGTCCGACCAGCCCGGTTTCGGCGTGGAGCTGAACCGTGAGGTGAAGCTGCACCGGCCCTATGTCGGCCAGGGTAAGTGATCCGTTCATTCTCATCACGAAAGCATAAATCATGAAGCTGCTGCGTTATGGCCCCAAGGGCCAGGAAAAGCCGGGCTTGATGGATGCCACCGGCACCATCCGCGACCTGTCCGCTCACATCACCGACCTCACCCCGGACGTATTGTCGCCTGCCGGTCTGGCCAAGATTGCCGCGATTGACCCGGCCAGCCTGCCGGCGGTCGAGGGTTCCCCCCGTTATGGCGTGCCCATCAATGGCGTGCGCAAATTCATCGCCGTCGGTCTGAACTTTGCCGACCACGCGGCAGAAAGCAACCTGCCCATACCGACGGAACCGGTGCTGTTCACCAAGGCCATTTCCTGCCTGACCGGCCCCAATGACCCGGTCATGATCCCCAAGGGTTCGGTGAAGACTGACTGGGAAGTCGAACTGGGCATCGTCATCGGCAGCCGTGCCCGCTATGTCAGCGAGGAGAACGCGCTGGACCATGTCGCCGGTTACGTCCTGATCAATGACGTGTCCGAACGTGCATTCCAGATCGAACGCGGCGGCACCTGGGACAAGGGCAAGGGCTGCGATACGTTCGGCCCGGTCGGCCCCTGGGTCGTGACCTCGGACGAGGTGGGCGATCCACAGAAACTGTCCATGTGGCTGGAGGTCAATGGCCACCGCTACCAGAATGGCAGCAGCAAGACCATGATCTTCACCTGCCGCCAGTTGGTGGCCTATATCAGCCAGTTCATCACGCTGGAGCCGGGCGACCTGATCACCACCGGCACTCCGCCGGGCGTGGGTCTGGGCCAGAAGCCGGAGCCGAAATATCTGAAGGCCGGCGATGTCATCCGCCTGGGCATCGAAAAGCTGGGCGAACAGCGCCAGGACGTCGTCGCCTGGACCCAGGAAGGTGTGGCATGAGTGTCTATGCTGATCGTTTCAAGGGTCAGGTTGCCGTCATCACCGGCGGCGCCTCCGGTGTGGGCCGTGAAGTGGCCGCCCGCCTGACGCAGGAGGGGGCCAAGGTCGTCCTCTGGGACATGAATGCCGACGCGCTGGCCGCTGCCAAGGCAGCGACCGGGGCCGTGGATGCCATCGAACTGGACGTGACCGACGCCGAGGCGGTGCAGGCGGCGGCGGACGCCGTGGCCGCACAGCTGGGCCGGCTGGATGTGCTGGTGGCCAGCGCTGGCATCACCGGCGCCACGGTTCCCGTGCAGGAATTCCCGCTGGACAGCTGGCGGCGCGTCATCGATATCAACCTGAACGGCCTGTTCTATTGCTGTCGCGCGGTCATTCCGCACATGCTGAAAAACGATTATGGCCGCATCGTCAATGTCTCCTCGGTCGCCGGCAAGGAAGGCAATCCCAACGCCTCGGCCTATTCGGCCTCCAAGGCGGGCGTGATCGGCTTTACCAAGTCGCTGGGCAAGGAACTGGCCAAGACGGGCATCCGCGTCAACGCCCTGACGCCCGCCACCTTTAAAAGCCCGATCCTGGAACAGCTGCCGCAGAGCCAGGTCGATTACATGCTGTCCAAGATCCCCGCCGGGCGCTTGGGTGAGGTGCATGAGGTGGCGGCCATGATCAGCTGGATGGCCAGCACCGAATGCAGCTTCACCACCGCATCGACCTTCGACATTTCCGGTGGGCGCACGACATACTGAGGAACCGGTTTAACGGTGGAAGGGGCCGGTTCGGGTGGGCCGGCTTCTTTCACTTCAGGGCGTGATTGTCTGCCGGCCCAGATCGATGATCCGCACCGCGTCGGGGCGGCCCGGTTGCGGGGCGGGGCAGGCGGCGGAAAGGTAGCGGATAAGGCGCCCGCCGCTGATCGGCCGGTCCCAGGCATAGGTCGGGCAGGGGCCGGACGGGCTTTGATAGGTGCCGCCCGTCTCATAATTCTCATAATTGCCGAACTGGCTGCCGGAACCGCCGCCGATGCTGGTGGGCGGGGCGGGCGGCGTTGCCGGTGGGCTGCTGGCGCAGGCGGACAGAAACAGCGCGCCAGTGATTGGCGCGAGTCGGCACAATAATCGCAAGATGTCCCCCGTTCCCCCGAACGTCCCTATGGTAGGACGGGGGAAATGGAGCTGGGCAATTGGGGCATTTTGTTGGTTATTCTTCCGGAAGGGGAGGGACCGCCCCTTACCGCTTGCCCTTCGCCTTGGCCGCGGCAAACGCTGCCGCAAAGGCGTTGTCCTCCGCCGGGGTGGGCTTCTTGGGCGGCGGGTTGTTTTGCTGCGGAGGGCGTTGACCCTGCGGCGCGCGGGTTGCCGGCGGCGGGCCGCGCCGGTCATCACGCCGGTCACCTGCCGGGGCGGCGGGCCGGGCAGGGGCCGGGCGTTCGTCCAGCTTCATGGTCAGGGCCACGCGCTTGCGCTTCAAATCCACTTCCATGACCTTGACCTTCACAATGTCGCCGGCCTTCACGACGCTGTGCGGGTCCTTCACGAAGCT
>JAIXTS010000115.1 GCA_027483805.1 Azospirillum sp. | reverse complement strand
CAGCGCCTTGCCCTTGATATCCCACAGCGCCTGATCCAGGCCCGACAGGGCCGACATCAGCACCGGCCCGCCACGATAGAAGCCCAGGCGATAGGCGGTCTGCCAGATATCCTCGATCCGGCTGGCATCGGTGCCGATGAACCGGTCCTTCAGGCTCTCGAACGCACCTTCCACAGCCTCCGCATGACCTTCCAGGCTGGCCTCGCCCCAGCCAACGATGCCGCAATCCGTCTCGACGCGCACAAAAAGCCAGCGCGGCGGCACCTGGAACAGTTCAATCCTGGCGATTTTCATTTTTATCTCGTGGGGGTGGCCGCGAATGCGGGGGCTTGTGCCGCTTTGAATGGGACCGATGATAGCGTGGTCAGGCTCTGGCGTCAAATTTCTTCATATAAATATGTTAAATGCGAAGATGCCGGCTTGACGGGCCAAGCTTGCCTATTTATCTGATAAATATGCCATTGGATTTGAGCTTTGAATAGACAATTTGTCCGATCTTTCGGACAAGGGAAGTCAAACGGCGATGGCATAATGGCGGACAGCGATGGAGAAGCCGCCGGCAGGAGGAAGCATGAGCGAGCATATCCTTGCGATTGATCAGGGGACGACGGGCACGACGGTCCTGATTTTTGACCGTGAGACGCATATTGTCGGCCGCGCCTATGCCGAGTTTACGCAGCATTACCCGCAAGCCGGATGGGTGGAGCATGACGCGGCGGAGATCTGGCGGGTGACGCTGGAGACGGCGGGCCGTGCCGTGGCGGCGGCGGGTCTGTCGGCGCGCGACCTGAAGGCCATCGGGATCACCAACCAGCGGGAGACGGTGCTGGCTTGGAACCGGCATACGGGGGAGCCGGCCCACCGGGCCATCGTCTGGCAGGATCGGCGCACGGCCGCCTTCTGTGACGATCTGCGGTCGCGCACGGGTGTCACCGAGATGGTGCGCGCCAAGACCGGGCTGGTCATTGATCCCTATTTCTCGGGCACCAAGCTGCGCTGGCTGCTGGAGCATGTGCCGGGCCTGCGGGCGAGGGCGGAGAAGGGTGATATCCTGTTCGGGACCATCGACAGCTGGCTGATCTGGAACCTGACGGGCGGTGCCGCCCATGTCACCGATCCGTCCAACGCGGCGCGTACGCAATTGTACGATATCCATAAGGGTGATTGGGACAGTGAGCTTCTGGCCCTGATGGATGTGCCAGCGCGGGGCCTGCCGGCGGTCCGGTCATCTTCATCTGTGCTGGGCCATACCACGGCGGACGGGTTCCTGGGCGCGGCCGGCATTCCCATCGCGGGCGTGGCGGGGGACCAGCAGGCGGCCTTGTTCGGGCAGGCCTGTCATGGGCCGGGTCTGGCCAAAAATACTTATGGCACCGGGTCCTTCCTGCTGATGCATACCGGCAGCAACACCTTGCGCGATCCCGGCCCGCTGCTGTCCACGGTGGCCTGGCGTATCGGGGATCAGCCGTTGGAATATGCGCTGGAAGGCGCGATTTTTGTCACCGGGGCGGCGGTACAGTGGCTGCGTGACGGGCTGGGCCTGATCGCAGCAGCATCGGAGACCGAGGCTCTGGCCCGGTCCATCGCCGATAATGATGGGGTCTATTTTGTGCCGGCCCTGACCGGGCTCGGCGCCCCGCACTGGGATCCCTATGCCAGGGGCCTGATCGCCGGCCTGACACGCGGCACGGGCCGGGCGCATCTGGCGCGCGCTGCCTTGGAGGCCATGGCCTATCAGACCCGCGACGTGACCCGCGCCATCGAGGCGCAGACAGGCATTGCGCTGACCGAACTGCGCGCCGATGGCGGGGCGGTGGGCAACAATTTTCTGATGCAGTTCCAGGCTGATCTTCTGGGTGTGCCGGTGGAGGTGCCGCGCGTATCGGAGACGACGGCCCTGGGGGCTGCCTATCTGGCGGGGCTGGCCACGGGCCTGTGGCAGGACCGGGACGAAATCCGCGCCACCTGGAAACTGGCCCGCCGCTATGAGCCGGGCATGAAGCCGGCGGAGCGTGAGCGGCTTTACACACAATGGACAAGGGCCTTGGAGAAATCGCGCGGATGGGCGGCATGAACAGGGGATTGGACCGCGCCGGCGGATTGGCGACACTGGCCGATGGCGGTGTCTGGGATCTGGTCATCATCGGCGGCGGGGCCACGGGCCTGGGCACGGCGTTGGATGCCGCCGCGCGCGGCTATCGGACCCTGCTGCTGGAAGGGCATGATTTTGCCAAGGGCACCTCGTCGCGCGCCACCAAACTGGTGCATGGCGGCGTGCGCTATCTGGCGCAGGGCAATATCCCGCTGGTGCGTCACGCCCTGCATGAACGCGGCCGGCTGCTGGCCAATGCACCGCAGGTAACGCGGCGACAGGGTTTTGTGGTGCCCTGTTACCGCTGGTGGGACATGGCGTTTTATGGGGCGGGTCTGTTTGCCTATGACCTGCTGGCCGGCAGGCTGGGGCTCGGCCGCTCGCGTCTGCTGTCACGGGCCGAGGTGATGCGCCGATTGCCGACGGTCAAGACCCAGGGGCTGGTGGGCGGCATCCATTATTATGACGGGCAGTTCGATGACAGCCGCCTGGCCATCACCATCGCCGCCAGCGCCGCCGACCATGGCGCCACCCTGCTGAACTATGTCCGCGTCACGGGCCTTTTGAAGACGGATGGCCGCATCGCGGGCGTCACGGCCAAGGATATGGAGACGGGAAACGATTACCGCATCCAGGCCAAGGCGGTGGTCAATGCTGCCGGGATCTTCATGGATGATATCCGGCATATGGATCGGCCCGACCTGGCCGAAGGCCTGTCGCTGAGCCAGGGCATCCATCTGGTGCTGGATCCCGGTTTCCTGGCCAGCGACGACGCCATCCTGATCCCTAAGACCGAGGATGGCCGCGTGCTGTTCGTGCTGCCCTGGCTGGGCCGTACCGTGATCGGCACCACCGACACGCCGATCCCCACGGCCAGCATGGAACCCCACGCCCTGGAAGAAGAAATCCAGTTCCTGCTGGATCATGCGGCGCATTATCTGACCCGTGCGCCGGCGCGTGCCGATGTCCTGTCGGTGTTTACCGGCATCCGCCCGCTGGTGAAGGTAAAGGGCGCGTCGGGTACCTCCGCCGTGCCGCGCGACCATGTACTGATGGTGTCGGACAGTGGCCTTGTCACCATCACCGGCGGCAAATGGACCACCTATCGCGAGATGGCCGAACAGACCGTGTATGCTGCCGCCAAGGCGGGACACCTGTCCCCCGCGCCATGCCCGACCCGGGATTTGCGCCTTCATGGCTGGACCCCGCGCGATGGCATCGACAGCAGTGACCCGCTGGCCAGTTACGGTGCCGATGCCCCCCAGGTCCGCGCCGTCCTGGCCGAACAGCCCGGCTGGGCCGCGCCGATGCATCCCGACCTGCCTTATGCCCTGGGCGAGGCCGCCTATGCCGCCCGGCACCTGATGGCCCGCACGGTGGAAGACGTCCTCTCCCGCCGCACCCGCGCCCTGCTGCTGAACGCTGACGCCGCCGTTGCCGCTGCTCCGGCCGT
>JAIXTS010000246.1 GCA_027483805.1 Azospirillum sp. | reverse complement strand
AAGTACGACTATATGCATGAGTTCAATGTCGACAGCAAAAAGGACATCGCCAAGACCCTGGCGGTGTTCGGCGCCTTCACCGAAGGTCTGCAGCTGTTCGCCAGCTTTGCCATCCTGATGAACTTCCCGCGCTTCGGGAAGATGAAGGGCATGGGCCAGATCGTCACCTGGTCGGTGCGCGATGAGAGCCTGCATACCCAGTCGATCATCCAGCTGTTCAAGACCTTCATCAGCGAGAATCCCGAGGTCTGGACCGAGGAATTCCAGCGCGAGCTGTATGTGGCGTGCGAGACCATCGTGCATCACGAGGATGCCTTCATCGACCTGGCGTTCGAGATGGGGGCCGTGAAGGGCATGGAAGGCGAGGATGTGAAGAAATACATCCGCTATATCGCCGACCGCCGTCTGGCGCAGTTGGGCCTGCAGCCCATCTACAAGACGGAGAAGAATCCGCTGCCCTGGATGGATGCCATCCTGAACGGCGTGGAACACGCCAACTTTTTCGAAAACCGTGCCACCGAATATTCCAAGGCCGCCACCAAGGGCAGCTGGGAAGAAGCGTTCGGCGATTGATCAGTTCTGGCTTTCCGTTCCGCCTGTCCGGTCCGGCACCTTGCCGCGCCGGCAGGCGTCGGAGCAGTATTTGACCTGATCCCAGTCCTTGGCCCATTTGCGGCGCCAGGTGAAGGGACGGCCGCAGCAGGCGCAGGTCTTCTGCGGCAGGTCGGATTTGCGGATCATGCGGGGCATGGCGGGGGAGCCGGGCAGGGGATGACCCGCCGGAAATAGGCCGCGGTCAGCCGGCGGCCAGCCCCCCGTGCCGGCCGCGCATCAACGTATCCGCCAGGGCCCCCAGGCCCAGGGCGGCAGCAACGGCCAGCACGGCCCAGCCGGCCAGCGGCAGCAGTGACAGCAGGGCCAGGGCCAACACCGAAACGGCATAGCGGCGCATCAGCATGCCCGCCTCCGTCCCCGGCCGGACATTGGTGCCGCGCCGGATGGACAGCGCCAGCCCGAAACCGCTGACGGCCAGCCCCAGCGGCAGGCAGAACAGCCACAGGCCCAGCAGCAGCACCCCCAGCGGGATGCCCACCACACTGACCATCAGCAGGGCCAGCAGCGGCGGGGACAGCAGCAGGATGGCCGCCCCCAGCAGGAAATGGCGCAGCGGGTGCCGGCGCAGACCGTCGGCCGCGCGGGTGACCGGCCCCGGCAGCAGCCACAGCACACTGACCCCCAGCAGGAACAGGGCCACCGCCTTGCCCAGGGTGCCCAGGATCGTCGGGCCTTCCTCCACCGTGGTTTCATGGTAGTAGCGCACGGTTCCGGCGACATTCACCCCGTTCGGCACCTCCACCGCCTTCGGGCCGGTATGGCAGAGGTCCCCCAGGACCTGCGCCCCCGGCCGCAGCTCCAAACTGTTGGCCGTGACATCCAGGTCGCCCGCGATGCGGCCTTCAATGACCACATGGTCGCCGCGCAGGACGGCGTTACCGTCGACCCGGCCGGACAGGGTCACTTCCCTGCCGCTGGCTTTCAGATCACCGGCCACATGGGCGCCGCGCCGCAAGTGCACCTCCGCCCCCGTCAGCAGGGCGTCGCCGGCAATGTCGCTGTACACGGACAGGTCGAAGGCGGCAGCGGCCAGATCGCCGGCCACCGGCCCCTTTACCGCCAGATCAAACCCCGCCACCAGCGCATCGCCGGCGACGGGCGCGGCAATGCGCAGTTCCAGGCCGGCGGCCACAACATCGCCATCGACGGGCGCATCCACCGATACCGAATGCCCCATGGCCACCAGATCGTCGGACAGGGGCGCGATCAGGCGTACATCATCGCCGGACTGGACGTCCGCCGCCCGGGCAGCCATCCCCGACAGGGACAGCAGGGCGGCAGCGATGAAGATGAAACGGGCAAGCATCGAACTGTATCCAGCCTTCCGGGGCAGCAGGGGTTTGTCATGATCATGCCATAATCGCAGCAGGCCAAGGTCCACCGACCTGGCGTCGCCGGGGCACCACGTTGATACAGGTCAGTTACAGGCGGCGCCTGAACCGCTATCCAACCCTGCATATGGGGTTGATCGGGCGGGGCTTCCACCGCACCCTGTCTTTCCTTGTGCATTGCAGGATAAAGGTGTGCCATGGCTTTGTTCGACCTTTCCGGTAAACGCGGGCTGGTGGTGGGGATCGCCAATGGCGCCTCCATCGCCTATGGCTGCGCCAAGTCATTCCGCATGCAAGGCGCCGATCTGGCTGTCACCTATTTGAACCAAAAGGCGGAACCGCATGTGCGGCCGCTGGCCGAGGAACTGGGGGCTGCCTTGTTCCTGCCCTGCGATGTGCGGGAGCCGGGGCAGTTGGAGGCGGTGTTCGAGAAGGTCGAGGCCGAATGGGGCAAGCTAGACTTCCTGCTGCATTCCATCGCCTTCGCCCCGCGTGAGGATCTGCATGCCCGCGTGGTGGACAGCAGCCGTGACGGCTTCCTGATGGCCATGGATGTGTCGGTCCATTCCTTCATCCGCATGGCAAAATTGGCCGAACCGTTGATGACGGATGGCGGTTGCCTGATGAATGTCAGCTTCTATGGCTCCGAAAAGGTCGTGGAGCATTACAATCTGATGGGCCCGGTGAAGGCGGCGCTGGAGGCGGTGACCCGCTATCTGGCGGCCGAACTGGGGCCGAAGGGCATCCGTGTCCACAGCCTGTCGCCGGGCCCGTTGAAGACAAGGGCCGCCAGCGGTATTGACCGGTTTGACGAATTGCTGGCGCGCGCCGCCGAACGGGCGCCGATGCGCAACCAGGTGACGATCGACGATGTGGGCGCCTATGCCGCCTTTCTGGCATCCGATGCGGCGCGCGCCGTGACCGGGGGGATCGAATATATCGATGGCGGCTATTCCATCGTCGGGTAGGGGTGCCCAAAGCGCACGGGATGTGCTATCAAGCCGCCAGTTTCAGCCCATATATCAAAACGATACAGCAAGGCGTTCCCCATGGCCGGTCATAGCCAATTCAAGAACATCATGCATCGCAAGGGCGCGCAGGACGCCAAGCGGTCGAAGATTTTCAACAAGCTGGCGCGCGAAATCACTGTCGCGGCCAAGTCGGGCCTGCCCGACCCGGCCATGAACCCGCGCCTGCGCGCCGCCATCCAGGCCGGCCGCGCCCAGAACCTGCCCAAGGACCGTATCGACCGGGCCATCAAGATGGGTATCCCCGGCAGCGCCGATGATACCAACTATGACGAGGTCCGGTACGAGGGCTATGGGCCCGGCGGTATCGCCCTGATCGTGGAAGCGCTGACCGACAACCGCAACCGCACCGCATCGGAAGTGCGCTCCGCCTTTACCAAGCATGGCGGTTCGCTGGGGGAGACCAATTCCGTCTCCTTCATGTTCAACCGCATCGGGCAGGTCACATATCCGGCCAGCGTGGCGTCCGCGGATGCCATGCTGGAAGCCGCCATCGAGGCGGGGGCCGAGGATGTGCAGTCCGACGAACATGGCCATTCCATCATCACCGGCACCGACACGCTGGGCGAAGTGCGCGACGCGCTGGAAGCCCGTTTCGGCGCCCCGGAAAGTGCCAAGCTGACCTGGACGCCGCTGAACCTGCTGCCGGTGACGGCGGAGGATACGGCCCAGACGCTGCTGAAGCTGCTGGACGTGCTGGAAGATAATGACGATGTCCAGACCGTGCTGGGCAATTTCGACATTCCGGCCGAGTTGCTGGAAAAGCTGGGCTGATCGCCATGGCTGGGGTCATTGACCATGGCCCCAGCAGGCCGATGACCATCGGCCCGGCACCCCATGGTGCCGTTAAGCCCCAAGCCGCCGGATGGCGGCGCCCGGCGCTTGAGGGGACGGTGTAATGATGGCGGGACAGGCACCCGTGCGTATCCTGGGGCTGGACCCCGGTCTTCGCCATCTGGGCTGGGGCGTCATCGATGCCGCCGGTAACCGGTTGAGCCATGTGGCCGACGGCACCATCCATACCGACAGCAGCGACGATCTGGCAAAACGGCTGCTGGAACTGCATGAAGGCATCGCCGCCGTCATCGATCAATGGCAGCCGGACGAGGCGGCGGTGGAAGAGACGCTGTCCAACGTCAACCCCTCCTCTACCCTGAAACTGGGCATGGCGCGCGGCATCGCCCTGTTCAGTGCCGCCAAGGCTGGCCTGCCCGTGGAGCAGTACCTGCCCATGGCCGTGAAGAAATCCGTGGTGGGCACCGGCCATGCCGACAAGGTGCAGGTGCAGCATATGGTGAAGATGCTGCTGCCGGGCTTTCAGCGCTCCTCGGCGGACGCCGCCGACGCCCTCGCCGTGGCCATCTGTCACGCCCACCACGCCCAGACGCGGCGCAAGGTGGACAATGCCATTCTGGGGATCAGACGGTAACAAGTTGCCGTTTTGTTCATATGGTGTAGAATTCTTCCCCAGCAGGAAGAAGGGCCCATCCCATGGCGCTGAACATCAAATCCCCAGAAGCGGAAAAGGATGTCCGCCGCCTGGCCGAACTGACGGGTGAAAGCCTGACAGAGGCCATGCACAAGGCTGTTCGTGAGCGGCTGGAGCGGTTGTCATCGGAAGATGAACAGGCCAAAGCTGCTCGTTGGGCCAAGATCAACGCTATTATCAAGGAAATACAATCGGCCCCTGTGTTGGACCCGCGGTCTCCTGACGAGATCATCGGGTACAATGAACGGGGGACGTTCGATTGAATGCGCCGATCATCGTTGATCGTTCCGCGCTGATGGCCATTCTCCTGTCGGAGCCGGATGCCGAAACTTATACGAGCGCCATGGCTGCTGCACCGGCACTCGCCATGTCGGCAATCACCATGTTCGAGGCACAGACCGTGATCCTGCGCCGGCTCGGGCAGTCGATGGTTGAGCGCTTCAACCGGATGATGGCGCTCTATCCGGTCGCGGTCCATTCGTTCGATGCCGCCCAGGCGGTGACGGCGTTTGAGGCTTACCGGCAGTTCGGCAAGGGGTGTGGGCATCCGGCCCAATTGAACCTTTGTGATTGCGCCTCTTATGCGCTGGCCCGGACCCTGAACGCCCCCCTGCTGTTCAAGGGCCAGGATTTCATCCATACCGACATCATCGCGGCGCTGCCCCTGCTGGTGCCCGAGGCGGGAGCAAACCAATGATCGCGAAATTGTCCGGGCTGCTGGACAGCACGGGCCTGGATTGGGCCATCATCGATGTGAACGGGGTCGGCTATCTGATCGCCGCCTCCACCCGCACCCTGCGCCGGCTGGGCAGCAATGGCAGCGCCGTGTCGGTCCATACCGAGATGTGGGTGTCGGAAGACAAGATGGCATTGTATGGATTTGCCGACATTTCCGAGCGTGACTGGTTCCGCCTGCTGACCACGGTGCAGGGTGTGGGGGCGCGGGTGGCGCTGAACATCCTGTCGGTGCTGGCGCCCGACCGGCTGACGTCGGCCATCGCGGCCCAGGACAAAACGACGCTGTGTGAGGCGGATGGGGTGGGGCCGAAACTGGCTGCCCGAATTTTGAACGAATTGAAGGATAAGGTGGCCACGCTTGCCACCAGCCCGGTGGCGGCCACGCAGGTTCAAGGCACGGCGGCACAACCCGCCGTCAGTACGGCAGTTGGGGACGCGGTGTCGGCGCTGGTCAATCTTGGATATAAGCGGATCGAGGCGTTCACCGCCGTGAACAAGGCCGCCCAGAGCTTAGGCGCAGACGCTGATGTCTCCGCCCTGATCCGGGCTGGTCTGAAGGAACTGAGCCAGTGAGCCGCAAGCCCAAGCCGGAGGCGGCCCCCCCCAAAGCTGAGCGTATGGTGGAACAGGACCGCATCGGTGGCGATGCCAGTGCCGAGAGTTCCATCCGCCCGCTGTCGCTGGGGGAGTTCATCGGCCAGAAACAGGTGCGGGAAAACCTGGCCCTGTTCATCCAGGCGGCCAAGGGACGTGGCGAGGCGCTGGACCATGTGCTGCTGTTCGGGCCGCCCGGCCTGGGCAAGACGACGCTGGCCCAGATCGTGGCCAAGGAGTTGAATGTCGGTTTTCGGGCCACCTCCGGCCCCGTCATCGCGCGGGCCGGCGATCTGGCCGCCCTGCTGACCAACTTGCAGCACCATGACGTGCTGTTCATCGATGAGATCCACCGCCTGTCGCCGGCGGTGGAGGAGATCCTTTATCCCGCGATGGAGGATTTCCAGCTGGACCTGATCATCGGCGAAGGGCCGGCGGCGCGCAGCGTGCGCATCGACCTGCCGCCCTTTACCCTGGTCGGCGCCACCACCCGCTCGGGCCTGATCACCAGGCCGCTGCGGGAGCGTTTCGGCATTCCGCTGCGCATGCAGTTCTATGAACCGGAGGAATTGCAGCTGATAGTCAGCCGGGGCGCGCGCATCCTGGATGTGGAAATGACGGATGAAGGGGCGCTGGAGGTGGCGCGCCGGTCGCGCGGCACGCCGCGTGTCGCGGGGCGCCTGCTGCGCCGGGTGCGCGATATCTGCGGTGTGCAGGGGCTGATGCTGGTGGATGCCGCGGCCGCCGACCGGGCGCTGACGCGGCTGGAGGTCGACCGGCAGGGCTTCGATGCCATGGACCGGCGTTATCTCAGCTGTATCGCCGACCATTATGGCGGCGGGCCGGTGGGGGTGGAGACGCTGGGCGCCGCGCTGGGTGAACAGCGCGACGTGCTGGAAGAAACCATCGAACCCTATCTCATCCAACAAGGATTGTTGCAGCGCACACCGCGCGGGCGCATGTTGACCGACACGGGCTACCGCTATCTGGGTCTGCCGGTGCCGGCCACGCCGGCGCGGCAACTGGACCTGTTGGGCAGTACGCCCCGGGTGGGGAAGGGGAGCGCGCCGGTTGGCGACCTGTTCGATGGGGATGATGATGCCTGACGGTGTGACGGCGACGCCATCGGCAGGCTGGTGGGAGGGCATGACACATGTCTTCCCGACCCGGGTCTATTACGAGGACACGGATGCCGGCGGCATCGTCTATCACGCCCATTACCTGCGCTTTGCCGAACGGGCGCGCAACGAAATGCTGCGCCTTGCGGGCTTTCCCCATGCCGCCATGGTGGCGCAGACGGGTGTGGCGCTAACGGTACGGCATTGCGAAATCGATTTTCGGCAACCCGCCCGTCTTGACGACGCGCTTGAAGTCGTGACGCGAATTGCCGATATCGGCGCCGCGACATTGGATATCGAACAGGATGTGCGCCGCGCCGCGGGTCTGGCCTGGGGCGGGGTGGAGGCGACGACGGGACCGGCAGCGCTGGTCCGCATCGCCTTGCGCCTGGCATGCATCAATGCGCAGGGGCGGCCCGTCCGCCTGCCGGCCGCGTTGCGGTCGGTTTTGGTCAATGTCCAGCCGGCCGCGTTGCGGTCGGCGAGGGTCAATAACTTGTCAAAAGGTCAGGACTGAACCCGATGTTTCCCACCCTTCTGCAAGCCGCCGCCCTGGGCGGCGATGTCGCGCCGGCCCATGACATGTCGGCGATGGGCTTGTTCCTGCAAGCCGATATCGTTGTGAAGCTGGTGATGCTGGGTCTGCTGGCGGCATCGGTCTGGACCTGGGCCATCATCTTCAACAAGGTGACCAAGCTGCGCCGCATGAAGGCCGCCGCCGCCGATTTCGAAGAACAGTTCTGGTCCGGCGGATCGTTGGATCAGCTCTATGACCAGGTGGCGCAGGCGCCGACCGATCCGTTCTCCGCCGTCTTCGCCGCCGGCATGCGCGAATGGCGCCATGCCAATGAACGGGGCCTGTCTTCCTCCGGCGCCATGCGCGCCAATCTGATGCAGCGCATGGAACGCGTCATGTCGGTGACGGTGGGGCGCGAAATGGCGGACACGGAGAAATACATGACCGTGCTGGCCTCGGTCGGCTCCGCCGGTCCCTTTGTGGGCCTGTTCGGTACCGTCTGGGGCATCATGGGCGCCTTCACCAATATTGCGTCGCAGCAGAACACGTCGCTGGCCGTCGTGGCGCCCGGTATCGCGGAGGCCCTGTTCGCCACCGCCATCGGTCTGGTGGCCGCCATCCCGGCCGTGCTGGCCTATAACTATTTTTCGTCGGAGATCGGGCGGTTCGGGGACCGGCTCGACTCATTTGTGACAGAATTCTCCGCCATCCTGCAGCGTCATCTGGAAGAGCGGGGCTGATATGGGGGCGAGCCTTCCCGGCAAGCATGCGGGTCGCGGGCGGCGTCGTGCCCGCCGCGCCGCCATGTCGGAGATCAATGTGACGCCGTTCGTCGACGTCATGCTGGTGCTGCTGATCGTGTTCATGGTGGCGGCCCCGCTGCTGACCGCCGGCATTCCCGTCAATCTGCCCAAGGGCGCGGCCCAGGCGCTGAAGTCGGAAGACGATCCGCTGTGGGTGACGGTGACGGCCGATGGCCGCATCTCGTTCAAGGACAAGAAGGTCTTTGACAATGAGATCTTCGCGCTGGCCGAACTGGCGCCGCGTCTGGCCATCGTCGCCGAACAGGCGCCCGACCGCAAGGTGCTGGTGCGCGGTGACCGTGAGGCCACCTATGCCAGCATCGTCGATGTGTTGAGCGAGGCGCGCCGCGCCGGCCTGTCGGAGGCCAAGCTGGTCATCGAATCCGACGGTCGCGGCGCACGGTAAGGGTGGAAACCAACGCATCATGCGGAGCACCCTGATCCTTTCCGGCATCCTGCATCTGGCGCTGATCATCCTGGCGCTGATCGGCCTGCCGCACCTGATCAAGAAGCGGGAGGTGATCCAGCTTCAGGAGGTGCCGGTCGAGGTGGTGGAGGTCGGGCCCATGACCATCGCCAAGCTGGCCGAGCCCAATCCCAAGCCGCTGCCCCCGCCGCCCAAGCCCACCCCGCCCAAGCCGGAGCCGCCCCCGCCGCCGCAGCAGGCCAAGGAAGCCCCGCCGCCCCCGCCGGAGGTGAAGGTGCCCGAGCCGCCCAAACCGGTGGCCGAAAAGCCGCCCGAGCCGGAGCCGCCCAAGCCCGAACCGAAACCGGAGCCCAAGCCCGAGCCGCCGAAAAAGGAAGAGCCGAAGCCGGTCCCCCCCAAGAAGGAGGAACCCAAGCCCAAGCCGCCCGAGCCGAAAAAGGAAGAGCCCAAGCCCAAGCCGCCGGAAAAGACACTGGACAGCGTTTTGAAGAACGTCGCCAAGCTGAAGGCCGATACGCCGCCCTCCAAGGACCCGCCCCAGGAAAATTCCCAGCCGCCGCAGCCGCTGGCCGCCAAGACCGGGGAGCGGTTGAGCATCAGCGAGGAGGACGCGCTGCGCCGCCAGATCCGCAACTGCTGGAACGTGCCGGTGGGGGCCAAGGGTGTGGAAAGCATGCAGGCGGAAATCCGGGTCTTGTTCGATGCCAACCTGCGCGTCACAAATGTGCAGTATGTGTCGGGTACGGGTAATCCCAACACCGATCCGCATTTCCGGGCCTTCGTGGAATCCGCCTTACGGGCGCCGCTTTTGCCTGGATGTAATACGTTGAACATCCCGCGCGACAAGTACGGGGACAAAGGCTCCATCCTGATGAAGTTCAGCCCGAAGGATATGTTCTGATGCAAGCCAACGCTCTT
>JAIXTS010000161.1 GCA_027483805.1 Azospirillum sp. | reverse complement strand
GGGGTCCGGCGTTTCAGCCAGAAGTTTCAGCAGCGCGTGAATATCGGCGCCGCTGGTGCTTGCCTTTCCCTCCTGCAAGGCCTCGATATCTGCCTTCAGAAGCGGAACGAAGGGGGGCACGACCGCATCCAGGGCAAGCGCCAGTTCCGGATCCAGGCTGGCGCCATAGGCCCGCAGCCAGCCGGCCAGGCCATCCAGTTCCGCCGCTCCGGCTACCAGCGCCGGCATGATGGTACCGGCCAGGCCGCCAGCCTGTCCTGCATCGGCAACGGCCAGAAGCACTTGCCCTTCATCCTTGCCCTGTCCGGCATAGAGCGGATGGGGAATTGGCGTCAGCGGTGTGAAAGCAGCGCTGGCGATAGAGAGATAGTCGCCGAAGTTACCCAGATAGCGCTTATAGTCGACACTGGGTTCAATGTAGAGGAAAGCCGCATAAGGGCTGTCGCTTGTGATGGCATTGCCATGGACATCCAGCTTCAATGCCAGGGTTGTTTCCCCCGCATCCACAGCAGTGAAGGTCCCGGAAAGGCCGTCCCATTTGCTGAACAACTGAGCGGCGCGGTCTGTGCTGAATTGTGCCGCCAGGTTTTGCGGCACGATGGCCAGAAACGTCTTGGCCTTGGGGGATGGCGGCATGGCCCGGTCACCTGTCGCAACAGGTGCCTTGAACGGTGTGAAATACAGCTTGATCCGCTGGCCCGACAGCACATCCACCCGCAGGTCCATATTGGCATATCGGCAGGCGTTGGCCAGCATGGCCGACATTGTTTCCTGCCTCGCCTGTGCCTCCCGCAGCAGGTTGTGGGCCGTGAACTCGTCAGCCCGCGCATCATTTAAGGCGGCTTCGTCGCTATTGACGGCAGCCACCTTGACGTCCAGCCCAGCCTGGGTTTGGGCCAGCAGGTCGGTCAAACGGGCCTGGACACCCGCCCCCTGATCGGCCAACGCTCCCACAATGCTTTCCGCGCATTTGCTGGAAACCTCCGTTCCCTTCAACGCCAGGAACCGGGCCTGGTTGGCCACGCGGTTCAGGTTGGTGTTGACGCGGGCGATCTGGTGGTAAAGCTCTGTATCGTAAAGGGCGGCACTGGCCACATTCAGCGCCGCCCCGATCGTTGCGGCCAGTTGCATGACGGCGTCGGCGCTGGCCTGCAGGTTCTTGGCGGCGGTTGCCGTATTGGTGATGGTGCTGTCGCTGCCCGTCTTGGCCAATACCAGCGTGTCGTGCAGGGCCGTGGACTGGTCATTGGCCCGTCTGGCTGCTTGGTGAACAGCGCGGCGTTCATCGCGATGGCGCTGATCGGCTTCCAGGCGATCAAGGGCCGCCAGAACGGCGCCCTTCGCGTGGTATAGCCCCGCTTCGGCCTGCGACTGCCCATGCAGCAGCGCAGTCTTTTGATCGGCCAGCGTTCCCAGGCTTCGGGTCAGGCTTTCACGAAGATTATCATCATAGCTGTTCATGGTTGCTTTCCTTCGTCGGCGCGGACTGGGTGTGATGGGCGGTTCAGGATGGCCACGTGACGTAGATGGCCTTGGCCATCCACGGCAGTTTGGTCACGGCATAGGAAAACGGGCTTTTGCTGAGCAGGAGGTCCCAGGGCCGTCGCATCACCGTCAGGCCCCAATGGTCGCCATTGTCGGAAAGGACACCATCCCGTAGCAGCCAGTTGCCACGTAAACCTTCCAGGCTGCTGGCGCCGGAATGCGGCCAGTGCCCGATGACGGCATGCAGCAGGCCCTCCATCATTGTGATCTCGGCGTCGGTGAAGGCGGCTTGCACTGGAACGGGTTCTGTCGGGGCCAGCCCGCAAAGCACCTTGTTCAGCACCACATGTGGCTCCTCCGTTTGGGTGAAGCCGCAGGCCAGGAATTGTAGTGCCAGCAATGCGCGGTGGGTCGCAGTGTCCGAGACAAAACGCCGGTCGCGCAGCACACCCAACCGCTCGAACAGCGCCGGCAAATAGGATTGCAACAGGACCAGTCCGGCGTTGGAAACCGGCAGGCGCTGATTGTCCATCCTGCTATCGGCAGGGGGGGCGGACGGTGCTACGGGCGGTCTTTCCGGCTTTGCGGCAGACAGGGCAGAAAGGAACGTGGCCGGCGGCTGTGACAGACTAAGCCGTTCGTCCAGCCGTGCCGCGCTCAAACCCGCCATGGGCAGGAAGAACTGGCGGAATGCTGCCAGCAGGCGGGTCGGCTCCAATATGCGCCAATCCTGATCCAGCCAAGCCTGCCAGATCGTGCGCCAAAGCCAAGCCTCTCGCCGCCCCGCATGCGGCAGGTTCAGCCGTCGCTGCCAGGCCTGCCATTCCCCGATCAGTCGGGCCGCGTGCCGTGCGGCTGATGGCGTGGTTCCATCGCTGGTGATCAGGTCCAGAAGATGCGGCAGGGGCAAGGCCGCCTGCAACCGCGCCTCCAGCTGCTGGCGGACGGATGGGCGACGCCACGGTCTGGCCAAGAGCCGCCGGAAACGATCCGGACTGGACCAGGCCCACTGGTAAATCGCCGTCGCCAACCGCTGATCCGGTGACCCGACGGCTGGCAACCGAGCCACCCCATGGCGGCGATGCAGCGCTGGTGGTGCGTGCCGGCATAGCAGGCGCAGGAGATGGTCCTGCCCTTGTGGCGTATCCAGCCATTGGCCCCAGGCGTCCGGCTGTGCGGGCCGTCGGGTCGTGGGATCTGCCATCAGCGCCGGCAGCGGGGCGATGCCGCTGCCATCTGCCCATCCCAGCAGGATGACAAAAGCATCCCGCCACAGGGATGACATTGGCGCAGCAAGGCCCCGGGCGGCCGTGGCGGACACGCCCACACCCAGGCGTTGACACCATAGCAGCAGACATTGTGCGAGGAAGCGAGCCGGTGCCACGCCTGCCGCCCGGGGGTCCAGTGCCAGATGCCAGATCACCGGTTCCATCAGTGCGCGGGGTGCTGATGGTTGCCCCGACCCGGCGAACCAGCTGATGGCCTGGTCCAGCAGCGCATCCAGGGGCCGCAATCTGTGCGGAACCAACCGCGACAGCCAGCGACGGGCCGCAGGGACGGCCGACAATTGTGGCAGCAGATGCGCGCGATCCGGCTGTGCCAGCAACCAGCGCCTGAGGTCAGCCGGGGGGAGCATATGCCAAAGATCGGCCAGCGCCATGTGGCGCAGGACCGACGGCAGATCAGGGGCGGGCCTGCCCATCCGCAGGCGCCAGCGTAGGGTCTTCCACAGCAGGGGCGCGGGCAGGGCCGCCGTGGAGGGTGTCGTCAGGTCAGAACCGGCATCGCCGCCTCCATCACGCACCCTTTCTGTCTGCTTCTGTCTCCAAGTCCGAACGGTTCCCCAACGGTCCGCCGCAACGCTGTGGTCATTGAAATCTCGCGTTGACGCGGCCGTGGCTGCGGGCAGTTCAGCCTGCAGATCCAGCAGGATTTGCAGCAGCACGTAATGACGCGGGTCCGGGCCCGCCACCTGGGCGTAGGCGATCAAGAGTGCCAGCGCGGGCGCAAAATCGGTGCTGTGGCGGCGGCAGCTTTCCCGCAGCGTATGCTCCACCATTTGTCGGCGTTCAAAGCGGGAGGCGTGGTCGGAGAGAAGGAAGGTCAGCACCACATCCCAGACAGCCCGGCGCGGCCAGTGCCGCCGTTGGGCCAGGTGCTGACTGTGGGCC
>JAIXTS010000002.1 GCA_027483805.1 Azospirillum sp. | reverse complement strand
TGATCGTCAGCTCCACCAACCGTTTCGTGACGACGCAGGCCGCCGGCCTGAACGCCGAATGGAACGCCAATGACGCGCTGACCATCAAGGCCGACGCTTCCTGGTCGAACGCCAAGAACGATGCCGGCGGCAAGAACGTCTTCACCGTGATCGGTGTCCCGTCCTCCTACGGTTTCCGTCAGGCCGAAGGCGGCGGCTTCCCGTCGATCGTCAATTACACCTCCTCGCTGGTGAACCCGGCCCTGGGCCGTACCCATATCGCCATCCGCGAAGGCAATGACGAAGAAGAAGAAGTCTTCGAATACAAGCTGGATACAGAATGGAAGTCCGACGGCGGTGCGCTGGATGCCGTCCGTTTCGGTCTGGTGAACACCAACCGCCAGAAGGACAGCACGCAGGTCCGGACCGATCCGAACACGCTCTGTCTCTATTGCGGTTATCCGACCCTGGTCGATCCGTCCCTGCTGACGCCGTTTAGCCTGGGCAGTTTCCTGGGCAGCAAGGGCACGGTGCCGGTCAATTTCATGACCTATGACGCCGAAGCCTATTTCCGCTTCCTGGAAAGCGGTGCGGCGGCGTCGGCGCTGGATCGTGCCCAGGGCCTGGCGGCTGGCACGACGGCGGCCCGCCTGCGTGGCACGAATGGCTTTGCTGCCACCGAACAGCCCAATTCCTTCTCCATCAAGGAGAGCGTGTATGCGGGCTATATCGATACGGACTTCAAGGGTGACCTGGGTAACATGCCCTGGTTCGTCAATGTCGGTGTCCGCTACGTCCATACCGAGGTGAAGGCCGCTGGCCGTCAGCTGGCCCTGACCGACCTGCTGCCTGTTGCTGGTGATCCCACCATCTACACCGCCGTCTTCGCCAATAATGGCGTGCCGGTGGAAACCAAGCAGGACGCCAGCTACGATTACCTGCTGCCCAGCCTGAACGTGCGTATCGATGTTTCGGACGATGTCATCGCCCGCTTCGGTGCCTCGCGCACGCTGACCCGGCCGCAGATCAGCGATCTGGCCCCGCGCACCAACTTCGACACGGTCCGTCCGGCGGGTCTGGATGCCAGCGGCGGCAACCCCGCCCTGAAGCCCTACACCTCGGACAATTTCGATCTGTCGTTCGAATGGTATCCGACCAGCACAACCACCCTGTCGGCGGCCGCTTTCTATAAGCGCGTCAACAACTTCGTGGTTCAGACCCGGTCGGCCGAGGCGTTCCGTATCGCCAATGCCGGCGGCCTGCGTGCCGGGTCCGGCGGCATCACCGGCCCGAACGAGGCGACGTTCAACGTGCGTCGTCCGCGGAATGCCGAAAGCGCCAATGTCCATGGGTTCGAATTGAATGTTAACCACACCATGGACTATCTGCCGGGTCTGTTGTCCGGCTTTGGCTTCCAGGCCAATGCCACTTTCGTGGACAGCAATGCGACTTTCGATCTGGCGTCCACCAACACCTCGTTCGCACTGGAAGGTTTGGGCGACAGCCAGAACCTGACCGTGTTCTATGAAATGGACGGGCTGTCGGTGCGTGTTGCCTATAACCGCCGCGAGAAGTTCCTGGAATCCCTGGTCAACCCGAATGCGGGTTCCGATCCGGTCTATCGCCGGACCTATGATCAGGTCGATGCGCGTGTGTCCTATGACGTTCTGGAGAATGTCCAGGTGTTCGCCGAAGGCACCAACATCCTGGGCAATGAAAACGTCACCACCGGTCGTTTCGACAACCAGATACTGAACTACATCGACTCGGGCGCCCGTTACGCGATTGGTGTGCGTAGCGAGTTCTGAGGAACTTTTTCCCTCCTTCCTCAAGCCCTCTCTGGGAGGCGGTTATCCGCCTCCCTTTTTTTTGCCTTTTTCGGGAGGTTCACGTGATCGATTGCATCTGGCCCGTGGCCGCCACGCTCGGCGAGGGACCTGTCTGGGACGCGCAGACACGGCGGCTGTGGTTTGTCGATATCAAGGGCGGGCGTCTGCATGCTTTGACCCCGGAAACGGGTGCGCGGGACAGTTTTCATGTCGGCGGCAACCCCAGTTTTGCGCTGCCATCGGACGGGGGTGGCCTGGTCATCGGTAACCGCGACCGGCTGCTGCATTGGCGGCAAGACAAGGTGGCGGAACTGGCCCGTATCCCCGGCATGGTGGACACTGACCGCACCAACGATGCCACCGTCGACGGGGCCGGGCGTCTGTGGTTCGGCACTATGGACGATCTGGAGGAAACGGCGACCGGCCGGGTACGGGTTTTCGACGGCGCATCGATCCGTGAGGCTGGCGGAGCCGCCATCGTCACCAACGGCCCGGCCATCAGCGGTGATGGCAGCACGCTTTACCATGTCGACAGCCTGTCGCGTACCATCTGGCGCTTCGACATCAGGGGTGGGGCGACCACCCTGTTCGGAGGTGTGCCGTTCCGCACCTTCAGCGGTGATGAAGGCCTGCCCGACGGGGTGGTGGTGGATGCCCAGGATCATCTATGGGTCGGCTTCTGGGCGGGCTTCTGCGCCCGCCGATTTGCGCCCGATGGCACGCTGGTGACAGAAGTGCGTCTGCCCTGCGCCAACGTCACCAAACTGGCCTTCGGCGGTCCCGACCTGCGCACCGCCTACGTGACCACGGCCCGCGCTGGGTTGAGCGCGGCGGAACAGGCCGCCCAACCCATGGCCGGCGGCCTGTTCAGTTTCCGCGTTGAAGTACCGGGCCGGGTGCTGCCACCGGTTCGGCTGGGGTGAGGGGCCAAGATTGCCCTGCTGTCACTGTTTTGTTATGTTCAGCCTGTTCAACCGGCCCAGTGCGCCGAGCCGAATTCGGAGCTGCCGGCTTTCGGAGCAGTTGACGTTCAATCTCTGAAACACCCCCCGTTTTTCTGTTGCACAATGTTGCACAGGCCCGCTTTCCATTCGGAGCGGGCCTGTTTTCGTCTCTGAATGCAACATCAGAACAAAAAAAAAAGGGGAGCCAGCAGGCCCCCCTTTATACCAAGCCAGACAGTCCCGCTTCAGCGCGACAGGATGAACCTTGCCGTGCGCCCGAACACCACGCGGTTGACACTCAGCGAGAAGCCGACCGTCAGCCACAGGGTGATGAACATCAGGTGGATATAGTGCAGCGGCGTCCAGACGAAGGTGAAGATGGCATAGAGCCCCACCCCGAACAGCACGCCCATGACGGCCGCCCTTGCATCGACATTGCGGAACAGCAAGCCCACAATAAAGGCCGACAGGATCGGCATGGAGGTCAGGCCATTCAACTGCTGCACCAGATTGATGATGCTTTCGGCGTCCGAATAGACCGGAACCAGCAGGATGGCGATCACCACAAAGGCGGCACTGGCGATACCGCCCAGTTTCGGCACATTCGGGTTGGGATTGAAGTATTTCTCGTGAATGTCGCAGACATAAAGCGTGGCCGTGCTGTTCAGCACACTGGCGAAATGGGCCAGCACGGCGGTGACCAGGGCCGCCGCGAAGATACCGGTCAGGAATTCCGGCAACACGGCGCCGGCAATGGTGCCATAGGCGGCGTCGTTGATATCGCCATACAGCTTGTAGGAGACAACGCCCGGCAGCACGACCATGGGCGGGATGACCAGCAGGCGGACCGTGGCAGCGGCCAGCACGCCCTTCTGGGCCTCGCGCAGGGTGGGGGCGGCCATGGCGCGCTGGGTGATGGTCTGGTTGGTGGACCAGTAGAAGATCTGGATAAAGATCATGCCGGTCAGCAGCGTGTGCCATGGAATGGGGCTGTCATTACCGCCAATCATGGTCAGCCGTTCCGGTGGAATGCCGCTGAAATCCCAGTTGATGGCCGCCAGTGACAGAAACACGATGGCCGTGCCCATGGTCAGCAGCAGCACACCGGAATAGGTATCGGCCACGGCCACGGCGCGCAGGCCGCCCAGAATGGCGAACAGCGATCCGGCCAGGGCCAGGATGATGGCGATCAGCAGCAGCGGCACCTGCAGCCCGAACATGCTCTTCAGGAACAAGGCACTGCTGTACAGCATGATGGGCATGGAAATGAAGACATTGGCGAAGGTGAACAGGCCGCCGATCAGGCTGCGGATCGATTTCGCCCCAAACTTCTTTTCCAGAAGTTCGGTCGTGGTGGTGCAGTTATAGCGGTAATAGATGGGCAGGAAGACCAGGGCCAGGATGCCCAGGCCCACCACGGCCGCCAGTTCCCACCAGGCCAGCAGCAGCATCTGATTGCCATTCATACCCACCAGCTGTTCGGTGGACAGGTTGGTGATTGTGATGGAGCCGGCGATGAAGAACCAGCTAAGGCCCCGGCCCGCCAGGAAATATTCCTGATGGGCATCGGTGCTGTGCACGCTGGCGCGGCGGCATTTCCATACGGTCAGCCCGGCGACCAGCGCCGTCAGGGCTGCCGCAATGGCCACCTGGAGCAAGGGTAATTGCATATCCTCCCGTCCTTCTCGGTTTTTATAGGGTCACTGATCCGCCGTCGCGTGGCGCAACCGGTTGGTCAGGTCGCGCCGTGAGGCGCGCCCTGACAGAAAAGCCTTCGATCCTTTGCCCTCAGGGCGCGGCTTCGCCGCGACCTGACCTACGTTCTGTATGATGCAGTTCCAGACCCAGGGCCCAGCGACGCTGGAATCCGGGCCAGTAGCCCGCCGTGGCCGGATCACCCGGCATCGCGAACGACGCGCCTGCGGGCTTCTCGGCGTTCCACAAGCCGTCGCCGGCCTTGACGGTCGGCACCTGCAGATAGGCGGCGGCATTGGCCGCGCCCTTCAGGTGCGTGTCCAGGAAGGCGGTGACGAAATGGGTATTGATGGACAGGATGCGGTCACGCCGCCACACCGGTTCTTCATACCGTTCCACAAACTGGAAATAGTGGGCCAGTTGCGGTGGTGTCGGGTCACCCGCCACATTGTGGCGGGCCCCCTGATAGACCAGAAGGCGGCGGTCGCTGCCCGACATGTTGTCGTAGATCCATTTCACGCCGTCATCGAAACCCGACACATCATCCTGATCACCGACGATGAACAGCGACGGCACGGTAACCGCTGCCAACCCTTCGGGCGACCAGGCGCGCAATCGGCTGCCGCCGCCCCAGGGGGCGAAGGCCACCAGCGCCTTGACGCCCGGCGGTACCGCGGCACGCAAGGCCTCGCTGCCGGCGGCATCCTTGTCCAGCAGCCCGCCGGGGACCAGGGGATAGAGCGGACCCTTCGGGTCAAACCCGGCACCCATGGTGATCAAGGCGCCGAACCCGCCCATGGAATAGCCCATCAGGCCGATGCGGTTGGGGTCCAGCAGGCCCGATAGCGGATCACCCGTCAAACCGGCGCGTCGCGACAGTTCGGCGATGACAAAGCGCTGATCGGCGGCGCGGGTGGCCACCGTGTTGCCGAAGGACAGTTCGATCGGCATCAACGGCCCGGTCTCGGCGTCGCGATGTTCGATCGATACCACGACATAACCTTTGGAGGCCAGATTTTCCGCCATCGCCGTATAACCGGCGGCGAAGTTCCGGAACCCATGGCTGAACACCACCAGCGGCCAGGGGCCGCCCTGCCGTTCGGGTGCTGCATCGCGCGCCGCCCGACCATCTACGGTCAGGCTGGGGGGCAGGCTTTCCACCGGAATATCGGGCACGACGGGGGTGGTGAAGCTGTAGGTCGTCTTTTCTTCCTGTCCCGGCGACAGGCTGGCCGGATACCAGACCAGCAGGTCAAGCTTCCGGTCCGCGCGGGGAATGTCGCGCGTCACGGGGTTGATGCCCAGCAGGTTCGGCTGATCCCGGTTGGTCAGCGAAACCCCCATGACCCCCACCTTGTGGGGGCCACGGGCGGCCAGCGCCGGCGCATCCGACAGCGAGGACGCCGCAAAGGGCGGGGCCAGCGGGGCGGCGGGGCGGGGCGACAGGTACCAGCCGGCACCGGCCGCAACGGCCAGCGCCAGGATCAGGGCAAAGGCCCTTCCAACCCGCCTCATGATGGCACCCGCCAGACGGCAAGGTCACGCGGGGCCACGCTGCGGCTGCCCAGCACAAACTGCGCATGGTCGGGGGCAGGTGCCTCGCGCGGCACGGCGGCATAGTTGAAGGCAAAGACCAGATCGCCACGCCGGCGGATACGCAGATCGTCGGGCAGGCGCACGGTCGGCACGCCACGTTCCGCGCACAGCGTCTCCAGCAGGTCGGCGATGAAATCCTGCTCCGGCAGGGTTGCCATGTAAAGTGCGTTATCCTTGCGCACCAGAGCCGGCGAACCATCGGCCAGGGTGGCCTGGACCTCGGCCTCACCCACCAGTTCCAGCGCCTCGAACCAGGTGAAGGCCTGATAGGTATGGTTGCGCCAGACCACATCCTCCGGGCAGTCAGGCCGGGCGGTGCCGACCGAGGTGACGCGGATGGGCAGCAGTTGGCGCAGTTCACCCGGCGGCAGGCCTTCGGGCAGGTTCACATCCTTGGCCTTGGCACCGGACCGCGCCGCGAACAGCAGCAGGGCCCCGCTGTCGCCCAACCGCTTGACCGTTGCGGCGTCCGGCATGGCCAGACCCGGCACCAGCACGATGTCGTAACCGGCGGCATCGCCATCGGCCGGTATAAAATCAACATCCAGGCCCAGCCGGCGGGCCGCCATGTACCAGTCGACCATGATGTCGGGATGGCTGTAGCTGTCGGCCTGCCGCTCCGTCTCGCCCAGCCACTGCGCCTCATGATCATAAAGGATCGCGACGCGGGCCCTGGCCGCTGGGACCGGCGCGAGGTCCAGCAGCTTCAGCTCGCGCAGCGCCTGCTCCACCTCCGGCCAGGCCTCTGACGGGGTGCGGTCGGGGCGCAGCAGGCCGGCATGCATCTGTTCCTGTGCGAACGGGGCCTGACGCCAGCGGAAATAGCTGACAACCTCGGCTCCATGGGCAAAGGCTTCCAGCGTCCACAGCCGGACCATGCCGGGCAGGGGGCGGGGATTGTGTCCAGCCCAGTTCACGGGGCCGGGCTGCTGTTCCATGATCCAGAACTTGCCGCCCGCCAGACTGCGTGTCTGGTCAAACAGGAAGGTGCAGTAATCGGGGTGGCCCGTACGCATATAGGGCCGGAACTCCGATGCGGGGCGTTTCGCCATCCAGACATCGGTGCGACCCAGCGGGTAATTGTCGAAACTGGCAAAATCCAGGTCGCGGCACATCGTGTAGTTATCGATGCCCGTGTCGGTCGGCGGAATGAAATTATGGGTGATGAACCGGCCCGGCGAATGGGCGCGCAGGATATCGACCTGTGCCTTGTGGTACAGCGCCACCCGGTCCGATGTGAACCGGCGGAAGGCCATGCGGTGAGCCGGGCTGGTCTCCGTCAC